>SUVJ01000005.1 GCA_015062045.1 Akkermansiaceae bacterium
TGGTCAGAGTCATAGTCAACAACAATTTTCACCACTCTTGCCACTGCCGGCATGCCCTCTTGCACCAATTGACGGTGCTGTATAAACATATACAACCCCACCGCAAAAAATAAGGAACCGAATAAAGTGGCAAACACGCCTAAAATACCGAACGTGCGGGCAGCTTCCCGTTTCTCCTCGGGTGTCAGCTCCGTTGTCTGCCACTTAACAGGCTGATATGCCACCGCACAGGTAGCCTTAATTTGTGCCTGCAAGGCTGCCAACACCTCCCGCACCTGCGGTACTCCCACAAAACCGTCCGGCGCCGGTTTATTGTTAATTTGGTAAGATTTATACCCCAGCACAATATCGCCGTAGCCGTTTCGGTATTCTTCCACCGCTTTTACCATATCCGGCTTCAACGGCCAAAATAACACCTTGGAGCGCAAAACTATGGCGCGCTTATCAGTAATCAGATACACCATGCGTCGCCCCCGGGAGCGGCAGATTATGAGCCCCACAATCATCCCTATGCCAACTACCCAAAACGGTATCAAAAACAGGTAATCCTGCATGGAGGCATCAGGGGCACTGTACGTTCCCACCGTCCCAATGATTAAGAAACTCACCCAAAAGGCAGCAAATATGAGAAAAAAACGCACCGCAGGAGACGCCCACCACCAATTCGGCATGGCAACCAGCACTAAATGCTCATTGTCCTCAAGTGCGGCATCAATTCTTGCTCTTAATTCGGGCGTCAGTGTATCGGTGTCCATTCCAAAAGCATTTTACTGATATTCAGGCATAAATCAAGACTTTTCCTCCTCTTGTTGCATCTGCGCCACACGTTCATCTATGGCGTTTTCCACACGGGAGAGGTCCGGAATATCCATAAAACCGCATGGGGTAATCGCGTGGGGGTTATCTGCCTCTACCTCCCAATCAAAGACAATATCACCGCCGCCGCCTTTACCATGGCGCACACTGCGCACCAAATTGCGGTGCAGTTTGTACGAGATCAAGGTGGGGGTACGGCTCAAAAAACACGGTTTCTGAATAATGACTCGTCGATTTGTCAACACATATAACGTATAGCGTGGCACAAAAAAATAAAACACCCACAGCGCAACCATGGCCACCCCCACAATAAGAAAAACAATCCCCACCGTCCAGCCTATCCAAGCGCGCTCTATATGCGGTTGCGTTACCATGCAATATAACGTAAAGCAGGCAAAGGCGTTCCATACCAATGTACAGATGAGGCCGACTATATCAGACTTCCTCACCAAATACCTGCGTGGGCGCGTTATCAGCACGGGGTATTCATCCCCCACCGGGTAAAATCGTGCCCGGGCATACATGCGCTTTTCCGTTGCGCTTAAATATGACAAATCTGCATCCACGGTAAAAGCGGGTATGCCCGGCCATGGCAGGGGGGCTTACTTTTTGGTATAATAGCGCACGTAGTCAATCTCAAACTGCACGGGGTAATCTTTTGGGTCTGCCTTTTCCGGCCAAGTACCCTGCCCGCCAATAGCAGTATTCAAGATGATATAGCACGGTGTTTTGAGCGGGTTGTCGCCATTGGGGTAGTCGGCATCCGCAATGTTCACACGGCCAACCTCCTTGTCATCTATAAGAATACGCATGATATTTTCATCCCACTCCAGCACATAGGTATGGAACTTTTTGCTGTAGTCGGGTATGTTGGTGGTGCGTATCACCTTGTGCTCCTGTTTACCACCGTTTTTACCCCAACGGAAGATGGAGTAGCAGGTGTTGGGCTCTTGGGAGATGTGCTCCAAGATATCAATCTCTCCATTGGCAGGCCAGCCGTAGTTGTTGACGTGCATGGTCCAAATGGCAGGCCACACACCTTTACCCTTGGGCACCTTGGCGCGGAACTCCAGGCGGCCGGGGGCTTCAAAATGCTTGACATCTCGCGTGGTTACAGAGCCACTGGCAAAGGGCTGGTGCTCTATCTTCTCCATCCACCGCGTGCCTCCTGCTTTGTAGGTGTGGTTAGGCGTTTTCTCTGCCTTTGAGCTTAGAATAAGCTTACCGTTTTTTACTTTCACGCAATCTTTAGTATAGGCTTGAGAGGCCCCGGGGTTGCGCACCACCCCCAGCTCATATGCCCATTTCTTGGTGTTAAGTTTATTGCCGTTAAACTCATCTCCCCATTCATAAACCCACCCACCGGGCAGGGTTCGGGGGGCCTTGCTCTTGGGGGCGGCATCCGCAAACGGAGCGGCCAACAATAATAGAACGGATATTATGCTGCGTACCATAGTTGTATACTAGCAGGTTTGTTTGCCTCTTACAAGAAAAAAGAACGACCTCTCCCCCCGCTCTGTCCGTCTACAAAATAATAATGACACGCAGATACAAGAAAAAACAACCTTTTTGACAAAGAGATTAAACATCAAACATATTCACCCTTTTTCCATCGCCGTCGTGCATCGTCTCCAAGGCCAGCAGCACGGCATCCGCCAACTGCCAAAGCCCCAAACCACCCAGGGTTACCAGCTGCAGCATACCCGTCCACACCCGCCCCAAGTAAAAACGCTGCATGCCATTCAACCCCACAAAGCCCAACAGCAACAACAACAACGCCACCCACCCCCTCTTGCGCGACTCTCCCATACCTGCACCTGCATTCATAACTCCTACTCCTTACTATCCCTGCACTCACTATCCTACTCCCCTACCCGCCCGGCGTCAAGCTTGAACTCCCCAAAAAAATTACCCCCCGACTAGCGGGGGTATAGGATTAAATGCTTTTGAGACCGATGTGTTCAAAACAGGGAAACGGTTTGCATCTCAAATTTTGTCTTGAATCTGAGGGCATTATATGATAGTTTCATAAGAAAAGCAACACTTATTATGAAAAATCTCTCAATCGATTGAGCAAGTAAAAGAGCGGCTGAAATCTATACAATAATGCCCCGTTGAGGTCAACTTCAGAACACACTACACCACAATAACATAGTCCATAGAGGCCGAGTTTTCATTCGAAAGAAAGCTCGGTTAGGGAATATATATCATAAAAATGGGTCTATTGTCAAAGCATAGTCTGAACAACTTTTCCATTTCTTTTATATAGTACCCCAAGCGATAAAATTTTCTCCACCGATGGCGGAGTTCTCAAGCCCCCGAGAGGCAGTCAAAAGAAATATCAAGGGGCGGTGCTCGAATTTTCTTGACTCGTGCGGCATTTGTTCTATACTGATAGAGTATCGGCAGATAGACGTTTTGCCGTTGAACAAACAATAACGGAAGGAGATACCGCATGAGATTCTCACACCTGAAAGCAGCCGCCGTATTACTCAGCAGCATGTCGCTTTGTGCACAACAAGCGGCAAGCACACCGCCTGCAGCCCCCGCAGAGCCGGAGACAGAAGAGGCGCAGGGGCCGGATGCCGCAGCCATCAGCGCATTGGAGCAAGCCGGCATCTCCCGCCGTCAATTTAACTCGACCCTGGTGGCCACAGCCTACAGCGGGGATGCCATTACCATGCAAACCTTGTTGGATGCCGGGGCAGATGTCAATGCGAGGGACTACCGCACGCGAGGCACCGCCCTGCATGCCGCCGCGCAAGAGGGGCATGAGGCTTGTTTGCAGGTGCTCATTGGCCATGGGGCAAATGTACACGCCGTGAATCGGGATGGGGAAACCGCGCTTTTTGTGGCGGCCAAAATGGGGCATACGGAATGTGTGTTGGCACTGGTGGCAGCGGGCTCAGATGTACGGTGGAAGGATGATGACGGAAAATCCCCGCTGTTGTGGGTGGCCCGCAAGCGCAACACGGAGTGCGTAAAGGCTATGGTAGCCGCCGGGGCGGTGACAGATGCGATTACGGCAGCGATTATAGGCGATGTTGCCGTGCTGCGGCACTACATCGAGAGTGGGGTTAACATTAACAAAACGGATGATGAGGGCAACACGGCGCTCATCATTGCAGCGGAGTTCGGGCGCACGGAATACACAAAGGCTCTGTTGACCGCCGGGGCAGATGTGAACCGCAGTAACAAGATAGGCTCTACAGCCCTGCATGAGGCTGCCATTAATGGGGATGAAGAGATTTTACAGCTGCTGTTAGCAGCAAAAGCCCGCCTTAACGAGCAGGACTCTTACGGCAACACGCCGCTGCATAATGCCGCCACCAATGGGCACAGCAAGTGTGTAGCTCACCTTATCAACGCCGGGGCAACCGTAGATGCTACAGAGATTTACGGGGCCACACCGCTTGCATGGGCAGCGGCCAACGGGCATGATACCGTGGTCTCTATGCTGCTTACAGCTAAGGCAAACCCCAATGCGGCCAATAAATACCGAGAGACCCCGCTGCACGAGGCAGCGGCACACGGGCACAATAGGGTGGTGAAATTGCTGCTGGAGGCCGGGGCAAACCCCACCGCGCAAGATGTCCACAAACAGACACCCCTGCTGCGGGCAGAGGCACACGGGCACGCAGAATGCGCCCGCTTGATACGCAAAGCCATACCCACCCCGCCGGCCGCAACAACCACGGCACCGGCTACACAGGCACCATAACGCAAGTTTTTTCTCTCACTTGATACTTACACCTATAAGCCGCACCCGTTGAGAAACGCGTGCGGCTTTCTGCATCCATTGCCGGCTGTGTACAGTGGGGGGCGGCGGCCAGAGGTCCGCCCGCTACGATATTTCAGCCGAGCGTAATCCCCAGCTGCTCGGGCAGGGCTATACGCGGGCGCTCGGTAAGAATTTCCCCACCGCGCGAGCCTACGGCCACGGTGTGCTCAAAGTGGGCAGACCAAGAGCCATCTGCCGTTACGGCGGTCCAGTCATCCTCTAACACTTTAACGCGGAAACTACCCATGGTGATCATGGGCTCGATAGCCAAAATCATACCGCGTTTGAGGCGGGGCATAGCATATTTGGGGCGGTAATTGGGGATTTGCGGTTCCTCATGCAGTTTGCGGCCCACACCATGCCCCACGTAATCTCTCACAATACCAAAGCCGAACGGTTTTACAAAATCCTCCACAGCCCCGCATACCTCTGCCAAGGAATTACCCTGACGCGCCTCTGCAATGGCACGGAACAAGGCTTCCTCCGTAACAGCCAGCAGGCGTTTGGCATCTTCTTTTACATTGCCCACAGGCACGGTCATGGCATTATCGCCATACCAGCCGTCTACAATGGCACCGCAATCCAGAGAAACAATATCGCCATCCTGCAACACGCGCGGGCCGCCAATGCCGTGCACAATTTCCTCATTGACGGAGATACACAACTGCCCGGGGTACCCATAATAGCCCAAGAACGCATTGCCGCACTTCTCTCTCTTAAAAAGCTCTGCCGCGTAGTCATCAATCTCTTTGGTGGTGATACCCGGGCGTATGATGGGCATCAAATCCATCAAAATGCGAGCCGAAACCTCACCGGCTTTGCGCAGCTTGCTGATCTCATTCGGGTTTCTTACAGGTATGCGTTCTGCCATAGCTATATCTCCTTGTATTTTGCTAAGGCAAGTCTACCACCACATACCCCCTCTTGCAATCCTATTTTGTGTACTCGCACCAAATCGGCAAGAGCCTGCCGCAGGGCAAACGCATTAGACAATGAACCCGGTAAATCCATTATTTACAATGTACTATTTACCATTTACAATTTTAGAATAAAACATCGGCCTGAGTGCAGCACGATGTTTTATGATCTCAGCATTGCGCAAAAACATGTTTCTCTCGCTATGTAGCCGGGAAAAGATAAGGCCTTATATTTGGCTTTCATCTGAATATTTATATAAGAGCCTGTAAATTCAATAACTTTGTAAATTGTAAATAGTAAATTGTCAATCTGAAGAAAGTGTCATACTCCCAATGCGTTTGCCCCGGAGCCTGCCGCCCCCCAATTGACTTTTACTCCTCCGCAGGTTTACGGTTTTTGTAATGAGTGAGCGGGGTGGGTTTCTTTTTCTTCTTTTTGGGGGCAAAGTGCTCGGGGTGAGCAGCCGCCCACGCCTCGTAGAGGTCGGGGCGGTTGGTGCGGGTGCGCTGCAGCGCGTGCTCGAGTTTCCACTCTGCAATGGCTTTATGGTTGCCGGAGAGGAAGACCTCCGGCACGGGCATACCGCGGAACACGTTGGGTTTGGTGTAGGCGGGGGCCTCCAACAGGCCGTTGGCAAAGGACTCTTCCTCGCTGCTGCGGGCATCCCCCAGGGCACCGGGCAGCAGGCGGGCAACGGCATCTATCACCACCACGGCGGCAATGGCGCCGTTGGTAAGAATGTAGTCGCCGATGGAGAGCTCCATATCTACCAAGGTGTCAATCACACGTTGGTCCACCCCCTCATAATGGCCGCAAACAAAGATGTAGTGGGCATCCTCCCCTTGCACACAGGGGGCGGCCAGCTCCTCTGCCACGGGTTGGGCAAAGACACGCCCCTGCGGGGTCATGAGGATAACACGCGTGTTCTCCCGGCGCAGCTCCTCTATGGCGGCAAAGAGGGGCTCGCACTTCATGAGCATGCCCTGCCCGCCGCCACACAGGTAGTCGTCCGTGCGGCGGTGTTTATCCGTAGCCCAATCACGCAGCTGGTGGGCGCGCACCTCTATAATGCCTTTATCTGCGGCACGCCCCATGATGCTCTGCGAGAGCGGGGTGGAGATGAGCTCCGGGAAGAGGGTGAGAACGTCGATTTGCAGCATAACACGTTAAAAAAAGGTTGTAAGTTAAAAAAGAGAAAGCTGCAAGAGCAGCCGTACCGGGCGAAACCTTACAACTTTCTCCTTTTTTACTTTCAACTTTACATATTGTGGCGGAGCATGCCCTCTATGTAGGCGTCGATGTTGCCGTCCATCACATCCTGAATGTTACCGGACTCTACGCCGGTGCGCAGGTCTTTCACCATTTGGTAGGGCTGGAACACGTAAGAGCGAATTTGGTTACCCCAGGCAATGTCACCTTTTTCGGAGTACTGGCGGTCTGCCTCGGCACGCTTGCGGTCTTCCTCCAACTGAATGAGGCGGGCCTTGAGCATGCGCATGGCCTCCTCACGGTTGCGGAGCTGAGAGCGCTGGGTTTGGCAGGCTACGATAATGCCTGTGGGAAGGTGCGTAAGGCGCACGGCGGTTTCCACCTTGTTCACGTTCTGGCCGCCTTTACCGCCGGAGCGGTAGGTGTCCATCTTCACATCGGACTCCTTCACCTCAATTTCCACATCGTCAGAGATATCGGGCGTGGCATCCAGAGAGCAGAACGAGGTGTGGCGCTTACCGGCGGAGTCGAAGGGGCTCATACGCACCAAGCGGTGAATACCACGCTCATTCTTGAGGTAGCCGTAGGCATACTCACCATCCACCTTGAAGGTTACGGAGCGAATACCGGCCTCATCACCATCGGTGCTTTCCATGACCTCTGTATTAAAGCCGTGGCGCTCACAATAGCGCAGGTACATACGCAGCAGCATGGATGCCCAGTCGCAAGCCTCCGTACCACCGGCACCGGCGTGAATGGTTACATAGCAACCCGAGCTATCGTGCGGGCCGTTGAGCAGGGTGATAAGCTCAAACTCCTCCAGGCGTTTCTCCCAAGCGGCGGCCTCTGCGGCGGCCTCGCCCCCCATGTCGGGGTCTTCCTTAGCCATTTCGAGGGCAACCTCCACGTCCTCCAAACCGCTTTCAAGAGCACGGAACTGCTCCAAACGGCGCTTGAGGGGGTTCACCTCTGCCATAAGGGCGCGGGCAGCGGTGGGGTTATCCCAGAAATCCGGGGCACTCATGCGTTCATCGAGCTCAGCTACTCTGGATTCAAGTGCTGAGAGGTCAAAGATAGCTCCCGAGCTCGGAAAGACGGCTGCGCATGGCCTCCGTGTCAAGCGTCGAGAGATCGTAATTGGTGGGCTGGTTCTCCATACGGGCGGGGAGTATACAGGCAAGGTAAGAAAATGTCAAGAATAAGTTGAGATATCTACCCGGTACCGGGTTATAGCTTTACTCCAGCAGTCTCTTTAATTTCGGCAACACTGCTTTCACCGCAGTTTCAATACGAGCGGCAATATAGTCGGCTACAATATTGACGCGACAAATGCGAAACAAAGCAATTCTTCCGAAATCAATAACTGTTGCAGCAAAATACAAAAGCATACCAAACACCAACGAAAACCACCAAGGGCAATCCAAAGACTGAAAACATATTGATATTTTTGAAACAAACACATTCCACACCCATGGGTGACACTGTATCAAATACACAGAAAAAGCAGCTGGTGCAAGCAATGTTATCATGCGCCGAAGCTTGGGCGATGCCACATTAAGCCTGGTAAACACAATAAATAAAACAATGGAATAAAGCACATTATTAAGCATGCTATATGAAAAAAGCTCCCCACTAATCCCCACTGACGTCAGTCCCAACGGAACAAATGAGCACAACAATGCACACACTAACAAGGTAGATGAACGGTAACGAACAGGCGGATAAAGCTTAATATACGCTCCCACCACATACATGACGGTTAGCCAAATCATGTTATAACCCATAGAAAATAAAGCCCCGCAAGCCCCTCGATTCACTACAGGCAATAACAAAATCAAAACCATAAGCATTAAAAAATACCGTTCTTTTGGCAATGCTTTTAACGCCGAATTTAAACAAGGTGTGATAAAGAATAAACCTGTATATGCAACAAAATACCAATATGTGCTACCAAATAAAAGCATCTTGCAATAGTATAATAGATATACAGGAGCATCTGTTATACCGGCATAGGTCAACACATAACCGACACCCGCCAAAGCCACAGTGTAAAATGAAACTAATACCCATAAACGGAAATAGCGGGTATACCGCCATTTACTCAAAACACATACATACCCAGTAATGAGCGCATATAAGTTCACCCCTATAATCCCCACAGATTCTGTCCATATGCCCAAATAATACACATATTCCTTACCCGGTACAACCTTAGTATGAGCAAATGTAAACGAGTTCATGTGTATCACACATATCATGAGCATCGATACGATTCTCAATAAATCTACACCGTAATTCCTACAACATGGGGGGGGGTATCACTGTCATATCAAACAAAGCTATGGATGCGCGAGTCTACCAATTATTGTAAAATAAGTCAAGTAAAAGAAAAGCGTTTTCCAAAAAGGCTCGACACATAACCACACAGAGTTTTTTGCATAAAAAAACAAGCGCGCTGCCAAAGTATAATGTTGCAGAGGCAGTGCAAATGTGTTACTTTTGCGGGCGTTATGAACAGAGACACCATTTGCGTACAAAGCGGATGGCAGCCGAAAAAGGGCGAGGCCCGCGTGCTGCCAATCTATCAGTCTACCACCTTTAAGTACGAGACAAGCGACCAGATGGCACGCCTGTTCGATTTAGAGGAAGCCGGGTTCTTTTATACCCGCCTGCAAAACCCCACCAATGAGTGCGTGGCTAAAAAGATAGCCGAGCTGGAGGGCGGCGTGGCAGCCATCCTTACCTCCTCAGGGCAAGCGGCCTCCTTCTACTCCATTTTCAACATTTGCGAGGCGGGGGATCACTTCATCTCCACCTCTGCCATATACGGCGGCACCTTTAACCTGTTTGCCGTTACCTTCAAGAAACTGGGCATCGAGGTAACCTTTGTGGACCAGGATGCCCCGGAGGAGGAGATTCAAAAGGCATTCCGCCCCAACACCAAATGCGTTTTCTCAGAGACCATATCCAACCCGTCTCTGCAGGTGCTGGACATCCGCAAGATGGCCGACATTGCCCACAAGAACGGTGTACCGCTGATTGTGGATAACACCTTTGCCACCCCCATGAACTGCCGCCCGTTTGAACACGGGGCAGACATTGTGATGCACTCCACCACCAAGTACATGGATGGCCATGCCACGCAAGTGGGCGGCGTGGTGGTAGACAGCGGCAACTTTGACTGGGCGGCCCATGCAGACAAGTTCCCGGGGCTCACACAGCCGGATGACTCGTACCACGGCCTGGTGTACACAGAGGCCTTCGGCAAGGGGGCTTACATCACCAAATGCACCGTACAACTCATGAGAGACCTGGGCTCCATACCCTCCCCCATGAATGCATTTTTGCTCAACCTGGGGCTGGAGACCCTGCACCTGCGTGTGCCCCGCCACTGCGAAAACGCCCAAAAAGTAGCAGAATACCTGGAGAAGCAGGAGGATGTAGCATGGATTAACTACGCCGGGCTGCCGAGCAACCAATACTACGAGCTGGCACAACGCCAGTTCGATGGCGGCCGCACCTGTGGCGTGGTCACCTTTGGTATCAAAGGCGGGCGAGAGCGTGCGATTAAGTTTATGGACAGCCTCAAGCTCACCGCCATTGTCACCCACGTGGCAGATGCCCGCACCTGCGTGCTGCACCCCGCCAGCCACACCCACCGCCAGCTCTCCGACGAGCAGCTGATTGAAGCCGGTGTCAAGCCGGACCTCATCCGCTACTCCGTAGGCATTGAGGCGGCAGAGGATATCATTGCCGACCTGGCTCAGGCCTTTGAGGCTATTCAGGGCTAAGACACTTTTACCCCACCTTTTCACACAAGGCGCATGCGGGCAACCCGTGCGCCTTGTTTTTCATAAACCTGCCCCTGCAAACGAGTAAAATTGACTTGTCATTTCTCGTTTAAACTGATAATCTTACCCCATAGGGAATCATATATATATGCCGGAAGATCAGAATATCGAGTGGAAACAATCATGGCGAGATGAATACTTGAAGTGGATTTGCGGTTTTGCAAATGCACAGGGCGGGCGCATTTATATCGGGCTGGATGACAACGGCAACGTCACCGGAGCAAAAGATTACCGCAAGTTGATGGAAGATATCCCTAACAAGGTTATTGCAGCTCTCGGTATTATGGTAGACGTCAACCTATTATCTCAGCATGGAGTGTATTATCTGGAAATCAACATTGCCCCCAGTTCTATCCCCGTAAGCTATAAGGGTGAATATCATTACCGCTGTGGCAGCACCAAACAAATTCTGAAAGGAGCAACCCTAAATGATTTTTTATTAAGGAAAAACGGAACTCATTGGGATGCTGCTTTGGCGCCGAGCATACATGTAGAAGATTTAGATCATGAGAGTTTTTCCATCTTCAAGCGCGAAGCAAAACGCAGCCAGCGTTTGAGCCCCGAGCAACTTGCTAGCGATAACATAGAGTTACTCGATAGACTTCATCTCATTCAAAACGGGCTCTTAACCCGCGCCGCTGTCATGCTCTTTTACAGAGAACCGGAGAAAATCCAAATCGGTAGCTATGTTAAAATCGGCAGACTTGATAAGAAGGCCAACCTTTTATATCATGACGAGATTCATGGCTCGCTTTTCGTGATAGCAGATCGCGTCATTGATTTATTGTATCTCAAATACTTAAAAGCAACGGTTTCCTACCACAAAGATACCCGAGTAGAACGATATCCCTACCCGCGCGAAGCTGTCAGAGAGATTGTATTCAACGCTTTAGTTCACAATAATTGGGCAGGTTGCACCCCCATTCAAATTCGCGTAGATGATGATTGTTTGAGAATCAGCAACTGCTGCATACTCCCCATGGGGTGGACCCAAGAGAGTCTTACAACTCATCATCAATCAAAGCCATATAATCCCCTCATCGCCGAAACTTTCTTCCGCGCAGGTTACATCGAATCATGGGGGCGTGGCATTGACAATGTTAACAAATATTGTAGTGAAAACAAATATCCGCTTCCCGAATTCTCCCTTTTGGGAGAAGATTTAACTGTTACATTCTATCCGGATTCCTCAAAATCAAAAGTAAACACTCAGAATCAGTCTTCTCGCGGCTATACTGATACAGAGTTAAAAGTGCTGAAACTTATAAAAACTGCCCCTGCCATTACCCAAAAAGCAATTGCTGAGCAATTAAATATCAGTCGTAGTACCGTGCAACGCATTATCAAGCTATACGTAAATTCGGGAATAATAGAACGGGTAGGAGCAAAATCACGTGGAGTATGGACAATAGCAGAATCTAGTAAAATATGAATCTCCATGTAATTACGTTGATACGGTGAAAGCGCATTTATGACGCTTTGAGGCTGATTTGAAGCCGCTTTGGTGACGCTTTGGTGACGCTTTGGTGACGCTTTGGTGACGCTTTGGTGACGCTTTGGTGACGCTTTGGTGACGCTTTGATGACACTTTGGTGACGCTTTGATGACACTTTGGTGACGCTTTGATGACACTTTGGTGATGCTTTGATGACGCTTTGATGACGCTTTGATGACGCTTTGATGACGCTTTGACGCCGATTTTGACGCCGATTTGACGCCATTTGTGAAGCCATTGTGAAGCCATTGTGAAGCCATTGTGAAGCCATTGTGAAGCCATTGTGAAGCCATTGTGAAGCCATTGTTGACGCCATTGTGACGCCATTGTGACGCCATTGTGACGCCATTGTTGATGCCTAGATGATGCTTTGAGGGTGTATTACCACGCAGGCGGCATCATGCCATGGAATGAGCTTGACTTTCGCGTGTATGCGCGTATAGTGAGGCGCATACAGTTATGAAAGACCGGATAGCAAGTGTACAGAGTGCCGCTTTGGCCCAAATTGCTGCAATTGCAGACATGAAGGGGCTGGAGGATGCCCGCGTGGGTATCTTAGGCAAAAAGGGAAGCTTAACCCAAGTGCAACAGGGGATGCGCGATGTACCCAAGGAGGACAAACCTGCCGTGGGTGCCATGCTTAATGAGGCCCGTGCCATCATCACCGCCGCTATGGAGGACCGCAAGGCCGCCTTGCAGGCCGAGTTGGATGCCGCAGCTGTGGCCGGGGTGGATGTCACCATGCCCGGAGCCACCCTGCCCGCCGGGGGGCTGCACCCCATCTCCATTGTGAGGGATGAAGCCGTGCGTGTACTGCGCCGCATGGGCTTTACGCTTTCCGACGGCCCGGAGATTGAGGACGAGTGGCACTGCTTTGATGCCCTGAACACACCGGATGACCACCCCGCCCGTAACGAGAAAGACACCTTCTACTTTGACAGCGGCAAACTGCTGCGCACGCAAACCAGCACCGTGCAAGCCCGCACCATGGAGAAACAGGCACCGCCCGTGCGCATCATCTGCCCCGGCAGTGCCTTCCGCAGAGACGCCATTGATGCCACCCACCTGTCCGCCTTCAACCAAATTGAGGGCTTGTATGTGGACAAGAACGTGAGCGTAGGCGACCTGAAGGGCACGCTGGAGTACTTCCTGAAAGCCCTGTTCGGCAGCGAAACAGCCGTGCGATTCCGCCCGCACTTCTTCCCATTCACCGAGCCGAGCTTTGAGATTGACGTGCTGCTGCAAGCCGCCGGGCAAGCCCCGCGCTGGATTGAGATTGCCGGGTGCGGCATGGTGAACCCCGCCGTATTCGAGAACATTGACAAAGAGACAGGCAAGAACCTGTACAGCGGTTGCACGGGCTTTGCCTTCGGCATAGGGCTGGAGCGTTTGGCCATGATTCGCTGGGGTATACGAGATATCCGCCTGCTTATCGAGAACGACGTGCGATTCCTTGCCCAGTTCCAATAATTAACCCATAGATTTTCACAACAATGAACGTATCACTCAATTGGCTTTCAAGCTATATAGACCTGGAGGGGCTCGGCACGCAAGAGATGGCCGACATGCTCACCTTTGCCGGTATTGAAGTAGAGGGCATACAGGAGCGCGGCGTGACCACCGATAAAGTGGTGGTGGCTCAGGTTATGGAGAAAACGCCCGTAGAGGGCAGCGACCACCTCAATGTATGCATGGTAGATGCCGGCGAGGGCTCCCTGCGCCAAATTGTTTGCGGTGCCGCCAACTACAAGGTGGGCGATAAAGTACCGTGCGCGCTGCCGGGCTCCGTACTGCCCGGTGGTTGGGAGATTAAGGACGGCAAGCTGCGCGGCATAGAGAGCCGCGGCATGCTCTGCTCTGCCTCCGAGCTGGGGCTGCCCGACAAAGAGCACGGCCTGTGGATTTTGCCGCAGGACTACGTGGTGGGCACCCCCGTGTGCAACTTTGTTGAAACAGATACCATTTTTGAGCTGGAGATTACCCCGAACCGCCCGGACTTGCTGAGCCACTGGGGTATGGCCCGCGAGCTGGCAGGCATTACCGGCCGTGCCCTCAAGGCAGACCCCGCCTCTGCCGCCATGGGCGCTGTGGAGACCAAGCCCGCCGGAGACTACATCACCCTCTCCGCCCCGGAGATTTGCCCGCTCTACACCGCCACCCGCATCAGCGGGGTGAAGATTGGCCCCTCCCCGCAATGGTTGGCAGACCGCTTGGTATCCATCGGCCTGCGCCCCATCAATAACGTGGTAGATATCACCAACTACTGCCTCTTTGAGTTGGGGCACCCCCTGCACGCTTTCGATGCTGCCAAGCTTACCGGCGGCCTCAATATTCGCCGCGCCGCAGAGGGCGAGCAGTTTGTAAGCCTGATGGATGAAACCTACACCCTTAATACGGACGACGTGGTTATATCCGACGCATCGGGCGCAGCCCTGGCATTGGGCGGCGTAATGGGCGGGCTGAACAGCGGCGTGACAGAGACCACCACCGACATTGTGCTGGAGAGCGCTTGGTTTGCCCGCAGCAATATACGCTTCACCGGCCGCCGCTTGGGGCTGGGCTCCGACTCCTCCTACCGTTTCGAGCGCGGCACCTCGCCGTGGAATGTGCTGCGAGCCGCCGCCCGCGCCACAGAGCTGATACTGGAGTGCTGCGGTGGCACGGCAGAGCCCGTGCTGGTAGGCGGCCAAGCCCCCTGCCTGGTGCCGGAGGACAACGCCCCCAACGCCACCGTGGTAGAGCAAGGCAGCGAGGCCAAGATTTACTATGCGCTTGACCAAGTGCAGCTCGACTGGAAAGAGCTGGATGTGATGACCAACGGCTCCATCCCCCATACGGAGGCTATCCGCATTCTCAAAAACTTGGGGCTCAAAAACATTGATGGCCGCGGCACGTGGGATTGCCCGCCCTGGCGCCTGGACCTCAAGCGCAGCTGCGACCTGCTGGAGGAAATTGTGCGCGTGTACGGCATAGACAACATACCTGCCACCAACACCTCCATTTATGTAGAGGAAAGCGCCCACGACCGCGCTGCCGACTACCGCATGGCCCTGAGCCGCAAGTTAGCCGGTGCTGGGTTCTGGGAGGCTCAAACCTTTAAGCTCATTGCGGCAGAGAGCATTGACCCCACCATTGCAGATGTCAACAACTCCCTGCCCATCAAACCGTTGATGGATGGCGACATCATCCGCGTATCCCTCCCCATCTCAGAGGACCACTCCACCCTGCGCCCCTCGCTGGCCCCCGGCCTCATCTCTGTGGCCGCCCGCAACATCAACCAAGGGCAAGAGGTGCTGCGCTTCTTTGAGTGCGGCCGCGTGTTCCGCAACACAGGCGGCGGCAAGGGCAAGGATATTGAAACAGAGGTGCTGGGCATCTTCATGGCCGGCAAGCTCGGCCCCGCCAGCTGGGCAGATACCAAGCCCGCCACAGCCGGGTTCGAGCATATTCGTGCCGTGTTGGATATTCTCGTCCCCAAGGCCAACATCACCCTCACCCCGGTTAAGAAACCGCGTGAAAACGCTGCCGTGGCGGCAGATATCGCCATCAACAACCAAGCATGCGGCTTCTTTGCCCGCTTGGCGCTCGCCAAGTGCCGTGCCCTCGGCCTGCCCATGGAGACCTACTACGCCGAGCTCGACCTGCGCAAACTGCAGCAGGTCGCCACTGCCCCCTTCAAGGCGGCAGACCTGCCCCAGTTCCCCGGCTCCTCCCGCGATGCCTCCCTGGAGGTACCCGCCACCACCCGCCATGCAGACATTACCAAGGCTGTGGATGCCGCCAAGCAGAAGTTGCTCGTATCCTGCCGCCTCAAGGATGTGTTCTGCGACCCCTCCGGTGAGAAACTCGCTGCGGACCGCAAGGCCATGACCTACACCTTCCTGTACCGCGACGCCAAGAAGACCCTCACCGCCGCAGAGGTAGACGCCGCGCACAAGACCGTGCTCGATGCCCTTGCCAAGGGCGTGCAGAGCCTGAACTTCCGCTAAAGCTTAGGTAAAACACCTCAAAAAGCCCTGCTCTCCCACCAAGAGCGGGGCTTTGTATTCAATGGAACGATAATGGATTCAACAGAAACAGAAAAAATCTATTGTTATAATATGGCAGCAGAAAGCAATCTTCAGCTTTCGGCGGCTGATAAGGAATTGCTTATAAAAAGCATAGAGAAAGAGTTCCCGCGGGCTCCCCTTCCTGAGCAAATTGTTCCTGATGATTTTATTGATTATTGCGATGATGTATCGTTTTTGGAGTTATACGGTGACTGGCAATCTATACCATATTATGAACTTTGGTATGAACGTGCCTGTTTAACCTTTCTATTACCCCAAGGATTATTGTATATTTTACCGGCAATTCTTCATACAATGGTAAAAAGGGCATATAGTAGAGAGATAACACATCGTCTCATTGGCTCAATCGCTTCAAAACCTGAAAAAAGTATGATTGTTACAAAAGAACAATACCGGCTTATTGATAAAGTATTGTTTCTGCCGGAGGTAGATACAGCTTTACATGCTGCGAATCGTTTCGATAAAGAGGATTGTTTCGGATACAATCTTTGCGAGCAAATTAACAAAGCTCGTCAAGTTTTCAAAATTCTTTAGTATTTATGTGGATATTTATTGTTAATATAATTTAAAAAGCTTTGGCTATGAGTGAATTCTAAAATCTCCTGCAGCCCGTTATGAGTCAAGGCGGATTTCGGGGTAATTTTCAGAAAATGGCGCCATTTTTCATAAGCCGTCTATACACAACAAAAAGGCTATTATGGGAGCGGTCGTAACCAAGACAATATGGTAACGACCGCTCCTTTTTTATGCCTTGATTTCAGCGGGTTATAAAAACGCTGAGCTCACAACGCAAAAAACGGACTTTCGGGGCTATTTTTGTTCATGTTTTTACCCCGTTTTTTCAGCCAAAAGGGCTCGCTTAGACTCGTGCGTTCACAGTCACATTACATATAACCAACTGAATATTGGCGGCTTAAATAGCAAAAATAATTGTTTCAATTATAGTTCCGCATGCAGTTGCAAGGGCCATGACGCCCAGCCATGTGGAGCGTTCCGTCAGTCGATTGAGAATGTACTTGAACATGCCTGTGGGGGCATGTCAAAAACAACATTCTTCCGGGCTTGCTCAATTTGTGTTTATCTGGTAGAATTCTCTCGCTCTTCCGCTATCGGTTTCGGCTGATGGGTGGCCATGTCACCTCTCGGCGGAAAGTATACCGGTCCTGTCCGCTGATGTGACATGTCCTTAAAGGGACGGAACAGCAAGTGAACCTGACTGGAGGAGATATCGCAACTATGAACGTACGTGTAGCGATAGAGCTGATAATGCTTATTTTGCAGGTAATACTGTTCGTGATGAATTTCATCCGATGAGCATTAAAGGCTCCGCTCGGTGAGTAGCAGCTCACCGGGCGTTTCGTCTTCCAAAAAACGTTTTTTTCAAATCTGCTATTGACAAATCCTTTCAATCCGCTATAATGACCTCATCAGGAAACGTACGTTCCTATGCAATTCTCCTGAAATGCCTCCAGCTGCTACTGGGGGCATTTCTATTTACAGCAACTTGGAAATCTTGTACGCAAACTGCCGGTTGCGGCAGGTTCGGTAGTTCTTGCTCTGGTAGTGCGGGGCGATTCGGGTCGGCATCTGCCATGCTGAACTTTACCTCCTCGGCGTTCTCAATCTCGATGTAGATTCCGTTCCTCTGAATGGTTAAAAGGCTTCCCTCCTTTTCCCGGAAAGCCAGATGGAAGTTGCGATTCCACACATAGGGGCGGCTGACTCCGCACAGGTAATGGTAGGGAGCATACGGTAGCGTGATGTTCGCGACTTCGGTCAGGTTGGCTTTGATACGCGGGTCATATTCCCCCAGCAAGCAATGCGCACAATGGACTGCCAGATTTACCCCGGTAACGTGCTTCAACCAGAGATAGGAAAATGGTGCGCTTACCTTTAGTGTGCGAATCGTAACCATGGCGTCTGTTTTGTTGTTCAGTATAGCACGTTCTTGCAAATTTTGCAAATAAAATCGGATTCAATTTACAAGAAACTACGCTCTTGCTCAATGTTTTGCATAATTTCTGCCACCAGCTCACCGTGCATGTTATGATGGTAGTTACCGGGGTATTCCATGTTGAACTCCACATTGATGGCTTCTTCCACCTTGCCTCGCGGTAGCTTCCGGGGATGGCTGGCGATGGCGTATAGCTGGACCTCGCTTTCTCGCCCCTTGATTTCCACGTTCTCGAAATATTCCGGCAGGAGGTTACGGAGGCTATCGTGGGTATGGAAGTGCTGCATCATCCAGACTCCGCTGCGGTAGGTTGCCCCGAAGTTTTCCTTATCGAGGAACTGAATATCGCGTCCGTGGCTGTTGTATGTCTTGAACGTCTTGAGCCGCTCCGTAAACGGCAGCGAGCGCGTACCGATGTAGATTCGTCCGTCCTGCTTGAGCAGCGCGTCACAGGTGGTCAGCACAGCGTGTTCAAACTGGCTGTTCACTACGGAATTGAGGACGCTAACCTGACTGGAGGAGAGCAAATATCATGAACACTCGCATCATGATAGAGTTGATAATGCTTATTTTACAGGTAATACTGTTTGTGATGAACTTCATCCGATAAGTATTGGAAACTCCGTCCGGCAAGTAGCAGCTTGCCGGACGTTTCCTCTCTCAGTAAAAATTCCCCTTTTTCATTCCATTTTTTCAGGAAATCATTGACAAAAGCCTTTTGCTCTGTATAATGAGGGCATCAAGAAGCGAGTTCTTTGATATTTTTCTCCTGAGATGCCTCCAGCTGCTACTGGGGGCATTTCTATTAACAGCAACTTGGAAATCTTGTACGCAAACTTCCGGTTGCGACAGGTGCGGTAGTTCATGCTCCGGTAGTGCGGGGCGATTCGGGTTGCGGGGATTATCAATCAGGGAATCCATGGCAGTAGCCGGATCCTCGTAACCAGTGGAACTAACAATTTTGCGGCGATAATAGTCGTCATCAATTAAAATAGCAGTCTTAATCAGAGCAATAAATAGCCCCACCTTCATAAATTCCCTGATTGTGAGAAAATTACTAATGGGGGGGCGGATAAAATTTAAGCGGAATCACTTCCGTTAAAGAAAAGCTAAAGCGATTCAAAAAGCCCTGCTTTCCTACCAAGAGCAGGGCTTTTCTGTTATATGAAGCAGGATTTAAGTTTTGCCCTACGATATGCATAAATTATCCTTTATCCGACATAAAACGTGACAACGGCGAATAACATGGTAGAATAGTGTAAGTGAGAATGACGCAGCCATGTTTTTAAAAAATTTGTTAGCTACTGTTATGTTGGCGCTGCCGTTGGTGGCGGCGGAGAAACCGCGTGCCGTTGTTATATTTTATACGGATGACTTGGGGTACAATGATACCTCTACCTACGGGTGCGATAAGGTACCCTGCCCCAACTTGGACAAACTGGCAGCCGAGGGCGTTAAATTTACCGATGCGCACAGTACCCACTCCGTGTGTACCCCATCTCGCTATTCTATGCTGATGGGTGAGTACGCTTGGCGCAAAAAGGGCATGCAGATATTGCCGGGGGATGCCAAGATGATTTTACCCACCAAGGAGGAGCAAGCCTCACTCCCCTCGCTGATGCAACAGGCCGGCTACCGCACCGCTGTTATCGGCAAGTGGCACTTGGGGCTTGGCCGCGGCACACAACCCACCGACTGGAACAACCACATCTCCCCCGGCCCCAATGAGGTGGGGTTTGACCATTCTTTCATTCTGGCCGCCACGGGGGATCGCGTGCCCTGCGTCTACATTGAAAACGGCAAAGTGGTTAACCTTGACCCCAATGACCCCATTGAGGTGAGTTACGATAAACCATTCCCCGGTGAGCCACTGGGCAGCACCCACCCGCAGTTGCTCAAGCCTTGGGCACGCAGCAACGGGCCGCAACACAACTGCGCCATTATTGACGGCATACCCCGCATCGGTTACATGAGAGGCGGCAAATCAGCCCTGTGGAAAGACCAAGACATGGCCGACCGCATTACGGAAGAAGCCATCAAGTTCATACGCGAAAGCGCACAGATGGATAAACCCATTTTCCTCTATTTTGCCACCAACGACATCCACGTACCGCGCGACCCACACTACCGTTTCAAGGGCAAAAGCCAAATGGGCATACGCGGTGATGTGACCGTGCAGATGGATGATTGCTTGGGACGCGTGCGCGCCGCGCTGAATGAGAACGGCTACCAAGACTGCCTGTTCATATTCTCCAGCGACAACGGCCCCGTTATCAATGATGGTTACTTTGACGGCTCCATACGCGACTGCAAAGGACACAACCCCGTTGCCCCCATGAGCGCCGGCAAATGGAGGGACGGCAAGCTCAGCGGCGGCAAATACGGTATTATGGAGGGCAGCACCCGCGTACCCTTCATCGTGAGCTGGCCCGGCCATACCCCCAAGGGCACAGAGAGCCCTGCCCTGATGAGCCAAGTAGACCTTGCCCGCACCATTACCGAGTTGGTGGGGGCAGAAATACCGGCCACCGCCCTGCCGGACAGTCGCAACCTGCTGCCCGCCTTGTTGGGGCAAGATAAAGTCGGTGCACCCTATATCATAGAATCCGACAACGGCCGCACCCAAGCCGTGCGCAAGGGACAATACAAAGCTTATAGCCAAGCTCCCCAAAAGATACACCTTTACGACTTAAACGCAGACCTGCAAGAGAAGCACAATATCAGCGATAAAAACCATTCCGTTTACCGAGAACTGATGTTGGAGCTGCTGGACACTTTGTTCCGAGAGTAAGATTTGCCGATATCACAAAGAGCCCCGCAACGGAGAATGACCGCTGCGGGGCTCTTGATTTTGCTCTGCAATGAGCAAGATTAATACTTGTAGTCGATATAGAATTGGAACTGCCCGCTGCGGTCTACAGCGTTCCCCGTCTTGAAGGGGATGGCGTAGTCTACGGCAATGGGGCCCATGGGCAGGTTAAGGCGCAGGCCGATACCGTAGTCTGCGGAGATGTGACCGGTATCAAAGTCGAAGCTATCGCCGTTGACAAAACCTACATCCACAAACGTGGCAAAGCGCAGGGAATCCACCAAGGGCAGAGAAAGCTCAAACTGAGCAAAGGCAGAGGTGTTACCACCCATGGACTCATCGCCGGCAATGGCGGGGTCCACCAAACCTACATCATGATAACGGAAACCACGCAGGTTGTTGGGGCCACCCAGGAAGCAACGCTCGAACAAGGGCACCTGCTCATCGCCACCGGTGGTATCAACCGTTTCTACCCCGAAGTTGATGCTCCAAATGGAGTCCCACACAGAGTTGTAGTAGTAAGAACCGGCAATACCCACGCTGTAGGTCTCCACCGTGCTGCCGGGGCCGGACCATGAGCCGAAGGCCTCAAAATGCCCACCCTTGCGCGGGGTAATCATGGCGTCTCGGGTATCATACTCGTATGCCAAACGGATATTGCTGCGGGTGAAATCACCACTGTTCTCACGGAAGAAGGCGGGGGCATTGCCCTCCGGGTCCAGAGAATACTGCTCCAGCGTGTAGGTAAGCTTCAGGTTGTGCTTATCATTAATAGCCTTGCGGAAGAAGACGGAGAAGCCGTAATTCTGCTGCGTATAGTAGTCGCTCAGGTAGCGATTGTCGGAGTAGTACAGGTCTACACCCAATGCCAATTTCTGGTTAAGGAACCAGGGCTCCAAGAAGCTGATAACGGCACTCTGCGTATCGGTACCCAATCTGCCGGAGATGGTGAGGCGCTGACCACCACCCACGAAGGTGCCGTTGGTGAAGCCCATGATATCAAAGTTGCGCTGTGTGACGGATGCATAGGCATACAAGCTCTCGATAGAGGAGAAGGCAAAGCCGAACTGCAAATTACCCGTACCCTGCTCACGCACGTTGACGTTGATGTCTCTGTACCCGGCGGTACCGGAGGCAGACTGAGACACCTGCACACTCCCCTTCTCGAAATAGCCGAGGTTTTCCAGGCGTTTTTTGGCGGTTTCAAGGTCTACGGAGTTAAGGGGGCGCCCGGGCTTAATGGGCAACTCACGCAGGATGACGTGCTGCTTGGTCTTGGTGTTGCCGGCAATGTTAATGCGGCCCACATTGTAGCGGCTACCCTCTGCCACCTCATAGCAAATGTCAACCAGGCGTACACCGTTGGCATCCACCCCCACCTCATTGATATCGGGGCGCACATCGGCATCCGCATAGCCCTTGGCTCCGTAGTAGTCGCGGATCATGCGGGTGTCGTCGGATACTTTTTGAAGGGAGTAGATATCGCCATCCAACATGCTCAAGCCGGGGTGCAGCTCTTGCGGGGTGTAAACGGAAATACCCTTAAAGGAAACATTGCGAACTCTGTAGCGCGGGCCCTCGTTAACATGCACACGCATGGTAAGGCGCTGCGGGCCGGTCTTTTTGCCGTTGTCAAAGTACTCCACCTTGGTGATTTGGGCGCGCAGATAACCATAGTTGCGGTACAGGCGCACTACCTCTTGCAGGTCGTCCTGCACTTTCTCGCGGTCTACACGGCCGGATTTGGTGAACCAGGTAAAGAGGCCACGCTCCTTGGTTTGCATCACTTGGCGCAGGCGCACGTCATCAAAGTATTTGTTACCTTCAAAATGGATGTGGTCCATGGTAACTTGGCGGCCCTCCTTAATATCAAAGTAAACGTCACGGTACCCGGCACGGGCCGTGTTGGCATAACGCCATGTTACGGTGGCATCCGGGTAGCCGGCATCGCTATACATCTCCAATATCTTGGCGCGGGCGGATGCCAGGCTGCGGTCATTAAATGCCATGCCGGAGCGTATATTGAGTGCCCCTGCCGTTTGGCCGGAGATATCAATCAGCTCCTCACGCAGCTCATCATCCGTAAAACGGGTATTACCGGTAAAACCCACACCGGCCATCACCCCGGCGGGGCGAACCTCAAACACAACGCGCAAACCGCTCCCCGTCGGCTCTACGGCAACGCGGGCATCGCCGTCCACCAAGCCACGCTCAATGAGGCGAGAGAGGTCATCATTCACCGTCTCGTCAGAGTACTTGGTGCCGGGGCGGGTCTGTATGGCATCCATCAGGCGGCTTTCGGGCAGCACGCCCTTGCCGGAGATGTAACGAATATCCACATCGGCCACGCGTTGACCGTTGTAGCTCACCTCATCAGAGAAAATACCGGTGTTACCGCGCAAGCTGCTGTTAAACTCATCTATGGAGGCGGCATCCACATCCGCACCGGGGCGGGTCAAATAGGCTTGAGGCTGTTTGGCTTGTGTATCATCCACAACTTCCCCCCCCTTGAATGCCTGTTCGGCAGCGGCTTCCTGGTCAGCCTTCTGCTTGTCCTGAATCATGGCCTTCATAAAGTCATCATCCTCTACCCCCTGCTGGGCATAAAGGGGCATACAAATAGTAGCGGAGATAGCCAACAAAGCGGTTCTCCAATAACGCGCGCGTGTTTCCATAAGGGCATTTTAACGAGTGCCTCACACCGTGTCAAGCACAGAGTAGCTCCATGCACCCAATTTTTACGTAACACAATCTAAAAATTGCTCTGACTAAATACAAGACCCTCTCCTTAATTATATTAACAAGAAATAAAAAATCGCTACCGATAAGACTCCCCACCGGTAGCGTATAATCGCCACTCAAACATCATTTTTTACGATACGGGCAATCCTTGCATTTTTGCTCTGCCTCCATGCGTTTACGGTGCTCCTCGTTGTATAACTGTTCATAGCGTTCGGCTCGCTTCTTCGATGTCCGACCCGCTTCTGTGACAGAGTATCATGTGAATGCTTCCGGCACGGAAGTGCTGTTCCACAATACCTCCTACACCTACGAGGAATCATCCGAGCTGGAGCGCGTCACCTCTACCGTGACAGCAGGTGGCAGCACTCAGCAGCAGGTGAGCATTGAGGAAACCTACACCACCCCCGCCTATGCCTACGCAGCGGGCAAGCCCAAGTTCTCACAGGGTATTGACGGCGTGCAGACCGTTCACGAGTACGCGGCTACTACCGAACACGATGCTATCCATAAGCACACCTCCATTACCAAGGCTAATGGTGAGTTGGTGGCAGCCCAGAGCCGAAAGAGCGAGAGTTTCATTGCCGCCAATGATACCACGACTTTCGAGCAGGAGTGCATTTGGGACGGCACGCAGTGGCTGCTCCTTAATACCACGGCTTACGAGTACGACGAGCAGCAGCGTGTAACCAAGACCACGCGAGGCAACGGGCGATTCAGCACCACCACATGGATGTGCTGCGGCGTGTTGAATGAGACGGACGAGGACGGCATCACCACCACCTACGCCTACGATTCTGCCCGTCAGCTCACGGAAATTTCTCGTGAGGAGGTGTACGACGGTGAGACATGTATCACTCCCGAGACCATCACGGAGTATACCCGCGATGCAGCCGGGCGTGTGCTCACCACCATTCGCCGAGTAGGCCCCATGGAGACCACGGAAGCCACGGAGTATGATGCTCTGGGGCGTGTCACCAAACAGACGGATGTACTCGGACGCGTAACGACGACGGAGTACAGCGCGGATGGTCTCACCACCACGGTGACGACTCCCGCAGGTGCTACCTCCATTACCACCCGCCATACGGATGGCTCCACAGCCGCCGTCAGCGGTACGGCTCAGCGTGCGCTGGTGTATGTGTATGACCTCAACGGGAACTCCCTCCGCACCACCACGAAGCTGGAAGATGGCACAACCATCGCGCAGAGCATTGTCAACGGCTTTGGGCAGACCACCGTGCAAGCTCAAGCAAGCACTACGGGCTTCATTTACTCCCGCAGCGAGTTTAATGCCAAGGGGCAGTTGGTGAAGCAGTATCAGGACACCGGTTGGAACACCGCCAAGACCGCAGCAACGCTCTACGAGTACGACAGCTTCGGCAATGTGAGCAAGCAGACGCTTGCCCTGGCCGATTCTCCCACCAAGGATAACTCCCCGGTAGTAGAAATGGCCCACAGTGTAGAAGCGGCAGAGGATGGCGTGTTCAGCGTCACCACGCAAACCCGATACAATGCAGCAGGTGAGCCGCTGAATGCTATGCAAAAGCAGCTGATTTCTCAGCTTTCCGACACGCTGGCAAGCAAGAGCATCAGCACGGATGAACGAGGCAACAGCGCGACCGAATGGAGTGTGTTCACCGCTCCCTCCAAGGTGACGAGCTTCAGCACTATCCCCACTTCCGAGGTGACAGCAGAGTCAGTCAGTATAGATGGCTTTACCATCTCGCATAAGGACTATGCCGGCATTGTAACCTCTGCAAGCCGAAGCTACACAGCATCAGGGATGACGCTGGTACAGATTGACGGACGAGGCAACGCTACGATTTCCGTAATGGATCTTGCTGGCCGCACCATCAGTATGACGGATGCAGCAGGTGCTATTACGACTACTACTTATGACATTGCTCATGACAAGCCGTCTGTAGTAACGGATGCCATGGGTAATACCTCCTGCTACAAGTATGATGCTCTCGGTCGCAAGATTGCCGAGTGGGGTACGGCGATTCAGCCCGCTTGCTTCGGCTATGACGACATGGGCAACATGACCACCCTGCGCACTTTCCGCGCCGGGACGGAGACCATTAGCTCCGATCCCACCGAGCGTACAGATGGAGATGTAACAACGTGGGCATTCCACCCCGCCACCGGGCTGGAGCTGAGCAAGGCCTACGCCGATGGCACTGATGTAGTGAAGTCATACGACGCCTACAACCGCCTCGCTACCGAGACGGATGCACGTGGTAACGTAAAGAATCATACCTACGAGCATGCTCGTGGCCTGCACCTTGGAACCACCTACACCGTAGTTGATGGCACTGCTGCTACAGCAGCCCGTAGCTTCACCTACAATCACCTCGGGCAGTTGACTCAGCAGACGGATGATAGCGGAGTGCGCACTTTCGCCTTCAACACCTACGGTGAACGCGAAAGCGATTCCCTCGTGGTGGATGGTGATACCCATCTCGTCACCGAGTTGCGTGATGCCTTCGGTCGCTCCACCGGTTACACCTACGCCAAGAATGGCAGTGTGATTCAAAGCGTCAGCACCGGTTACGGTACAGATGGGCGCATCAGCAGCGCTGGCTTCCTGCATGGCGGTGAGATGAAGCAGTTCGGCTATGAGTACTTGCTAGGCACCAACCTGCTGCACAAACTCACCAAGCCCAACGGCATGACGCTTACGCAGAGCTACGAGACTACTCGTAATCTGCTCATCAGCATGGCTTACCATCGTGGTAACACCCTTGTAACTCAGCGTGAATACACCTACGATGTGCTCAGGCGTCCGACTGCTCGCACCACCTCACGCCAGGGCAACGTGGTGAACGATTCCTTCGTGCACAACTCCCGCTCCGAGCTTGCCAGTGCACAGGTGAATGGTGAAACCTACGGCTATGACTACGACAACGTGGGCAATCGCCGTATGTCGATGGAGGCAGGTGATTACGCCTTCTATGAGGCTAACGCGCTTAACCAGTACTCGGACATCACGGGCTCAGAGGATGAAGCTGACTTCAGCATCACGCCCGTCTTCGATGCCGATGGCAATCAAACAATGATAAAGACCGCGACCGGCATCTGGTACGCCGTCTACAACGCAGAGAACCGCCCCGTCAGCTTCACCAATGAAGCCACCGGCACGGTGGTCACCTGCGCCTACGACAGCATGGGGCGTCGCAGCTTCAAGCAAGTAACCGTCAACGGCACCGTCACGCTGCACCAGCGTTACCTGTACCGTGGGTATCTGCAGATTGCCTGCATCGACCTCACCCATAGCCACCACCCGGGGCTTTGGCTCATCACTTGGGACCCGACCCAGCCCATCGCCACCCGTCCGCTGGCCATCCAAAAGGACGGCACATGGCACACATACGGCCTTGACCTCACCAAGAACGTGTGCGAGGTATTCGGTACCACCGGTTACATCTCCACCTCCTATACCTACACACCCTACGGCTCCGTCACCGCCACCGGCAACACCACCCAACCCATCCAGTGGAGCAGCGAGTTCTATGACTCCGAGCTGGCCCTCGTCTACTATAACTACCGCCATTATAATCCGGTGGATGGAAGATGGTTAAGTCATGATTCGATGCCTTCTTCAAGTACTAATAATTTGTATAAGTTCCATGGTAACATTGTGAATGATAATGACATTTTGGGATTAATTATTGAATCATTCCTCGATGCTGGTATGATTATAACTGATCTGGCCATGATAAGTTATGGTTACGTTACTGGTGATGAAGAAATGGTTGATAACGGGCTGGTGGATTTAGGCACCGATGTTGTTTCATTAGCCATACCATTTATTCCGGCAGGTTCTTCGAAAGCAGCTCGAGCAACAACAAAAATCGCACCAAAACCAGCACCAAAACCAGCACCAAAACCAGCACCAAAACCAGAAACAAAACCAGAAACAAAACCAGAAACAAAACCAGAAACAAAACCAGAAACAAAGCAGCATGAAGATTTTGGGGGTGGTCAAAATGGAAAAGGTGGATGTAAACCTTGCATCCCTCCGGCCGGGACGCAATATCATCGCTATTGTGATGGCCACAGTCCTCATTCTCATAATGGTATAAATACTCCACATTCCCATATTTATGTTATGAATCAATCTCCATATCCAGCATGTAAATGCTTTATCAATAAAACCAATAAATGCATACCTGGTAAGGCAAACTGTGAACATGTGCCAAAAGAAATGAAATGAAACGGTGTCAGAGAAGGCGTGAAATGACGGCGAAAATATTGTAATATTATTTTGTAATATACATTATACCAGTACATAAACTGAAAGATTACCGCAGCCTTACATCAGATTGCTGTTCTGCTTGAGTTTTCGGCAGATAAATCGTTTACACTGGCATGAGCCTCAACACTCAAAGTATTTAATCGAAGGGATATAACTCTATCTAATAAGCGGAGTACCCCCTTTAACAAATGCAAATTACGTCTGAATTCTTGTTATACCAAAGGAATAAACTATGATTTCTCAGCTTCAACTCGAGCCCAGAGAACCCACATCAGTCGCTTTCCTATGGTTCAATCCTAATGAGCTTATTTCACCTTCATTCACTCGCCTTTTTCTGGGGTCTGTTTCAGATTTGCTGGTGTGTTAACCCGCACCAGATGACAAAAAAAGTAGCAATCCAGGCTTGCTTGTCTTTGTAACACTCGTTACAAAGGGTTGATGATAAAACAAATTTACAAACAAAAAGGCTGGATTGCTACCTTCGCTATTGTCCTCCAAAATCGCATCGAGGTCAAGCTTACATTTGATGATAGATACAATTTTTATTGTCCTATATGCGGATGTAATCTTAAAACACATTCATATAGAGAGATTAACGTGCGTGATTTGCCTATATTGGAGCGAGAAGTCCTGCTTTATGTTGACACCATGCAGGGGTATTGCAATAAGTGCAAACGATTCCATACCTTAAGGCCTGATATATGTCACCCAACTTGTGGCTATACTTGGCGCTTCATGAGATTGCTTTCAAGACACCTTATTCATGCACCTGCCCGTTATCTACAAGATGAGTATAAAGTGGCATATACAACTGTCTTAAGATTGGATAAAGAGGTCTTAAAAGAAGATATACCTAAGCCCAAAAACAAAGACGTTGAAAGCATACTCATTGATGAAAAATATGTGGGAGCCAGCAATGGCTTTGTTACAATGGTATTGAATGCCAAAACCGGTGAACCGCAGGAATTAACCAGAGGACGTGATGGAAAATGTTTAGATGCTTTCTTCAAGCGTTTCGATGAGCAGGAAAAACAGAAGATTAAATATCTCGGAATAGATTGTTCCAACGCATACAGGTCTGCAGCTTTGCTTCACTTGCCACATATTCATATATGCTATGATGCTTATCACTTAGTGAGTAACATGAATGAGGTACTGGATAAAATACGGCGTTCCATTATGAAAAACGCGCCATATGGACTGGCTCAGTTTTTGAAAGGAAAACGTTATGTTTTACTAAAAGGCAGAGAAAATCTACCCTCAGATGCAAGGCAAGAGTTGCGTACCCTCTACACTCTCAACAAGGTCCTTTACATTGCGTATCTCTTAAAGGAACAATTCCGACAGGTATTCCAAACCTGCGACGAAAACACAGCAACGCTGCGACTTATTCGATGGATAAAAATGTGTATGAAAAGCAAGGTGGAACAGCTCATTCATTTTGCAAAAGGAATAAGTTCAAAATTTAATGAGATAATTAACGGCATTCGCTACAAGATAAACTCGGCCAAGATAGAGTCTGCGAACGCAATGATAAAAAGAATTCAATCCAAGGCCTGCGGTATTTTTGATGTAGAGTACTTATTTTTGAAATTGCGTCAGATTTACTATCTCAGACTCCAAAAACAGACAAAAATGCCGATGAGTTACTACCAGCAAATCTGAAACAGACCCTTTTTCTGACGCCGCGTCTAAGAATTTATTTGACATCCTTTTATATCCGTGTTAAATTGGTTTTACTATGCTACATTATCCATCATATCCAGATGGTCGTATTATACGCCCCGGCGATATTTATTCATTTGACGCAGGTACTCAATTAGGGCTTGTTCTATATGTATATCCTAATGAAGCTATTGTAAGGGAAAATGAAGAATGGAGTCTTAACAAAGTTTATTATCGAGAACAAATCGTTTCACTCTATTTATCAATAAACGCTTTGATTCATTTAAGTTTGGAAGATTTATACGATGAAGGTTCACCAACTTTTATTGTAAATACAAATATTGAGGGGCTATATAATTGGCTATTACATCAATACGAATCAGGAGAAATGCAAACATATCAAGAAATTATTAAGCATTGGAAAAAGGTTGGCAGAAATGACTCTTGAAATTATTTTGGAGGCCCTGGTTCTGATATCGTTAAGATGAATGATGAGGACTCATATATACTGTCATGTCCGTTTCTTTGTGGAGGTCATTTTATATAAACAGAACGCAAATCATCTATTTCACCATCATTTATTCGATATATATGAACTTCAGGAGATATGATTTTTACGAGTTGTCCTTTATAAAAGCACATCAAGGTAAATCTTAAAAAAAACAATTTGTTATTTGGCCTCAAAAAAGCAATATTTCCAACTAAAATTGCCTCATCACATTGAGTAGTTGAAAACCATTTAGATGGATATTCAGAAGATTTTTCTAATTTTGCTCTAGAGCCAGACAAACACAGAGCTTGCAATACATAAGATACATCAGAATATTTGCATGGAGAAAAATCAATATATCTGAAGTTTTGTTTTACGCCACTGTCATAAGTCACGCAAAAAAAACGCCCTATACTCTTGACTATATCTGCCATTCCTATTTGAAAATCTATTCTTTTGATAGGCTGTACGTTAATAAATGAAGCTTTTCTTGATGATTTATTGCCATTATTTTGTATATAATCTCTTATTTCAAACAATTCAAGTTCAGACTCCAATACAGACGCTTCTTTTTGTACGGAATATACTTTTTCTAAAAAATCATACCGGTATACACACAGTTCTTCAGAATATACTATTTGAGCGAGGAGTTGAACAAGAAACGTAATTTTTACAAAAAAACTCTTCATATAATTTTATGTGTGGGACGCGTGGGTATTTTTTGTGCATGGAGGAGCAGCCAAGAACTTCGGTTTTGAGTATGTGCCCGGCACAAATCTGTTGCAAACGCTCACCAAGCCCAACGGCATGACTCTCACTCAGACCTACGAGGCAACCCGCAACCTACTCACAGGTATGGATTACCATCGTGGGAGTACCCTCGTGGCGCAGCGAACCTACACCTACGACATAATCGGTCGCCCCGCCACACGTGGTACTGCTAGACAGGGTACTGTTGTGAATGATACGTTCTCCCACAACTCTCACTCAGAGCTCGCAGGGGCGAATGTTAATTGTAAGGACTATGAGTATACATTCGACAACATAGGCAATCGACTGGATTCTGTAGAGGACAATAATGCAGTGACGTATGATACTAATGAGCTTAATCAGTACACGGTAATCTCCGAGAACAGTACTGCAGATTTCGAACCTCAGTTCGATGCTGATGGGAACCAGACAATTATCAAGACAGAAACCGACATCTGGTCATCCTTATACAACTCGGAGAATCGCCCTGTTACCTTTACTAACGACGGAAACAACACCGTAATCGAATGCCAGTATGATTCCATGGGGCGTCGAGCTTACAAGAAGATTACTGTCAATGGCTCAGTCACGCTTCACCACCGCTACATCTACCGGGGCTACGTGCAAATTGCCTGCATTGACCTTACTCGTAGTCATCACCCCTGCATGTGGTTGATCACCTGGGATCCTACTCAGCTCGATACTACCCGCCCGCTGGCAATTCAGGTTAACGGAACTTGGTACACTTATGGCTGGGATCTCACCAAAAATATTTTTGAAATCTTTGGTTCGAGCGGTTATATTGCTAATTCCTATACTTACACCCCCTATGGTTCGGTAATTTCTTCCAGTTCTGTTACTCAGCCTATTCTGTGGAGTAGTGAAGTGTATGATAGCGAAATGGGGATATACTACTTCAACTATCGATATTTTAATTCTTTATTTGGAAACTGGATTTCAATTTTTTCTCCGGCGCTTGGTCGGAAGCCCGAAGAAGTTGTTACCTCCGATTTGGTAGCCGGTGGCTTTCCAGCTGATGTGGGTGAGGGTTGGGTATTCCTCTCCATTCCACTTGTAGCCGCTATCGAGTACGTTTACCCAAGGTGACGAGCACACCAGAATGCAATCCATTTATCCATAAATCTCGTCATAAAATCACCTCAATGAGAGCGCGAGCACGTAATGTTAACGAGTTTTGTAAAACGTTGGCAACAAGCACTTTCCAAAATTATCTACAACCCGTTATGAGTCATGGCAAATTTTAGGGCAATTTTCAGAAAACGGGGTTAATTTTTACAAAGTGTTTATATGCAATGTTTTAGAGTCGATAAAATCACAGTCACAAAAAGGCTACGACTCCATGGGCCGCCGCACCTACAAGCGCGTCACCCTCAATGGAAACGTCACACTGCACCAGCGCTATATTTATCGAGGCTATTTGCAGATTGCCTGCATTGACCTCACCCGCAGTCACCATCCTGCCCTCTGGTTCATCACCTGGGACCCCACGCAGCGCATCGCCACCCGCCCGCTCGCCATCCAAAAGAACGGCACATGGTATACCTACGGCCTTGACCTCACCAAGAACGTGTGCGAGGTCTTCGGTTCCTCCGGCTACATCGGTACCGCCTACACCTACACCCCCTACGGCCAAGTCACCGCCACAGGAAATGTAGACCAGCCGATTCAGTGGAGTAGTGAGTATCACGATGCTGAACCTGACTTGGTGTATTATAATTATAGATATTTTAATGCAAATAGAGGTCGTTTTTTAAGTGTTGATCCCGTGTATAATAAAAGAGTAAATAATTCTTATAATATTGCAAGAAATTCAACATTTAAAGATGTGGATATTTTAGGGCTGTTATCAGTTAATGATGTTTTGGAACTCGCTGATCAAACTGAAACCGCAAATGTAAAAAACATTTTGATAGCAGTAGAAATTGCTATCCTTATGAAAGCCAGCCAAAAAGCACAGATTGAATTGCGCAAAGCTATAATAAAAAGAAACAGAAAACAAGTTGATTTGTGGGAGCGCCGAAAAAATATAATATGCAGATATGCTCGTGAAGCTTCTAAAATTTGCTTATAAGCATCATAACTCTTAATCGAGGGGGCTTTTGCCCCCTCTCATTCTGATAAATAAGGGCATAAATAGAACAAAATATTTTCATAACTGTAGGTTAAAAGAGAATAAAAATGTTGCAATGATTAAAAATAAATGCTACTCTTGAGACATGAAGATTCAAAATAAATTTTCTATATTTTTGTTCTGTTTTGTGTTTAGTTGTATAGCGTCTGCAAAAGAAACACATTTGCACAATAATGAAGAGATTATCTCAACAGATGAACAATTTTGTTCAATAGGCCTTAATGAGAGTTTTTATCGTTTAGATGAGGTTGTAAAAGAAATAGTAAGCGCACGTAATTACGAAAGATTCGAAAAAAAATATAAACAAGCATTCTATACTTTCATTGCAGAATATACTAATTCTATAGCCATCGAGCCATTGGAAAACTTAGAAAAAGGAGAGGATGAAATATCGTGTTTCGTATTGAGGCATCAAGACAGAATTGATAATTTCATACGTCATTATAAGATGATGTTGTCCGTACGTTCCGAATCCGGGTTGGAAATTGCGGAAAAATTGAAAGAAGAGGAAGAGATTGTAATTAGTTGGTTGTTAAATGAGCCTTTAGAGTTTTAGTCTAAGCCTATGACTCCGTCCGCCAACTCACCGAGGTAATCTGCTCTGCCGTGTATGACGGCAATACCTGCATCACTACCGAGTCGATTACGGAGTACACTCGCGATGCTGAGGAGCATGTCACCATCGCCACCCGTCCGCTGGCCATCCAAAAAGACGGCACCTGGTACACCTATGGCCTCGACCTCACCAAAAACGTGTGTGAAGTCTTCGGCTCCTCCGGTTACATCGGCACAGCCTACACTTACAGCCCCTTCGGTGAAGTCACCGCCACCGGGAATGTAGAGCAGCCCATCCAGTGGAGCAGCGAGTTCAACGACAGTGAATTGGGAACCCCTCATTTCTATATAGCATATAATTCTGGTACAGAATATGTATATATGAATACATATGCGTTGGAGATGATTAAGGGAAAACTATATAACATATACACGAGAAGCGATTTGACTCAAACTATATTAGCGGACACTTCCGATGGTATCAGTAAAGCTTCACATGGTATACGTTCTAACGAATTACCTTTCCGGAAAATTCATTATTTGGGCATCTCTAAAAACTCAACAAAAACTATTTATCTTGCATCCTACGGATCTCCGGCACCCCTACAAATTGGTAGTTGTGGGGGGAGAGTCAGCAAGCGTTAGCGAGCCGACTTTTTGAGCCCCAGCGAGGGGCGATATAGAATAGCCCGGGCGTAGAGCTGCGCCAGCGGCAGCACCCCGGGAATTATGCAAAAATAAATACGAACCCCGCAATTGGGGGTGGCAGCCAATAGGCAGGGGCGCAAGCCCCTGCTATATACAAAAAAATACATTGAACCCCGCCGAATGGCGGGGTGGCAGCTAAACCATGGAATAAAATATAAGGTATGATTTTAGAAATTCCGTTTGTTATACATCGTGCAGAATGGGATTCAACATCGACACGACAGCATTGAGAAGAAGTAAATACAGATGCCACGCTTTTGCTGCCACCCCTCCTGAAGTCGGGGTTCTATTTGTATTTCGTTGGTCAGCAGGCGCTTCTTTGTCACGGCGTAGGGCTCAGCCCGAAGACGGAACGCGCCTGCCTATTGGCTGCCGCCCCACGCGGGGCTCAATAATTTGGCTCGCTCATGCTCGCTGTGAAGAACGGCTGAGCCGTAGTGAAGAAGCCACCTTGCGGTGGCTTATGAAGAGCGGGCAGAGCCCGCAATGAAGAACGCCTGACGGCGTTAATGGTTCGCCCCATGCGGGGCTCTGAATTCGGCGGGCATTCACCCGCGGGGTATCTTCACAAATTGCCATTTGGCGAGTTTATAGAGGTCGCCAATTTAGGAAACTAAAAAATAATTTATCCGTGAGTAGGTGCAAATTCCCACCTACTCACGGATTCAATTGATACAATATGCTTACTACAGTGAAAGAATATAAAATCAGAATAAATCCCCTGTAAGAAAATATACTCCTGCCCCAAAAGAGCCAATTAAGGTTAAAGGTACGTCAATCAGCACAAAAGAAACACAACCAATAGGGTACAACACATAGGCATATTCATCTGTATAAATATCGTTAACCAGCTGATGAACGTTTGAGCCTACAAGTTTGCATGGGTAGGTTACCTGTTGAGCGTTATCCGGGATATTCGTAATAAACTGAAAATTCTTTTTGTCTATGTCAGGAAAGTAAGTGCTGAGGGCAGTAGGACGAGAGAAGTGTTCGTGCATAGATTGAGCCTGTTCTGTATCAAGTAAGACATACCCTTTCTCCAGACTATCTCCATCAGACACCCAAGTAATATCATACGCCCAACCATATCCGAGCAATGATTTGTATGGTAATCCCTTCATGGATTGCCGAACTCTACCTCTATGGGCTCCAGCATAGTATTTATCCCCTACTTTATACATATCCTTGCCATCATTATTTATCAAAATGGCGTCATCAGATACCCTTGCGCGGCAAAAGAAATAATCAGACACAGATGTCCTGCATCCCGTAAGAAAAATACTTACAGCAGACAATATGCAAATATTGTTGGCAAATTTACTCACGTAGCAAGTATATGACAGCATCCATACATACAGTAAATAAAATCTACGTCATATTTATGGGTTCTGGCTGAAAAATTTTGCTTTATATCAATTTTTTAGCTACACATGTACATAGTGCCGTCTTGGACTCTTTGCGGGAATGTTCGGTAGAACATCTCTAAAAACTCGGTACAGCCAATTGCAAGGAGTATCCTGCGGGCGAAGGCCCGCAGAAATCAGAGTCCGGTTCAGTGGCTCAATGATTCTGCTTGGCTAACACTCGCCGGGATGTCGAATAAATGGCAAAGGGCAAGCTTTTAGGGGGTCGAATTGCAATTTTAGCGTTGCGAGAGAATTTTGGCTTGATTTTGGCAGGAAAGAGAGTATGCTAAGTGGCGCAGGGCTGTCTACACCCCCTGCTGAGTACGTTATGGCAAGTGACAATCTTCAGGAAATAGAGCAGAATTACATGTGCGACCCGGACGCAGATGGCGGCTTTCTCTTCACCACGGCAGAGGCAGCTATTAACTGGGTGCAACAATCCTCCATGTGGCCGATGCCGATGGGCACCTCGTGCTGCGCCATTGAATACATGGCAACCTCTTGCTCACGCTACGATATCTCCCGCTTTGGTGCAGAGGTAAACCGCTACACCCCGCACCAGGCAGACTTCATGTTTATTTGCGGCACCATTACGTACAAAATGGCTATGCTGGTGCGCCGTATATGGGACCAGATGCCCGAGCCCAAGTGGTGCATTGCCTGTGGTGCATGCGCATGCTCCGGCGGCATGTTCCGCTCATACTCCGTGTTGCAGGGTGTAGACAAGATTGTGCCGGTGGATGTGTACATCTCCGGCTGCCCGCCCCGCCCGGAGGCGCTGTTGCAGGGTTTGATCACGCTTAAGGATAAGATTATGAAGACGGGGCACCCGCTCAAAGGATTCTTCAAGACACACGAGCCCAAGGAGGCACAGAATGCCGACACCATCACCGCCAAGATGTCTATAATGGACTGATGGGTTAAACCGCAGATTTTCAACACTATCACGAGACAATAACATGGCAGATCTCACCACTCTTCAAAAGGAAGCCGCAGACCGCATCTGCGCACGCTATCCGCAAATCGGCCGCAAGGAGTTTCGCGGCGACATCACCCTTACCATAGCCCCGGCAGACCTGTTGGGGGCAATGACCTATGCCCGCGATGCCTGCGGGTTTGACATGTTGATATGCGTATCTGCCGTAGATAATCTGGGGCAGGAGCCGCGTTTTGAGACCAACTACACCATCAGCCAGGCAGAGACAGGCGCCAACCTGTTGGTGCGTTGCCCCGTGAGCGAGGCAGAGTGCGCCGTGCCGTCTTTGGTACCGGTGTGGAGCTCTGCAGATTGGTTGGAGCGCGAGCAATATGACCTGATGGGCATTGAGTTTGTAGGGCACCCGGATTTACGCCGCATTATGATGTGGGATGGCTACCCCTACCACCCGCTGCGCAAGGATTTCCCGGTGGAGGGCAAGCCCACAGAGCTGCCCGGTGTGGCCTTTACGGAGAAAGCCCCCACCTGCGGTGGCCCCTTCACCACGCGCCCGGGCACCGGTACCTCCGGCGAGCGCGAGCCCCGCACCACACGCTGATACTAACTTTTTCTTCTTGAACCGCTGTGTCTTTTTCAACAATCAGGCACTTCATGAAAGCGGCTGCTGTAACGGCAGCCGCTTTGTTGGCTTCTTGCCAGCAAAACAACGGGCCCACCCGTATTGAGCTGATTGACCAGACACGTGCATCCATTGCCCCGCAATTACAACAGCTGGGGGCACGCAATTGGGTAGTGATAGCAGACCCCACCTACCCCATACCCGCAGGAGCCGGCGTTTTAACCATGGCCGTGCCCTCAAGCTCGGCAGACACCTTCCGCGAGGTATTGGATTTGCTGGAGCTGCAAGCATCCCTCACCCCGCGTATATGGGTATGCAATGAGATGGAAGCCGTTACGGAAAGCTTAGCCCCCGGTATCAAAGAATACCGCACGGCGGTCAACTCCCTGCTTTCGGGGCGTTTTTGCTACCGTTTGGATGAAAAAATCATCTCTATGCAGCTGGCGGATGCCGCGCAGAAATACCGCGTGCTTTACCTGAAAACGAACACGCAGCTACCGTATAGCTCCATAGCCATAGAGCTGGACTCCGGCTACTGGAACCCTGATGCCGAGGCAGAGATACGCCAACGCCTTGAGCAACTGACACCCCCTGCCGATAAAGCAGCCCCGCTGCCCCCGCCCCTTAACCGTTAATTTCATTAAGCTATGTCTTCCCTGCCACCGGATTTAGACCCCAAAACCCGCGCCCAAGCTTGGGTGGGGGATGCTATTTTGGCCCTGTATGTGAGAGAGTGGATTTTATCTTTTCAGGGAAAGATAGACGGTCAGCTCTTCATTGAGTTTACCAGTAACGACTTTTTGCGCCTCACCGGCAACGCTACCGGGGTGGAGGCGCAGATTGGCCGTATCTTTAAGTCCGACGGCTTGGAGGCCGCCTACGCTTGGATTGAGCACCATTTGCGCCCCAAGATGGAGCAAAAGCTCCACAAGCTGCGCTCCCGCCATTGATTTGCCCCCGCCTGCATGAAAACCCCGCCGAAGGACAGCAAGTTTCCCTACAACCAAGCCTGCATTGCCATGGCTTTGGGGATTGCGCTTATTTTATGGGGGGCTTACCTGCATGGGTGTATAGAGCTAATGGGCAGCTTCATGTTCGGGCTGCTTATTCTTTGGCAAGTGATTAACGGCCTCGTTATTAAGCGTCATTTTTGGCACATACCGGAGGACCGCGTCACCTTTTGGGCACTGCTGGTTGCCCTGCTCTTGGGGGGCGGCATGTTGTACCTTTGCCTTACCAATGCCACCGCATAATTAAGCGGTAGCTGGCAGATGGAGGAAGTGCGTTACCCTCATGTCAGCATCGAAATATCGACATCGTAGTATACCGGCAGGTCATTTTTTTGTTGTAGAAACATCGTCATGTACACAGGGGCGTAGGTTATTTTACCGGCTTTTTTCACGTTATCATTACAAAGTACCAAGGCCTCAGGCAAAGAGTAATCCGCACAGTCCATTATATTGGACAGGGCTCTGTGTTGGGTAAAATCTTTACCGGATTTAACCTCAATGGGAAGGATCCCTCCATTGAGCTCCACCACAAAATCCAATTCGCCCCGTTTCTTACTGTTGTAATAATAAGGCTGTACACCATGCGCCACCAACTCCTGAGCCACAGCATTCTCGTACACAGAACCGAAATTAATGTTTTTGTCTCCCGTTAGTACACGCAGCTGAATTCCCTCCGCATATCGACACGCCAACAACCCGACATCGTTCTGAAACAATTTGAATAAGTTGCGAGAGCGCGCCAGCAGAAGCGGCACTTTTGGCTCCTCCACATTGTACACCGGCAAGGCCACCCCCGCGTTTTTCAACCACAGAAAATCATCCTTATAGCGCTCAAACTTGGCATTCTTATTCAAGCTTTTCAATATAAAACGCTTGTTAGCAGCATTCAGCTCGGGCGGAATGAGGTCAAATATCTCGTCTATATTCAACTTACGCTCCGGAGCATACTGTGCAATATCACGCTTGTAAAGATGTATAATATCCTGCTGCACCTCAATCACTTGCGCAAGATTACGAGTTTCAATATAGCGATCTACAGCAGCCGGCATGCCTCCTACCACAAGGTACAGGCGGAACAAATCCATCATTTTACCATGTACGAACTCATCCACCGCAGTTCGCGTCTCCCAAGCCCGACGCAAGGAGTCCTGCACCTGTTCAGTGATGCCCAGTGCCGTTATAAACTCTTCAAAATCGAGCGGATACATCTCCCTGACCCCCATATACCCCACAGGCTCCGAGCGCAAATCACGAAGCTCCACCCCCAACAGAGAACCACTTAATATGTAGCGGTACGAGCCTTCATCCACCAGAAACTTGATAGCAGTTACAATCTCCGGGCACAACTGCACCTCATCAAAAAAAATGAGTGTTTGCCCCTTTATCAACCTCCCCCCCCGCATCAAAGAGAGACGCTCCAGTATCTCACCGCTATTCTTGGCGGCGCGAAACACCTGCACAGCCTCCGGATTCTCTACAAAATTAATCTCCACAAAGCTTTTAAAACGCTTGCCGAACTCACGTATGGAAAACGATTTTCCTACTTGGCGAGCTCCCGTTACCAATAGCGCCTTTGAGCTTGTTGAATAAAAATGCTCCAAATAGCTGTCAATCTTTCGCTTAAGCATGGTTGATTCCTCTTTTCCAACGCGATTCTATATCATTTCTGCCACTTTTCCAAGAAAAAAATGCGCATTTTTGCCGTTTTTCCAAGACAAAACACCCCCATTTCTGCCACTTTTCCAAGAATCAATAATCTCAAAAAGACTACTCAAAGCCATTTATCCGGCATTCTGCGGCTCAGCGGACTCCTACAAATTAGTGGTTGTGGGGTAATATACTATCGAAGTGTCGAACTTTCCTGTGTGGGCGTAGCAAGCGCAGACGCGAAGCCCCAAGTCCAATACTTATTATCATGGCATACCACCATAAAGGTGGGACTTAAGTCCCACCCTACGATAGAAACAAATTGCCATTCGGAGAGTTTTTTCGAGGTGCCTGACTCTGAAATTCACACTTCGGGGACCTCTGAAAACTCGCCAAATGGCAATTTGTAGGGGTAGCGAGCCGCAGGCGAGCGGAATTTTGTAAGCCCCGCTCTGCGGGGCGTCATTTTATTTAGCGAGTGGTGAAGCGAGCCCACGGCGAGCGAAACCACTCGAAGCGATAAATAATACACCGAACCCGTGAAACGGGTGATAGTTAAGTTCGATTCCGAGTTGACACCTATGCTTATGTGCTCAGATTTTCATAGCGTTTTTTTATTATCTATCTCTGTGGATTTTAACATGACTTAAGTGTCACCCGTTTCACGGATTCCCTTTATAATTAATTAATTCGAGTGGTTTCCGTCTTCGGCAAGCCTACGCCGTGACGAGTCGCCGCTGTGCGGCTCCACCACTCGCTATTTGAAATGTCGCCCGCTTCACGGGCTCAAAAATTCGGCTCGCTAACGCTCGCGGGTTCGCCCCCACAACTACCAATTTGTAGAGGCGCCGGAGATCCGTAGGATGCAAGATAAATAGTTTTTGTTGAGTTTTTAGAGGTCCCCACTTCATGATTCGACTTGCTTTTTCATGCCTGTTTTTGTATAATACCGCAGGCGGGAACAGTGCGCTCCGCGAGATGAGCGGCACCTTTTGCCAACAGGCATAGAGCCTCTTATCATCCAGCATTTTACGCAGTGCATCAAAAAGCGTGACACTTTAGTACACTTTTTGCCTGCCATGCGATACACCTACCCCTGCAAAGCAGAATCAAAACAAAAAAAGCGCTGAAGACGCATTTTTTCATGAATTTTGAAAGAAAAGGTTTGACATTTGAGGTGTATTAGAGTGTACTAGGGGTACGGGTAAGTGTACACAAGTATATGAGCAATGAATCAACAGTACTGTTCACGGGCAACGTGACACACAAGCTGGATCCGAAGAGCCGCGTGGCGATTCCGGCCGGCTGGCGTGCAGCCCAAGGGCAAACACTGGTGATGATAGCCTCCAGCAGTGAGGAGAAGTACCGCATCATGAAATGCTTTACCCGTGAGACATTTGCAGACAAGATAGCCCATATTCGGGAGCAGGCGCAGGCACGCGGGGCAGCGCCGGGAGACATTGATATATACGTGGGGCGCATCACCGGGTGCAGCTTTGAGGCAGAGGTGAGCAGCCAAGGCAAACTCTTAATACCCAAGGCACAAAGAGACAGAATAGGATTAAAGGATTGGGCCACGATAGTAGGGCGCGGGGCTCACTTTGAGATATGGGCACCGGAGGACTTTGAGGCCACCAACACGCCGGAAGCCCTCAAGAAGCTTGAGCTCGACAAACTCTTCCACATGCTTACATGAGTACCGAAACACCACAGAGCGGGGTATTTGCCCGGCAGCCGAAGGGCACCTGTTACCGGGTGCTGATGTGGGAGGCGTGTGCCCTGAGCGAAGCCGCATTGAGTGCTTGGGCAGAGCAACGCGCGGGCATACTTGCGCGCATGAGGGATGCCGGCATCAAGGGCTCCCGCGGTATTTTGGCCAAGCTTACGGCAGAGTTGCAGGCATTGGCGGCAGAGCATGTAGAGGCCCCGTTGGCGGTGGCCTCTCGCGCGGGTTTTTCTTTCGCGCGCGTAGGGGCGCTCGTGGCATGCCTGCGTGAGGATGCCAACGTTTTGGCCTACCGCTTGGGCAACGCCCATGCAGAGGTGCTGGTGCAGCTGGCAACGGGCGAGGGGGTGGACAGCATGGTAAGCCGCTGGCAAAGCGCAACAGAGGGCATGGAGTGGTGCACTGCACCCGTGGTGCAATCCCTCACCCCGGCAGAGGCTACGGCGTGGCAGCAAAGCATCGGTAACCCCGCCGAGGCAGCCGAGCAGGCAGCAGAGGAAGCAGCTGCGGCCCAACCGTTCCACCATGTCACCGTGCTGGCGGCAGAGGCTGTAGCAGCCCTTCAACCGGCAGCGGGCAAGGTGCTCATTGATGCCACCCTGGGTGGAGGCGGCCACACAGAGCGCATGCTGCAAGCCGGGGCCGAGGTATGGGGCATAGACCAAGACCCCGCCGCCAGAGCCGCCGCCAGAAAGCGCCTTGCCCCGTTTGCAGACCGCCTGCACATTGTAGCGGGCAATTTCCGCAACGCCGCAGAGCTGTTGCGCAAGGCGGGGTTGGAGCAGGCAGACGGCTTGCTGGCAGACATCGGCATTTCCTCCCCGCAGGTAGACAACGCAGAGCGTGGGTTCTCATTTTTGAGCGACGGGCCGCTTGACATGCGCATGAACCCCGGTGCCCCCCGCAGCGCGGCAGATATTGTCAACACCGCAGCCGAGAGCGAGATAGCAGACATTTTGTGGCAATACGGGGAGGAGCGCGCAAGCCGCGCCATTGCCCGCCGCATTGTGCAAGAGCGAGCCAAAGCCCCCATCACCACCACCACACAGTTGGCCAACATCATTGCAAGCGTGCTGCCGCGCAAAGGCAAGCAACACCCCGCAACACGCAGTTTCCAAGCCCTGCGCATAGCCGTTAACGACGAGCTGGGCGCGCTGGATGAACTGCTGCGCAGCGGCCTGAGCCTGCTCAAAAGCGGTGGCAGATTCGCCGTTATCACCTTCCACAGCTTAGAAGACCGTGCCGTTAAGCGTTATTTTGACCATGTAACCAAGGCAGAGATAGACCGCCCGGAGTGGCCCGCCCCGCGCCCCAACCCGGACTACGCCGCACGTGCCGTATACCGCAAACCCCTTACCCCCTCGGCGGACGAATTGGCCGCCAACCCCCGCTCCCGCAGTGCCAAGCTGCGAGTCATCGAAAAACTCTGAATCCGCTTTCCCCCATGTCCACCGAACAAGAAGTTTCATACCGCTACGCCAACCGCATCAGTTACCGCATACTGGGGTGGATGGTGTGCTTTGCCATACTTACCGCGGTAGCAGGCGTATTTTACGCCGAGTTCAAGAATGACCGCGCCGCCATCTACGCCGAGATTGAAAGCATCAATCGAGACATTGCGGCAAGCACCATGAAAACGAATGAGTACCGCGCCAAAATCAACTCCATGACAGCCCGCTGGAACATGCTCGGGCGTTTGGACATGCTCGGCTCGGACATGAGAGAGATTCAGAGCAGTCAACTTGAAGAGCTGAGAACCCTGCACGGCACCGAGGCAGGCAAGGCAACCGCAGCCCGCTGAAGCACCGCACAGCATAAGCATACGAGATGAGAACCAAACTTCCATTTGCAGGCAGATGCCTATTTTTGAGTGGCCTGATACTCGGCTTCTCGGCAACTGTTGCTGCAAAGCTCGTCTCGCTGCAAATTACAGCCCCTGCCGCCGTTGACACGGCATCCGAGAAAAGCAACATCGAGACCGAAATCATACCGGCACAGCGCGGCATCATCTTAGACCGCAACCGAGAGGTGCTCACCAACAATGAGCTCACGGCAGAGGTACAGATTAACCGCCATGCCATGCGGGAGATTGACCAAGTGACATACGGCTTGGCCTACAATCAGCTGATACACTCCGAAAAATGGCAAAAGGAGACAGACCCCGAAAAGCGGGAAAAAATGCTGCGTAACCGCCGTAATGAATTACTGGAAAACGCCAAGGTGAAATACACCGCAGAAGAGCGAGATGAGATTCACCGCGCCAGCTTGCACGATGCCAAGGCAGCCAAACTGCTGCTCAAGTATGATGAAGAAATCTGCGAGCAATACTTCCGCGCGCACGATAAACTGGTAGCCGAGCTGCTGGTGCGCTTTACTGCGGCCTCCAAAACCGGCAAGGCCATGACGCAGGAGGAGATTATTGAGAAAATAGGGCAGTACGAAAAAGAGGCCATCAAAAAAGCGGCAGAGGCCCGCGGGGAGAAGAGCCCCGTGGAGCTCACCCAGCTCATATATCTTATTAAGGACCTTAACCCGGAAGATGCCGAGACCCTGCGGGAGATGCTGGCAGCCTCTCGCATTCATGGTGTTATCATACAATCCGGCATGAAGCGCAACTACTTGGTGCCGCACATGCTCACCCACATTATGGGCACCGTCAAAAAGGAGACCGGAGCCGGTGAAGGCGGTGTGGAGGGGTTCTTTAACGACCACTTGGCAGGCAACAACGGGCGCAGAGAGTTCCGCAGAAACGTGCGCGGGCAAATCATACCGCATGCAGATGACCGCTACCAAGCCCCCCGCCACGGGCTCAACCTGCAACTGACGGTAGACATGCGCATACAGTCCATTTGCGAGGAGGAGCTCGACAAAGGCCTGCAAGAGCTCAAATGCCCCGTAGGGTGTATGATTGTGATGGAGGCCGTATCGGGCGATGTGCTGGCCATGGTGAACCGCCCCGCCTTCAACCTGAATAACCGAGACATCATTACCCCCACCGGTACTTATAAATACGGTGAGTTTATAGACCGAGACGGCAAGGTCAACAACGGAGACTTCAACTACGCCTGCCAAACCAGTTACGAGCCGGGCTCCACCTTCAAACCCGTGGCCGTGCTCACAGCCATAGATAAAGGTAAAGCCACCATTGGCGGTTATGTCAACAGCACGCCATTCTCATTGGGCGGCAAACTCATATCCGACGGCCGAAGAAGCGGAAGGCTCAGTGGCGGTATGACAGTGGGCTGCGCCCTCAAACACTCCTGCAACCCGGCTACGGTAAATATTTTAATGCGTTGCAGCTGGAAAGAATACAACAGCTACCTGGACAAACTGGGCCTGTTGGATAAAGCACGCATAGACCTGCCCGCTGTAAACCCGGGCTCCACACGCAACAAGAACAGGGAGGCTTGCCCCACCCGAGAAATGGCCAGCATGGCCTATGGGTACGCCATCACCGTATCCCCCATGCATATGGCGCAGGTGTACACGGCTATTGCCAATGGCGGCGTAAGAGTCAAACCCCGATTGGTGGACTGCATGATTACCCCGGATGGGGATGTGTATGATGAATGCGCCCCCCGCCCCGGCGATAATGAGCGTGTGATGAAACGCAGCACCGGCAACCAAATACTACGGGCCTTGTTGAGTGTGACAGACCCCGACCCCAAGGGCGAAAAGGGACGCGGCACCGCCCACACCGCCCATATACCCGGCTTCAAGGTAGGCGGCAAAACCGGCACGGCAGAGAAGGTGGTTAACGGCCAATACATCAGCAAGTTCCACGTTGCCTCTTTTGCCGGCATTTTCCCGTTGGATGAAAACATCAACTGGGAGGCAGAAATGGCTAAGCCGAAAAATGAGCGTAAGAAGGTATACGTCGTCTTCACCGTGGTGGATGGTGTAGCCGGCGGTGGCGGCACGGCTGCAGCCCCCATCTTCAAACGCGTTGCAGAGCGCATCATTCAATTGGAAAACATCAAACCTACAGACCCGGAGGCCTACGCCGCTTATCTGAAAAAGAAGGCAGCCGCCGAAGAAGAACCCAAGGCATAAACACCTCAACCTCGCACATACAATGAAAAACAGCAAAAAGATTTTCTCCGTACTCAACGGGGCAACCGTAACGGGGGCTCTCAAAAAGCCGCTGAGCTTGCTTACGGACGACAGCCGCCGTGTCATACCGGGCAGCTGTTACATTGCCGTAAAAGGCACACAATTTGACGGGCACACAGCCATTGCCGGGGCAATAGAGGCAGGAGCCGTTGCCATTGTAGCAGAGACCCCCTGCACCGAGCAGGCTCAACAAGCCGGCGTATGCTGGGTACAGGTGGCAGACACGCGGGTGGCAGACGGACTGCTGATGAGTGCCTGGCACGGCATGCCCTGCCGAGACCTGGTAACACTGGGTGTAACCGGCACCAACGGTAAAACCACCATCAGTTACCTCACCAACGCCATCTTCAGGGCCGTGTGGCACAAGGCCGGGCTTATCGGCACCATTTTGTATGATGACGGGGCACACCGCACGCCCTCTCACAACACCACCCCCGGTTGTGCAGAGCTGCAAAGCATGCTGGCAGATATGGTCAACAACGGCTGCCGCGCCGTGGCCATGGAGGTATCCTCTCATGCGCTGCACCAGCACCGCACCACGGGCACGGAGTTTCGGGTGGGTATCTTTACCAACCTCACACAAGACCATTTGGACTACCACGGCACCATGGAGGCGTATTACGAGGCCAAGAAACAGCTCTTCACCCGCATGGCTGCCAATAAAGAGGTGAAAGGCACCGCCGTTATCAATGTGGATGACGAGTACGGCCGCCGCTTGGCAGAGGAGCTGCGCCCCATCATGAAGGTGCGCACTTTCGGCACCGCCAAAGACGCAGACTTCCGTGCAGAGCCCAAAATCGTATCCCTGAAAGGCAGCCAGTATGAGCTGGTATATAACAACAAGAGCTACTTGGTGCGCACGCCGCTCATCGGCGAGTTCAACCTCTCTAACAGCTTGGCAGCCTTGGCCGGTGCCGTGGCAGCCGGGGTTAATATACGAGACGCCATCAGCGCCTTGGCTCAGTCCCCGCAAGTACCCGGCCGCATGGAGCTGGTGAGCAGCGTAAACAACGTGCAGTGCTTTGTGGACTATGCCCACACCCCGGATGCCGTGGAGAACGTATGCCGCACCATGAAACAGCTGTGCCGCCAAGGCCGCGTGTTCACCGTGTTCGGCTGCGGTGGCGACAGAGACCGCACCAAGCGCCCCCTTATGGGTGAGGCTGCCGCCCGTTACAGCGATGTATGCATTGTAACCAGCGACAACCCGCGCTCCGAAAACCCCGAGGCTATCATTGATGAGATTATGCCCGGAATCCCCAAGGAGAAGCAGCACCGCATTACCGACCGCGAGGAGGCTATTCGCGCCGCCCTGCAATTGGCTCGCCCGGGGGACTGCATCCTCATTGCCGGTAAGGGGCATGAGAATTACCAAATCTTTGCGGATGAGACCATCACCTTCTCAGACTCTGCCGTAGTAAGCAAATACTACGAGGAGCTCAACCCCGAGGGGCGCAGCGTGCCCTCCCGCAAGCCCGAGGGCAAAAAATAACCACCTCAAAACCATGAAACGCATCTTACCGGAGGATTTAACAAGAGCAACGGGCGGCAAAATGACCTGCTGCGGCGGGCGAGACATTACCGATGGCCTCACCACCGACAGCCGCGCCGTTACCCCGGGTTGTATCTTCTTAGCCCTGTGCGGGGAGCGTTTCGACGGAAACAACTATGCGGCAGAGGCATCTCAAACGGCAGCAGCCGTAGTTATCAGCCGCAGGGTAGGCCAATATGCGCCGGATTGCACCATCATTGAGGTGGATGACACCTTGGAGGCACTGCAAAAACTGGCCTCTTACTGGCGAGAGGAGCTGGAGCCCCTGCATGTGGTGGGGCTCACGGGCTCCAGCGGCAAAACCAGCACCAAAGATATGTGCCTGGCCGTGCTCTCCCGCAAGTACAACACCATTGCCACCAAAGGCAACCTCAATAACCACATTGGCACACCGCTGAGCATTCTTGCCGCAGAAAAAGGGACAGAGGCCGCCATTTGGGAGATGGGCATGAACCACGCCGGTGAGCTCGCCCCGCTCTGCCGCATGACCCGCCCGCATATCGGCATTATCACCACCATCGGCTCTGCCCACATGGAGTACCTGGGCAGCCGGCAGGCTATTGCCGAGGAGAAATGCACCGTAGCCCGCGCCCTGCCTGCGGATGGCTACATGATATACCCGGCAACGGATGACTTTGCGGACACCATAGCGGCATCCACCCAAGCTACCCCCCTGCCCGTGGGCGGGTGCAACAGTGCCGTGCGTGCGCTCAACGTGCGCTCCACCGCAGCCGGCAGCAGCTACGATTTATGCATAGACGGCTTGGGCACCACCCGCATTGAGCTGCCCATACCGGGGGCTCACATGGTGAGCAACAGCTTGTTGGCCGCTGCCGCCGGGTGGAAACTGGGGTGCAGCTTAGAGCAAATTGCCGAGGGGCTCTCCATGGCCTCCCTCACCCGTGGGCGTTTAGCCTGCAAAGAGGTAGACGGCTACACCGTGGTGGATGACACCTACAACGCCAACCCCGAAAGCATGAAGGCGGCGTTAGATACCGTGGCCTCCCTGCGCGGCCCCAAACGCCACTTTGCCGTGCTGGGTAAAATGGGCGAGCTGGGGCAAGGCGGCATTGCCGCACATGAGGAAATAGGCCTTTGCGCTGCTGCGCTCAACTACGCAGCCGTCATCGTAGTGGGTGATGAATGCGCAGAAACCCTGGCCCTGTGCAACGGTGCGGCAGACAGAATACCCGCCCTATTAGTCAACACCCCCGCAGAGGCCGCCGCCGCGCTGAAACAAATGATACAGCCCGGGGATGCCATCCTCTTCAAAGGCTCACGCTCCGCCGGCATGGAGCACACCATGTACGAACTTTTCCCCACCCTCAAACCGTAACTCCATATTATGCTTCAACTCATCGAACCAAACAGCGTGTATCTAATCACGGCAATCAATATTCTGCTGCCGGCATTGCTGCCTTTTATTCTCTCCATGTTCATTGGCCCGCGCTTAATTGCCGTGTTGCGCGCCATGAAAGCCGGGCAACCCATCCGCGAGGCGAGCAAGGGCGTGCTTGCCCCCGAGCACAGCAGCAAAGTAGGCACCCCCACCATGGGCGGGCTCATGATTATAAGCCTGATTCTGCTGAGCATACTGCTGTTTGCGGATTTGACGGACCCGCGCATACACTGCATTCTGCTGGTAACATGCGTTACCGCTTTTCTCGGTTTTTTGGATGACTATGCCAAAATCACCAAGAAAAGCACAGACGGCGTGAGCGGCAAGTTTAAAATTACTCTTCAATTCATAGCAGCATTGGCCTGCGGGTGCTACCTGTATGATGCCATGCCGACTCTCTGCAACCTCTACATTCCCTTCTACGGGTTTCTGGATATCGGCCCGTTCTTCATCCCGCTCTCCCTTTTGGTTATCATCGGCGCCTCCAACGCCGTCAACCTTACGGACGGGTTGGATGGTTTGGCCTCCGGCTGCATGATTATAGTGGCCCTCACGTTTGTCACGATATTGCCCATAACCTTTACCCCGGTGATGCTGGCCGTGGCCTCCGCCTGTGCGGGTTTCCTGTGGTTCAACTGCTACCCGGCACGCGTATTCATGGGCGACACGGGCTCCCTGGCCTTGGGTGGTTTGCTGGGCACCGTAGCCGTATGCAGTGCCACGCCGTTTCTACTGGTAATCATCGGCGGTGTTTTCGTGGCAGAGGCCTGCTCTGTAATGATTCAGGTATTCTGGTTCAAGTACACCCGCAAAAAATACGGTGAGGGTCGGCGCTTCTTCCTGATGGCCCCCATACACCACCACTTCGAGAAAAAGGGGTGGAGCGAAACCCAGGTCTGCATACGTTTCTGGCTCATCACGCTCTTGCTTTCTTTGCTGGGATATGCTATCTTCATTGCAGACACCATCTCTCTGCTCTTTGCAGATGTAGTGACTCATGTAACAAACGCAATGCATTAATTCACCATGAATCTTAACGGTAAAAAAGTTGCAGTATTAGGGTGCGGCCGCAGCGGAGTATCCGCAGCACGCTTGGCACTGGCCAAGGGTGCCGCAGAGGTGTGCATTTTTGACTCCTCTCCCCATGCCTCTTGCGCAGACAGCACACTTAAGTTTGTGCCCGGCGCCACAGAGGCAGATGCCCGCGACTTTGCCGCAGAGCTGGTGGTGCTCTCCCCCGGCATTGAGGCGGATATACCGTGGACCCTGGCTTTTACCGCCGCAGGGGCTCCCATCATCGGTGAAATTGAGCTGGGGTACCAATACTTCAAAGGCCGCATTATTGCCATTACCGGCACCAACGGTAAAACCACAACCACGGCCCTCATAGAGCATGTTTTATTGCAAGCCGGCAAAACTGCCAAGGCTTGCGGCAACTACGGCTACCCGTTCTGCGATGTGGTGATGGAGCCCGAGCAACCGGAGTTTGCCGTGCTGGAGGTCTCCTCCTTCCAAATGGAAACCATCCACTCCTTCCGCCCCGAGGTTGCCATTTGGCTCAACTTTGCCCCGGACCACATGGACCGCTACACCAAGGTGGAGGATTATTACAACGCCAAGCTGCGCATTTTTGAGAACATGACACCGGACCAACTGGCCATTGTGCGCGTGGGCGAAAACCTGCCGGAGCTTAAACCGCAGGTGCAGGAGTTCTCTGCCGTTGTGGGCTCCGGCCGCTTGTATTACCAACAAAATTACATTATGGAGGCCGGCCGCCCCCTCATGGGCTTGCGTGGCACGGCTATGGAGCAAGCGCATAATGCAGAGAACTCCATGGCTGCCATTTTAGCCTGCCGTGCCGTGGGGGTAACGGATGCCGAGATTGAGCAGGGAATCCGCACCTTCTGCCCGCCCGGGCACCGCTGTGAAACCGTGGCAGAGATGGATGGCGTGCTGTGGCTCAATGACTCCAAGAGCACCAACCTGCACTCCACAGAGGCCGCCGTGCGCTCCCAAACCCGCCCCATCATTCTACTGGCAGGCGGCAAAGACAAAGGGCTGGACTACACCGCCATTAACCCCATGCTGGAGATTAAGGCGCGCTGCTGCATTGTGTTCGGTCAAATTGCCGACCAGTTGGAGGCAACCTTCTCCCCCGTTTGCAAAACCATTAAGGTAGAAACGGTAGAGCAAGCCGTGGCAACCGCAGCCAAAGAGGCACAACGCGGGGATGTGGTATTGTTCTCCCCGGGTACATCTTCGTTCGATCAATTCACCGGCTACGTGCAGCGCGGGCAGTGTTTCCGCAACGCCGTACTCAAAACACTTAACCTCTGATACACTGTAAATTCACCATATGCGCAATCGTTCACAATCCACATATCGCTCCTCGGGGCTGGCACGCACCAAAGTCAAGAAGAGCAAGGTAGTAGCCTTGTTCAGCAACATCTTCATGCAACAGCGTAGTGAAGTGGGCTTGGTGGATGACCGCTGCAACAGCACGTTTATCATCCGCATCATCATCGCCTTGCTGTTATTGCACCTCATTATCATCGGCGGTATTATTCTGCATGGCAAGGTAGAGGAAACCCGGCCCACGGCAACGGCCACGCTGGTGGCCCCGCCCGCAGTGGCAGAGGTGGTACAACCCACCACCCCGGAGCCCGTGCCCGGCCCCACGGCCAACCCCGTTACCCACATTACGCAAACCCCGAGCACGGCAGTAGCCGTTGTACCCAATGAGGCAGAGGTAGTGGCCCTGCCCACCGAAGATCCCCTCCCGGCAGAGGTGGAGCCCACCACCGTGACCACCCCGGCAGAGGTTGCCCACAAAACCGTGCAAATAACCAGCGGCGACAACCTGAGACGCATTGCAGAGCGCAACAACACCACGGTGGATGCCATTTTGGCCATCAACCCCGAGATTAAGAACCCCAACATGCTGGTTGCCGGGCACAAGATACGCATACCCCTGCCCGCAGACTCTCAGGAGGCCAAGGCCTTGGCTGCCACCCGTGAGGCAGAGCGTGTAGAAAAGGAGGGGCTTGATTACACCATCAAATCCGGCGATACCCTCAGCAAATTACAACGCAAATTCGGCACAACGGTAGCCGCTATTCAAAAGATCAACCAGATGGGCAACAGCACCAACCTGCGTGTTGGCCAAAAAATCAAGATTCCTGCTACGGAGAAAGCCAAAAAAGCACTTGGCAAATAATTGAGCAGCCACGCGTAATGTCCACCCGCCTGAGCATCATCTGTATCTGGTTTTGTTTCATAACGTTGCTCATTATCGGCATCGTTATGGTGGCCAGCACACATACGGATGCCGTGGTGGGCTCGGGCATGTTCTCTGAGCTCACCAAACAGAGCGGGTTTGCCGTTGTGGGCATTGCCATAGCATGTGCCATCAGCGCCGTGGACTACCACGTGCTGCGCAGGTGGAACATTTGGCTGTGGGTTATTTGCGTGTTCTTGCTGGCATGCTGCTTTTTGCCCGTCATCGGCAAGGCTGTAAATGGTGAAAACCGCTGGCTGAACCTGGGTGTATTCACCTTTCAGCCCAGTGAAATGGCCAAATGCGTGCTCATGATTACCCTGGCGCATTGGTACACCACACACCGTGAAGAGGCCGGGAGATTTTGGCGGGGGTTTGTGTGGCCGGGGGCCATCATTGCAGTGCCGCTGCTTTTGATACTGGTGGAAAAAGACATGGGTACAGCTGCCGCCCTGGCGGTATCTTGCCTTTGTGTCATGTTTGTGGCGGGGGTTCGCTTTTGGGTATTGGCACTATCCATCATCATTGGATTTTTGTTTTTGTATTGGATGGCCACCGGCACCCCTAACAGAATGGAGCGTATTTACGCTTGGACCGACCCCGAGACCCATGCCCAGGGTGCAGGCCGCCAGCAATGGATTGCCCATTTAGCCATTATGGAGGGCGGCATAAACGGCGTGGGGCTGGGCAACAGTGTACACAAATACGGCAGCCTGCCCTTTGCTCATACAGACTTTATTTACGCCATTGTGGGCGAGGAGTGGGGCTTTATAGGCTCTGCCCTGGTGCTCATGCTCTTTACCCTGATGCCGCTGGCCGGTATTGTGTTGGCCCTGCAGATACGAGACACCTTCGGGCGTTTGCTGGCTGTGGGCTTGGTATGCACCATTTTCTGGCCGGCTATTCTCAACATGATGGTGGTAACCGCCTTGTTGCCCAACACCGGTTTGCCGCTGCCTTTTATCAGCTATGGCGGCACTAACCTGGTGTTCACCATCATCTCCATCGGCATTCTTACCAGCATACAACGCCAAACCCCGACCATACGGAAGAGTTATATGCCCCTACGCAGACGAAACGAGAAAGAAAACAACCATGCCTCAAGCTCTTAACATTGTTATTGCATGTGGTGGCACAGGTGGCCACCTTTTCCCCGGCATTGCCGTTGCCCAGCAACTCAAAGCCATGGGGCACAAGCCGGTATTGCTCATCTCCCGTAAGGATGTAGATGCCGAAGCCTCAAAAAAGTACGGAGATTTGGAGTTTCACACCGTGCAGGCCATTGCCAAGCCCCCCCTGTTCTCCCTGCGCACGCCGGGCTTTTTATGGAAACTGCTGCGCACCTACCTTAGCTGCAAGGGCATCATCCGCAAAATGAAGGCAGATGTCGTGCTGGGTATGGGCGGCTTTACCTCTATGCCACCGGTAAGAGCCGGTAAAATGCTGGGGCTGCGCACCTATGTGCACGACAGCAACGCCATGCCCGGTAAATCCAACCGCATGACAGCCCGCTGGTGCACCGCTGTTCTGCTGGGCCTTAAAGAAGCAGCTGCACACTTCCCCGGCAGCAACTGCATTGTTACCGGCACCCCGGTAAGAGAAGAACTGCGCCACCTGCCCACCGCAGAGGCGGCCAAAGCCCAATTAGGGCTGCCGCAAGATAAACCGGTTATCCTGGTAACGGGTGGCTCCCAGGGGGCCCGCAACCTCAACTCCATGTTGATAGCGGCTGCCAAGGCAGACCCCACCGTTTACTACTACGTGATTGCCGGCAAGCAGGATTTTGAGCGTGTCAACGCCTTGGCGGCGGGGGCAGATAACATTAAGGTAATCGGGTTCTGCTCTGACATGCCCGCAGCATACGCCGCGGCAGATGGCGTTATTGCACGCGCCGGAGCCTCCACCCTTACAGAGCTTTCCTACATCGGCAAAGCCTGCTTGCTGGTGCCGTTCCCCTTTGCGGCAGATGACCACCAAACCCACAACGCCAAGGTATTCACCGAGCAGGGTGCGGCGGTGATGTGCCGGCAAAGCGAGCTGACTGATGAGGTGGTACACAACTTTGTGCATAAGGTTATTTTGAATACCGAGGCCCGACAGGCCATGGAAACCGCCATGCGCCACCAGGCCCGCCCCGATGCCGCTCTGTGCATTGCCCGCACCATTACGCAAGGCTAACCCTGCCGCATAGCCCATGAAACCTCTGCGTGTCGTCCTCTTTCTGTTGCTGTTGGGAGCCGCCATTGCCGTATGCTGGAAATACCATACGGCAGAAACGCCCCTGCACGCAGAGGACGGCTACCTCTCCGCAGAGCAAGCCGTCTTGCAGCTGGAGGCCATGGGTATACCCGCCAATGAATATGCCGCCAAGCAATTAAAAGCAGCCGCAGAGGGAGACACCCAATTGCTGCACATACTCGTTGCCGCACAACCCGGCAACATTGTACAAGAAACACACACACACAACACCCCCCTGCACCTTGGGGCCCATGCCGGGCACTTGGCTGTTTGTGAGCGCTTGGCTACACAACACGACGCCGTAGACCGCACCAACAAAAAGGGGCAAACACCCCTGCACCTGGCAGCAAAAGCCGGCCATACGGATTGTGTGAAATTGCTCATCTCCAAAGGCGCACGTATCAATAAATATGATGCGGACGGCTACACCCCGCTGCTCTATGCCGTGGAGACCGGGCACACGGCCTGTGCCGAGGCGCTGCTGCACGCGGGGGCATCTCGCTTGGCTCGCACCGCAGAGGGCAAAACACTTGCGCAACTGGCCAAAGCCCACCCGGATATAGTGGCCTTACTGGCTCAGCAGCCCACCGAATCACAGTCCGCCCCCATAGCCGATACATCGCAAGATCCCCCGTCTACAGTTTTGCTACCCACCGAGGATCTGTTCTCCGGCAAGCCGCTGGCAGAGGCCATACGGCAAAAAAATACGCAGCTGGTTGCACAACTCATACAAGAAGGGCTCAATGTACATTACAAAGAGCAAGATAAAACACCGCTTATTGTCCTTGCCGCGCAAATGCAACAGCCCGATATACTGGAGCAACTGTTGGCAGCAGGGGCCAACCCGGAGTCCGCTGCAACCAACGGCGATAAAGCCCTGCATATTGCCACCACAAATGGGGATATTGCGTCTCTGCAAATCCTCCTTAACCACCGGGCGGATGTTAACTCCCAAGCTAACGGCACGGGGGCTCTCATCAAAGCCATACTCACCAACCGCAAAGCGTGCGCCGAGCTCTTGCTGCAAGCCGGGGCAAACGCCAATGAGGTAACAGCCAATGGAGACACCCCACTCATCTGCGCCATAAAAGCAGGCAACACCGCCATGGCAGAGCTGCTGCTGGCACACGGTGCCAATGCCAACTCAACTCACCATGATAAAACACCCCTGGGTATTGCAGCCGAGGCGGGGCAGGCTGACTGTGTGGAGTTGTTGCTGAAAGCAGGGGCAGATGCCACCCTTGTACCCGCCGCCCATCAGCGCACAGCGTTGCACATGGCAGCCGGCAACAACGCGGCAGCCTGCATAACCCTGCTGTTGCACGCTAACGCGCAGGTAGATGCTCAAGATCAAAACCTGGATACCCCATTGCACTATGCCGCGCGCAACGGGCACACGGACGCCCTGCATGCCTTACTGCAAAACGGTGCCAATGCCAACATAAAAAATAACCGCCACTACACAGCTATTCACCTGGTAACGGAGAAAGGATTTGATGCCTGCATACCCCCCCTCAAACAAGCAGGCGCAGACCTCAACACCCCATTACCTAACGGCGATACCCCCTTGCTCATTGCCGTTGCAAATGACTATCCTCAATGTGTTACGGCCTTAATAGAGGCCGGTGCCAACATACACGCCGCCACCCCGCAAGGCGACACCCCCTTGGCTCTGGCACGCAAACTACACCACCGCAACTGCGCACAAAAACTGGCTGCTCGCATCCTGACGGAAAACGGCATCCTCACCTTTGACAACGCCGCACTGCTGAAAAGCATTGCGGAGAACGACCTTGAAACCCTGCGTATGCTCTTGGAGGCCGGGGCCGCCCCCGGCGAGGATACGCTGCATATGGCTGCGGCCCTGCCCGACAGCAGCGCGCTGGACCTGCTCTTGGAGGCGTCCGGCAAGGCAAACTCCACCTCCGCCCCCTTGCTTCACTCGGCTGCACGCGCCGGCAATTTGGCTGCCATTAAAACCCTGCTGCGTTACAACGCAAACCTTCACCAGCAAAACAATGAGGGCAAAACAGCCATAACCCTGGCCGGGGAATCCGGCAAATCCGCAGCTGTCCACCTGCTGGAGGCTGCCCAAAAACTTGAGGAACGCGGCTATACACCCAACACATACAACACGGCTCTCATCTCCATTGCTGAAAAGGGGGACCACATCAACCTCTCTCGCCTTATAGATGTAGGGGCAAATGTTAACTTTGCAGATGAAAAAGGCAACACGCCTTTGCATGCTGCCGCCACGGTAAAAACCGTAACCTGCACCAGAAAACTGCTGGCCGCCGGCGCAAACCCCAATATCTTTAACAAGGAGCAAAAAACCCCGCTCATGCTCGCCGCTAAATATGGGTTCAGCTCCACCGTGCGCGCCCTTATCAAAGCAAATGCAGATGTCAACTTAATAAAAGGCACAGACTCCGCCATAACAGAAGCCATTAATAATGAACAAACGGAATGTTTGCAAATTCTACTTGATAACGGTGCGGATGTTAATAGCGAGGACAGCCAACACCGCTCTTTGCTATATCTGGCAGTTTTGAAAAATAACCTCAAAATCATGCAAATCCTCATAGAGCGAGGCGCAAATCCCAATGCAGAATATGCCGGCGAGCCGCTGCTGTTTGAGGTCATCAAAAAAAATAACCCCCGGGCACTTCAATTACTGCTCTCTTGCAAAGAGCTCAATATTCACTGCCAAAATCAAAGTGGTGAATCCCCACTGCATGTTGCCACTCAATATGACAACATTGCCGGCCTTGCCCTCCTTATCAGAGCCGGTTTGCACGCAGACTCCCGCAACGCTAAAGGTCAAACCATTGCCCATTATGCTGCCCTTAAAGGCCATACAGACCTCTTAAAACAAATGATTACCGCCGGCATACCCATTAACTTGCCCGACAACAAAGGCCGCACACCCCTTTATTACGCCGGACAAATCGGCCAACATGAAGCCAGAATCCTCCTCGAAGCCGCTACCGGTGAAAAATATGAAGATATGCAGAATAGCAATGAAAACTAATTGCCCCATGCAGGGCGAAGTGGAGGGAATAATGTGAGCCCGCAAGGGCGAACTCTTCATGCTTGCGATAGCAAGCTCTTCATGTGAGCGCACGCGAACCCTTCATGTGCCACAAGCACCCTTCATGCGGGCGATAGACCGCTGTAATACCATTTTTACTGCGCGTTGCTGCGCTCCTTGCATGATAGCTCGCGTTGCTCGCATGATAGTTTTACATGATAGCGGGGCATGATAGTTCGCCCTTACGGGCGAACATGAAGGGGGAATAATGTAAGCCCGCAAGGGCGGCAGTTAAACCGGGGATTAAAATATAAGGTGGGAGCCTCTAAAAACTCGCCAAATGGCAATTTGTTTATATCGTAGGGTGGGACTTAAGTCCCACTTTCATGGTGGTATACCTTGATAATATGTTGGACTAAAGTCCAACACTCCGATAGTATTCGCCCCCACAACCGCCAATTTGGCAAGTTTTTCGAGGTTCCCAATTTACCATTTACAAAGTTATTGAACATGTTTTTGCGCAATGCAGAGGCCATAAAACCTCGTGCTGCACTCAGGCCAATGTTTTATTAGCAAATTGTAAATGGTAAATTGTACATTGTAAATAATGGACTTACAGGGTTCATTGCCTAATGCGTTTGCTCTGGGGGGGGGACTTCTACCCTCCCCCCACACACATACCGCGGGCAAACCCTAAAATATTGCACCCTGTTACTGTATTACTCCGGCAACTTTCCAAAAAGCAGTGGCATCCTTTCTTAATGCAGGGGCCATGTATCGCGTCATCAACAGGGAGGCATCCCTATGCCCCATCTCAAGTTGT
>SUVJ01000082.1 GCA_015062045.1 Akkermansiaceae bacterium
TCGGGCTCTATATTATTTTTTGATGGCCCGCAGGGAAGAATAATTTTTACTGCGCGGCGCAATGCGCCTTGCATGATAGCTCGCGTTGCTCGCATGATAGTTTTACATGATAGCGAGGCATGATAGCGAGGCATGATAGTTCGCCCCCCCCCTGCGGGGGGGGGGCTCACATGAAAAACAGCGGGGTATCGATTCGTCAATCGATACCCCGCAGAAAACGGAAAACCTGAAAAGGAACTCAGGCGATGGTAGCCACAGCCTTGGCGGCCTTGCTCTTGTAGTTAGCGGCGCGGTTGGCGGGCACAACGCCCTTCTTAGCGGCTTTGTCGATAGCGGAAGCAAATACGTTGTAAGCGGCTACAGCGGCCTCCTTGTTGTTACCCGTAACGGCCTCTGCAACTTTCTTGCGGAGGGTACGAACACGGGACATGACGGAACGGTTGACTGCCGTGCGGGCAATCGTCTGGCGAATGCGCTTCTTAGCGGACTGAGTGTGTGCCATAAGTAAAATGAGAATTGGTTTTTCGTTTTGGTGGGGGAGAGTTTACATGATTCCGGCGTAATGTCAAGCCAATTCATGTCAAAAGTTGTAATTTTATTGACATAAACGCAAGATTGGCTCCATTAAGACATATAAAAGTGCATTTAAGCCGTTAGGGACATGATTTAGGCTTGCACCCAGAAAGAGGGCATGTTAAGATAGACGCATGAACAGATTGAGTCTGACAGCAATTGCATTATGCAGCACTATGGTACTGGCCTCCTGCTCCGTATTCTCACAAAAGAAGACAGAGGACACCCCCGCGCCTAAGGCAGAAGCCAAACAAACAGCCACGGCAACACCTGTAACTCCCACGGCAGAGCAACAGGCAGCCGCAGCCGCCTTGCAAAATGTAAGTGGCAGCGTTGTAGCCACAGAAGACACCCTGAGCCTGCCCACTGAGCCTGTCACCCAATCTGCACCCACCACTTATCAACCCACCACGGGCATCCCCGGGCGCAGTGGTTTGCGCATGGGGCATTTTGCGCCGCCGGAGGAAGCCGCCAGCAGCAGTGAAAACGCACCCCCCGCCCCCAATGCGGCGGAGCTGCGCGGGCTGCGCTCGCCGTCCCTGCCCAAGAATCTTCCGTTGGATGTTAATGGTCAAAGCAAAAAGAACTGATAAGGAATGAGTGCAGATACCCGCCCCACCCCGCCGAGGAAGTTTGTACCGGTACCCTTTGCTTACCATCAGGAAATAGAGCTTACCATAGAAAACCTCTCCAACCAAGGGGATGGCGTAGGCCGTATAGACAATTGGGTTGTATTTGTGCCCTACACCCTACCGGGAGAAAGGGTACGCGCCCGCGTGTACCGAAATGACAAAAACTGCTCATGTGCAGATTTGGTGGAGGTGCTGGAGCCCTCCCCCGAGCGCGTGGAGCCGCGTTGCCCCGTGTTCGGCTACTGTGGTGGCTGCCAATACCAGCACCTCAACTATGAGGCTCAGCTTAAATGGAAAACCGAGCAAGTGGCAGACTTGCTGCGCTTGCAAGCCGGGCTTGAGCTACCGGTAAAGCCGGCCATACCCTCCCCCGTTACCTACGGATACCGCAGCAAAATCACCCCGCATTTCCATAAACCCAAGGATGCCAAGATCGGCAACATCGGTTTCCTGAAAGTAGGCTCCCGCAGCGAGGTGTGCGACATTAAGCAATGCCCCATTGCTATGGATGAGCTTAACGCCGCCCTGCCCACCGTGCGCAAAAGCGTGCATGCAGCAGCAGCGCAATACCGCCGTGGCGCCACCATCCTGATGCGAGCCTCGGAGGGCACGGTTATCACCAATAACAATGCCATTTGTACGGAGCATGTAGGCGAGCTCACCTTCAATTTCCTGGCGGGGGACTTCTTCCAGAACAATCCCTATATTCTGCCCGCCTTTACCGGTTATGTGGCAGAGCAGGCATGCGCAAGCGGGGCTCGCTATTTGGTAGATGCCTACTGTGGCAGCGGGCTTTTTGCGCTGTCCCTTGCCCGCCGCTTTGAAAAGGTATTGGGTGTAGAGGTGAGCGAAACCAGCGCAGACTGGGCACGCGCCAACGCCCGCAGCAACGGCATTAGCCACGCATCCTTCCTGGCCGCCGGAGCAGAAGCCATCTTTGAGCAGGTGGATTTTCCCGCAGAAGAAACGGCAGTGGTGATAGACCCGCCCCGCAAAGGCTGCGATATGGTGTTTCTTAACCAGCTCTTCGCCTTTGGTCCCAAGAGGGTGGTCTATGTATCCTGTAACCCGGCCACACAAATACGAGACTTAGCAGAGTTTGACAAAGCCGGTTACAAGGTAGTGGAGGTGCAGCCCTTCGACCTCTTCCCCCAAACAAAACACTTGGAATGCGTTGCCACGCTCGAGAAACAGTCATGACCCAACATCACCAACCCATTGAACTCAAGAAACGCCTTGGCCGCAGCGCAGAGGATTATCTGGAGGCCATAGGCCTGCTGTGCAAGGAGCATGGAGCCGCCCAAGTGAGCGATATTGCACAAATGCTCGGTGTCAAAAAACCCAGCGTTACCGCAGCCATGCGCCGTTTGGCAGAGGCCGGGCTTATCGACTACCACCAGTATGCCCCCATTCAGCTTACGGAGGCGGGTAAACAATATGCAGAGCACGTTATCGCGGCACACAATACCCTGCACCGTTTCATGACGGAGATTGCCGGCCTTGCCCCCGAGCGAGCGGATGAAGTGGCTTGCCTTATTGAGCATATTCTTACTTACGATGAGATTGCGGCCATGGGCACCAAGCTGCCGCCCGACACAAATTCTGACCATTCCTGAACAAAATACCCCCAAACGGTGTCTAAACCGTAAAACAAAATTATGGAACGGCAACAGCTCAGCGTCACACACTCCCTTATCATCATCTGTGTAGTGGTGTATATTGTGGGGCTTTTCAGGCAAGTACCCATAGCACCGGGAGTATATGAGCCTTTTCTCACGCGGATAGGCTATTTCTCTTGGGAGACATGCTTTGTGCAGGGCGAGCTCTGGCGCATTATTACCTACCAGTTTTTACATGCCAATATAGGGCACCTCGTCTTCAACATGTGGGCTCTCTTCTTCTTTGGGCCACACATTGAATATATTATGGGGCCCAAGCGCTTTCTTGCCTTTTATTTGGTATGTGGTGTGGCGGGGGCACTGTTCTCCGCCTTGCTCGGGCACTGGATGTATGGTGCCGTTTGGCCGTTCATCGGCATGGTCGGTGCCAGCGCCTCCATATACGGGGTGATGATAGCCACCGCCTTTTTGTACCCGGATGCCCGCATCAGCCTGCTGTTTCCGCCCGTTACCCTCACCATGCGCAGCTTTGCGCTCATCATCCTGGGCATTGCCACTGTTGTCATTTTATCCAGCGGGCACAACGCCGGCGGAGAGGCCGGGCACTTGGGCGGTGCTATCATGGGCCTTATCATCATGATTATATGGAAATGGCGTAACCGCCACACAGACTACTGATGACGGCTCTTTTTGATATGGATGGCACCCTGTTTGCCGGGGATTCTCAACTACGGTTCTGCCGTTGGGTGCTGCACCGGCACGGGTGGCGGCGGTTGTATTTAGCAGCCGTGGCCCCTTGCGGGGTGTTGAGGGGGCTGCGCATCTTTAACACGGAGCTCATGAAACGCGCTTTCCTGGCCTACGCTTGGCATATGCCCGCCAAACAGCTGGAGAAACACTGCCGCGAGTTCGTGCAACAAGAGATTCTCCCCGCGCTCTATCCCCCCGTGCTGGAGAAATTACGCGCTCACCAAGCAGCGGGCGATACCACCGTGCTCTGCTCCGCCTCCCCCGACTGGTGGACCCGCCATGTTGGAGCCGCACTGGGCTTTACCCACACCATCGGCACCCCCACAGAGCCCTTTGAGTGCGTGCCCTTTATGCCCCGCATCCCCGCCCCGGGTAACAACAAGGGTGCCAACAAACTGGTGCGCTTGGCAGAGCTGGGCATCACCCACGCAGATATCGGCTACACCGACAGCGCGGCAGATCTCCCCATGCTCTCTATCTGCGACCGCGCCGTACTTGTTAACCCCAAACCCGCATTTGCGGCACAAGTGCCCGGGGCAGAGGTGTTAACCCCGCCCAAAAATCTACCCACCGCCTTTGCCCTGCGCTGTGTACTGGGGCTATAAAGCGAACAGTTTTTCTAACTCCTTGAATTCGCGGGTATGTATGCTACCATAGCCTACATGAACACACACCTCGTCCCTGCCCTGCGAGAGATAGAAACCCTGTTTCGCCCCTTTACCCACCGCAAACTTCAACTGCACGGGCGTATCATTATGGCGCCCGCAGCCCAACACAGCGTGGCAAACGGTATACCCACCCCACAAATGGAGCAATATTACCGCGTGCGGGCAGAAAATGAGCCGGCACTCATCCTGACAGAGGGCTTGGCCATCGACACCCCCACTGCGGCACTCACCCCGAGCTCTCCCGTGTTTTACGGCGGACGCTCCCTGCGCGCGTGGAAAAATATTTGCCGCGCGGTGCACAGCTGTGGCTGCAAAATTGCACCGCAACTCTACCATGCCGGCATGGCAAGACAAGCGGATGATGCCACCCCGGCCATAGGCCCCTCCGGCATATCCCCCACCACCCTGCAACAAATAACGCCCCCTATGAGTCGGCAGCAGATGGAGGAAGTTAAAGCGGCATTCGCCCGCACTGCCGGCTATGCACGTATCCTGGGCTTTGATGCCGTGGAAATTGACGGTGCCCATGGCTACCTTATCGACCAATTTTTATGGAAAGAAACCAACCACCGTACAGATGAATACGGCGGCAGCATTGCCGCTCGCACACGCTTTGCCTGCGAGGTCATCCATAGCGTGCGTAAAGCCGTGGGGCGCAATTTCCCCATCATCTTTCGCCTGGCTCAATGGAAACCCGGACACGATAACGCCAGACTTGCCAACACCGCACACGAGCTGGAGCAACTGCTGCACCCCCTCTGCAATGCCGGGGTAGATATATTTCACTGCTCTGCCATACACTACGCCCGCCCCGCGTTGGAGGGGAACCCGCTCACACTCGCCGCCTGGGTGCGCATGCTCACCGGCAAACCCACCATCAGCGCAGGCGGCATAGGCAAAGAGCACAACTACGCCATGGCTCACGCCACCCCAGCCTACCGTGCCATGGAAAGCATTTTGCGCATGCTCCGCGCCCAAGCCTTTGACCTCATTGCCATTGAACACGCCTTGCACCAAGACCCCACATGGCTCTCCAAATTGCGGAGCGGCGATTAAATGTCATCATTTCCCCCAAAAAATCATTTTATCTGCCCAAAATCTTAAATTTCCCTTGACTTTAGGCTCTGTTTCTGGTTTAATTTGCGCACACCAACCGTTCACATGCCAGCTTGGCGGAATTGGTAGACGCGCTCGACTCAAAATCGAGTTCTAACGAGTGTGGGTTCGAGTCCCACAGCTGGTATAGCAAAAAGCCGTATTTCCAATGAAATACGGCTTTTTATTTTACTTTTTGCGCCCAATGAATCGGACTCCACCGGGCGCAAAAGGAGGGAGGAGCTTACTTGTCGGCTCCGGCTATGAACCTTGCAAATATCTTATATGTTGCCGGGATAACAAGCAGATTCAGGATGGTAGCACTTACCAAACCACCGAACTGCACGACCGCCAGCGGTGCTAATAGCTCACCACCGGGCTGATCTTTTGCCCAAATGAGAGGCAATAGACCAAGAATAGTGGTAAGAGAAGTCATCATAATGGGAATGACTCGCTCCCTCGAACCGGTGCGTATGGCTTCTTCAATTTTCATGCCACTCAGCTCAAGGACACGATAGCGGTTAAGCAGAATAAGCCCGGAACGAATGGCAAAGCCTATTACCGTTACAAAGCCCACAAGAGAACTCACGGAAAGGATAGGGGCAATGTATGTTTCACCGCTCAGTACGGATTTTACCGTATCCGGAGAGGCTAAGAACACAGCAACAATGCCGCCCACCAGACAGAGCGGGATATTTATCAATGTAACCAACGCACGGCGCACACTGCCAAGCGAGCTAGAAAGCAGCAGCACAATGAGCACGCACACAATGCTGCCTAATATGTAAAGGCGCTTTCCTGCGGCTTCTCGGCTCTTGATGGTACCCGCATATTCCACAGAGCACCCCATGCCATTCATCACCGGGTCCAGCTTTTCGCGACATGCATCGGCAAGGTCACCCAAGTTGGAGTCCGGGGAGGGATTACAGGATATCATGGCTTTGCGACGAGAATTGTCTCGCAAAATGAGGTTAGTTGCCTCTTCTCGGTAGACGTGGGCAATTTCCGACAACGGCACCTTCTTGCCACCTGGTGCCATTATCTGTAGATTGCGTACATCATCAACATTCTGTCTCAGCTCTGCATCCAGTCGTAAAACGACGTTCCAATGGTCGAGATTGCGGATAATCTCCCCTACCTGCATACCGTTGAATGCAGCAGATACCTGCTCCGCCGCTTCCGTTACGGAAAGGCCATAGGCGGCAAGGACTTCTCGATTGTAATCGATGTGGATGGTATCAACCAACACCTCTCGATTAGCACGAGCATCGGCCACCTCCGGCATGGAGGAAAGGATCTCTGCTGCTTTTTTTGCAGCTGCCCTGATGGTGGGCAAATCATCGCCGAAAATATTGATGGCAATTTCTGAATTAGAGTTAGAAAGCGCCGCGCTAATACGGTGAGCAATCGGGAAGCCAACCATGGTACCGACACCGGGAATATCCTTAAGTGCGGCTTTAAACTGCTCTCGTATTTTTCGTTGGTCTTTGTTAAGATCCACTCTCACCACCAATTCGCTTGCGCTAACCGGTTCGGCATGTTCATCGTTTTCGGCTCGGCCTGCACGCTGAATAACAGTTTTCACACCATCAATCTTTTGTACATGCTTCATCACTTGGCGGGAGATACGCTCCGTTTCATCCAGAGATGTACCCGGTACCGTGTTTACAAAGAGCGTGTAACAGTCCTCATTAAACGGCGGCAGGAAACTGGTACCATAGGTACTGCCCAGCCAAAGTGAAGCACCTGTAATAAGAAGAAGCCCACCAAAGATGGTTTTAGGCCATGCTAAACAAAAGTTCAGAATCGGACTATATACCCGCTTAATAAATCTCGCCGTAGACGACTCGCCATCTGTAGACTGAGCTTTACCGGCTTTGAACCAGATGATGCAAAGCGTGGGAATGAGCGTCAGCGAAACAAGGAGAGAAGCCGCCATCGCCAGCATGTAGGATATGCCCAGCGGGCGGTAGAACTGCCCCTCGAGCCCACTGAGGAACAGCAAGGGTGAAAACACCAACAGAATAATGACGGAGGAGTAACTGATGGAGCTGACAATTTCTTTTTTGGCATCCATAAGTACCCGGTAACGGCTCTTCTGCTTTTCCTTGGGCTTAGCAGCATTGCGGCTCAACGCGCGCCATGCTATTTCTACAAAGATAATAGCATTATCTACCACATCCCCTACTGCAACGGCCAAACCACCAAGGGTCATGATATTAACCCCCAACCCGAATACGGGGAAGAGAGCCATACCAAACATGACAGAAAGCGGCATGCTGATGAGGGTAATGATAGCAGTGCGGAAGTTGAGCAGCGTGAGAAAAATCACCACCAACACCACTATTGCGGCAATGATGAGTGTTTCTTTACCGTTCTCTAACGAGAGCTCAATGAAGTCTGCCTGGCGATAGCCATCTGCATAGAGCTTCACGTTTTCGGGTAGGCGAGTTTGTCTGAACTCCTCCAACGCTGCATCTACCGCACGGGTAAGCTCCAGCGTGTTAGCACCGGGAACTTTTTGCACGGCGAGCAAAACGGCATCATCACCGGGAATATCTCCGGCACGGCCATACCCGGCATTGCCTCGACGCGGAGCTCCATCTATCTTGACAGTAGCTACGTCTTCCAGCCGCACCACACCATCGGCCGGATGGTTAGCAACAATGGCGCGTTTTAGGTGTTCCTCCGTGAAAGCTCGGGCATTCTGCTGAAGCGGCAATTCTTGTCCGGCCACGTTTTCCAAATAACCGGCAGGGATACTGCTTTGAGCATTTTTGACCGTATTTTTAAGGTCTTCAAAACTCACCCCCACCTGCTGCAGTTTATCCGGGTCATAAGTTACCTGATACTCCGGGAGACGCCCACCCAGTACTGTAACCTGCCCCACACCGGGAATAGCCAGCAAGCGGTTGCGTAGCTCAAATTCGCCCAAACGCCGAATATCCAAAGGGTTGACAGATTTATCTCCCTGCAGCGCAATCAACATGATTTCACCCGTTATGGAAACAATGGGGGCCATTTCCGTATGAGCCTGCTCGGGCAGCGCTTCCCTCACCGTTGCTAAACGTTCAGATACAATCTGACGAGCCAGATAAACATCTGTACCCCAGTCAAAGTCAACCCACACAAAGGAAAGCCCACCACCGGAAGAGGAGCTTACATTTCTCACCCCCGGAGTACCCTGCATGGCAGATTCCAAAGGAATAGAGATGTACTGCTCCACCTCTTCGGCGGAAAGTCCACCGGCTTCTGTTTGAATGGTGACACGAGGCTGTTTCAGCTCCGGGAATACGTCCACCGGCAATGTTGATACCACATATGTACTCACCGCCGCCAAAATCAGCGATATGAGTATAACAGTGATACGATTCCGGAGACAGAATGATATTAATGCATTCATGCTATGAAAAACGGATTAATGCTCGTCTCCTTCATGGAACTTACCATCGGCGTGAAAATGGCCGGCCTTTTTCTGTTGCCCGTCTCCGGGAATCAGGTATTTGAGCTCATAGCCACCCCGCACCACAATTTTCTGACCGGGCGTAAGCCCACTTACCGGAGTCATCCCACGGCGACTTGTACCGGCATGCACCTTAATCATGGCAAATTGGCCTTCAGCGACTTGTACGAATACAACGTCGTCCACACCTACCTTTACCACCGCGGTATCGGGTATGGATACCATGCCGTGAGACTCGCCCTCTGTGTACAGGTCCAAGCGGCAGAGCTGCCCGGATTGCACCCCTGCGGGGATGGACGTTGGGGTAAAGAACAACTCGCGAGTATGTGTTGTTTTATCCGTTTCTTCAGCCAAACGCCAGGTACCCTCTACGGCAACACATTCACGCCCGGAGGGAATAGTTGCACGTATTTTTGTAAACGCAGGCACTGCAGAACCGTAAAGAGATGTCGCAATTTCCATTTTCTGCGCATGGCTCATAGAGAGCACCGGGGCACCCTGCTCTCCCCAGCTACCTTGGGTTATACCCACATTACGCACAATACCATCAGCTTCTGCGCGAATTTCCAGAACAGCAAGGTGTCCCTGCTGAACTAAATTGCCCCCCAGGGTCAACATGCTCAAACGCATCTGTTGAGCAGTAATTTCTTGGCGCAGTTGTTCCAGCTCTGCCTTTTTGTTGGCCATTTCTACCTCAAGATCTTTGTTGCGAGTACCAACAATGCTGAGCTCTTTTACACGAGCATCCAAGGTTGTTATCTCTGTTTCGCAACGATTAATTGCAGCATTAATTCGGATGATTTCTGCTTGCAAGTCGGCGATAGGCGGACTTTGGAGCGTGTAGAGCAAATCCCCTTGCTTCACTTTTTGAGCTGATTTTACCTGCATGGTAATACGGCCACTGCAAGGCAGAGCATAGGTCTGCAATGCATGATTCTGCGAGCCGAGATAACCATACACAGAATGAACCAACACGGCAGATGTCTGAGGAACGGTTTCTATACGCATGTTTACTAAATCACGAGCACGCGCATCGGCAGTTACAATAATAGGTTGAGCACCTCTGTGGTCATGGCCATGTTCCCCGTGCGGGTGCGCGTGGTCGCCATGGGCATAATGCTCGCCCTCTGCGTGCGGGTGTGCGTGGTCGCCGTGGGCATCATGCTCGCCCTCTGCGTGCGGGTGGGCGTGGTCTCCGTGGGCATCATGCTCGCCCTCTGCGTGCGGGTGTGCGTGGTCGCCGTGGGCATCATGCTCGCCCTCTGCGTGCGGGTGGGCGTGGTCTCCGTGGGCATCAT
>SUVJ01000083.1 GCA_015062045.1 Akkermansiaceae bacterium
CCCGCACGGCATACGGGCGCAAGGCCGCCCGCATGGAGTAACGTTTTTCTACAAAAGTGTAGGCTGCTCTGTGCCTTGCGCTGTTGCGGCATCTCTTTACCTGCGTGTTTACTCGTGATTGCTTCTTTGCTGTTTCTTTGTTTTTTAATTATTCATCATAAGTGCACAGCATATTTTGCTTGCCTTTTTTTAACTCACAAGCGTATATTCTTACCCCACATGCACATACGTTATGCAGAGCCGGGGAGAAGGATTATTTGGGGGTAAAGGGCCTATATTGAAAAAGGTAGAGAGCATATATGATAAAGAGAAATATCATACCTCGTCGGTTAATAGGTGCGCATGGCGTGAGACTATTTGATATACAGGGGGTGAAATATCCGGCCGAGATGCTCCATGCGGTAGAGAAGAAGGAGGAGCCGTATGACACGCCACCGTCATGGGGAATCAGCACGTCAGAAGCGGCGGAGATATTGGGGTGTCGGCCATCATCTGCTCGTATGTTATTGGATAAGACCGAGGTGCGCAAATGTAAAGTTAAGAGGGAAAGCAAGCCCCCGACATGGTATTGGGACAAACAGCAGGTGTGCATGGTGGCAGAGGCTCGGCGCAAAGAGATGCGGGAGATACCGCCGAAATATATGTGTGCGGCAGAGGTTATGTGCTATTTGCGTATATCCCGAAGCACCTTATTTCGCTATGTGCGGGATGGCATGATGGAGCCCGTGTGTATACGCCATCGCACGGCGCAGGGGCTCAGACTCAAACATTTTTTTCTGCGTAGCGATGTGCGCAGATTCGGCTATCATCTCAATGCATTGAAATTGAAGCAAAAGGAAGAGAGTGGCTTTTTTTGAAAGAAAGTAAAAAAAATCCCCATACATTGCTGCATGGTGATCTGGGGGCTGTATTTCAGCACAGGCCGCTCGGATTCACTCCCGAGGATAGTTGGATCGGCATCTTTAGCCTAAATCAGCGCTGAACAGCAACAGGAGCCTCCGGGGTGGGGGGCAACGTGTTGGCAGCGGCGGTAACAGCTGTAAGGCCGAGAAGAATGGCAATGGTCTTAATCATGGCTCTTAGTTCTTACTGATTTTTTGTTCTTGTGTCATACACTCCGTAGGAGTGCGCGATGATGATACCCTTTTTTTCCGGAACGTCAAGAGCAAAGTTCAGAATTTTTTAAATTTTTTAAAAATTCGTTAATAAAAGCACCCACAAAAAGCATTATCTGCGATTTCTGCGACGATTTCTACTCCCGGAGCGTTTTTTTGGGGGGGTATTTTTGTTTTTGGTAGCGGAGCCACTGTTTTTCTTAGGTGGGGTTGCTTGTTTGGGGGGAGCCGGTGTGGCAGGTTTGGCAACGGGGGCAGGTGGCTGGGGCTTGGGTGCAGCCGGTACCGTTATTTGTGCACCCGGGCGTATGGCATTCTTAAACGTGATAATACCGGCGGCAAGTCCTTTTACCAGCTCTGCACGGTAAGCCTCTGCCGCCAAGTTGGCAGCCTCTTTTTCATGGGTACAATAGCCCACCATAACCATGGCTGCGGGGCAGGGCATGGTATTGAGCAAGGTATAGTAAGCGCGGCGCAAGGCGCGGTCCGGCGCCTTAGTAGCCGCTACCATGTGAGAGTGCAGCGCAAAGGCCAATGCCGCATTGGCGGCATCATAACGGTTGCCTGCCATCGCTCTTTTACCGGCGGAGAGCGGAGCTGTTGTATATGTTTCTACACCGTATACATCGGACCTCCCGCTGTTGAGGTGCAGACTGATAAAGATGGCATTATGGCAATTAGCCGCCACCTCCACGCGATCCGTGTCACTTAAATCATGATTGCCGTTGCGGGTAAGCACAACATTGAGCCCTTGTTTTTTGAGCTCCTCTGCCAGCTCTTGAGCCAGTTGAAGTGTGTACACACTCTCGTTCAGCAGGGGTGTTTTGTTGCCGGAATCCGTGCCGCCGTGCCCGGGATCCAGTATCACGGTCTGAATATCTCGGCGCTCGTTGATGTAGGTGGGGCGTAAGATGGGGTCTATGAGCTTCACAAAATCCGTTTCGGACACCAGCAGCTCCCCGGAGTCATCCTGCGCCACGGGGGCGCTCAGCCTTACGCGATAGCCGCTGATGGTTGCCTCTCTCTTACCCGGTGTCAACCCCAGCGAGAAAGCGGAATTGCGCGTCATTTGCTCCCCGTCTTTCCCCTTTTTGTCGGATGTGGTCAGTTTGTAAAACGTGCGCAGCAGGTTCAGCCCGTAGTATTTTTCGCCGTTGAGGGTGGTAGCTTGCCACTCCATGTCCTCATTAGCATGCAGGGGCATGGGGGTGAGCAGGGGCAGTATTGCCGGGAGCAGGGGGAGAATATGGCGGGCCTTCATGGTATGCGGGGGCGGGTTATATGTTGCTTACCTGAGGCGTGTGGAGCCCCTGTAGCGGTTGCCGCCGCCGTGAATCGTGCCACCACCGGTGTGGGTGTTGCGCTGCTTAAGGGGTTTTGCCTGAATTGTGGCAATGTAGCTTAAAATCCCCTGCGTAATACTGTCTGCCAATTTTTCTCGGTAGGCGTTGCTGGAGATGAGCTTGCCTTCCTCCGGGCTGGATACGAAACCACCCTCAAACAGCACGGCGGGGCGGGTGATGGTGCAAAGCACCGAGAAACGCGCGCGCTGAATCCCGCGGTCTACGGCACCCGTGGCACGTATGGCTCGGCTGTGTATGGCTGTGGCCAAGGCAATGTTGGCACTGTCTTGGTTGTTGCCTGCTAAGGATTCTCTTCTGCGCGTGCGTGCAAAGGGGGAGGTCGTGCCGTGCGGTGCCAGGGTGAATGTCTCTATACCTTTGGCAGCGCGGCGCCCGGAGTTATGGTGTATGCTCACAAACAGGCAATTGGGGGTCTTGTTGGCAATGGCCACGCGCTCCCCCAAGGTTAAGAACACATCCGCGTCTCGCGTCATCACCACAGAGATCCCCGCCTTTTTCAGTTTATCCCTCACCTTGCGAGCCACGGCCAAATTACAGTCTTTTTCGCGTGCCCAGGGGCTAACGGCTCCGGCATCGTGTCCGCCGTGCCCGGCATCTATCACCACTGTGGTGATAACACCTGCCTGCTTGTTGTAGGTGGGGCGCAGCACGGGGTCCACCAGCTTCTTCATATCCACCGCAGATATCAACAACTTACCGTTATGCTCCTTGATGGGGTAGGAGAGAATATAGCGGAAATTATTGACGTAAAAGTCCTGCTTATTCGCTTTTACGGAGATAGTGTGCCGGGCAGAGCCGTAAGATTTGAACCCGGGGCGCCCCTGTTTCGGTAGATATTTGTAAAACTTGCAGGCATCCTCAACCTCTACATACTCAACGCCTCCTACCTTCCATACCTGCCAATCCGTGTCATCTGCCTGTGCATGAAATGCCGTAGCCACCCCCAATGTCAGGGTCAGCATCATTATCACATATTGCAGAATCAGGCGCATACGCCCATGCTAACATGTAAGCCGCGGGTTTGACAAGGCAAAATTATGACAACAATCGGAGAAAAATGAAGAGGAGTCCAACGCAGCGTAGAAAGGAGGTCGGTCTCCTGCCACGCCGTAGCGCGTGAGGCCGGAGGCGGGCATAGTGGCCTCCTAAAAACACGCTGTGGAATGCGGGGTGGTCACACCGCTGGCGCCCTCCTCCCGACAATACACTATTTTGCGCGTTTTCGGTTCCCAATGCATCAACAAGCCGACCCTGCCTGTCGGCAAAGTCGGCTTGTTATGTAAAGGGGGTGGGGCTGTTTCAGCGCACGTAGGTGGTGGTAATCTCGCAAATGTAAACCTTGTGCAGCGGGTTGGTGGGGTCATACCACTGCGGGGATACCTCTGCAAAGTTCACAAAGTCTGCCTCCTGCATGGTAGCAACGGCCATTTTACGGCACTCCAGCACCAAGTCGGCATCTGCCATGGCTACCAAGCCGTTGGGCGTGGTAAAGGGCTCCAAAGAAGTGGCTGCCATTTTGTCCACATCTCGCCCGGAGTTGCGCCCGCAAAAGAGGAGGTCGTTGCGGTACTTCTCCGGCATGAAGGAGAGGGTGAATGCCGCTTGGGCATCTATAAACGAGGCCGTGTGGCGGTTGGGGCGCACAAAGACAAAGGCTACGGGGCGGTTCCAGAGGTAGCCGAGCCCGCCCCAACTGGCGGTCATGGTGTTAAAGCTTTCTTGCGTGCCGGCGGTGATAAGCATCCATTGCTTACCAATCAGCTCGGCCGGGTTGAGTTGCAGTTCTGTAAATTCTTTTTTTTGCATGGCTTATCAGCAGTAGCGGGTAAGTACATATTGCAGAATACCCCCGGCGCGGAAGTATTCTTTCTCAATGGGCGTATCGATACGCACGATGAGCGGCAGCTCGAAACTCGCCTCCCCGGCGGGGCTTACCACCAGCATGGCCTTGGCTCGCGGCTGCAGGTCGTTGTGCAGTCCCACAATGGAGAAGGTGGCATCCTTGAGGCCCTTCACGCGGTCGTAGTCGGCAGGGTTCTCAAAGTTGAGGGGCAGCACGCCCATGCCGATGAGGTTGCTGCGGTGAATGCGCTCAAAGCTCTTGGTGATAACCGCTCGCACACCCAGCAGGGAGGTACCCTTGGCGGCCCAGTCTCGGCTGGAGCCCATGCCGTAATCCTCGCCGCCGATGATGATGGTGGGCACGCCGTCTGCCTTGTAGGCCATGCCGGCATCATAAATAAAGGTGGGGGTGCCGCAGGGGGCGCATATGTCGGTATCCGGCTCGCTGACGCTTTGGGGGCCGAAGTAGAGCGTGTAGCCACCCTCAATCCCCTCGGTAAGCAGGTTCTTGATGCGCACATTGGCAAAGGTGCCGCGTGCCATTACCAAGTCATTACCGCGGCGGGAGCCGAAGGTGTTGAAGTCTCGCTTCTCTACCCCGGCGGCAGCCAGGAACTTGCCGGCAGGCCCCGTGGGCTTGATGGCACCGGCGGGGGAGATGTGGTCCGTGGTCACGCAGTCGCCGAAGATACCCAGCGCACGTGCGCCGCAAATGTCTGTAATATCCCCCTTGCTGCCGTTAAATCCTTCAAAGAAGGGCGGGCGGTGAATGTAGGTGGAGACCGGGTTCCAGGCAAAGGTGGCACCGGTGGGGGCGCTCACTTTGCCCCACTCGGGCACCACGTTGGCGTAGCTGGCCGTGTAGTCTGCAGGTGTGGCGGCATTGGCTTGGGCAGCTGCAATTTCCGCACTGCTCGGCCAAATGTCTTTCAGGAATACGGGCGTGCCGTCGGCAGCCATGCCCAGCGGCTCGGCAGCGGTGTCAATATCCACTCGCCCGGCCAGCGCAAAGGCTATGACCAGCGGGGGAGACATCAGGAAATTGGCCTTAATGTGAGAGTGAATGCGTGCCTCGAAATTGCGGTTGCCCGACAACACGGAGCAGGACACCAGGTCGTGCTCGGTAACAGCTTGCTCCAACGCACTGTTCAGGGGGCCGGAGTTGCCGATGCAGGTAGCGCAGCCGTAGCCCACAATGGAGAAGCCGATGGCATCCAACGCGGCGGTGAGGCCGTTGTTTTCAAAGTAGCGGGCGGCAATACGGCTGCCGGGGGCAATGCTGGTTTTTACATGGGCGGGCACCTTCATGCCCAGTGCGGCGGCTTTTTTGGCGAGCAGGCCTGCGGCCAGCATCAGACTGTCGTTGCTGGTATTGGTGCAGCTGGTGATAGCTGCCATCAGCACGGAGCCGTCCTTCAGCTCTACCTCATGCGTGGTGTCAGCATCGGGGTTGCCGGCATCGCCCTTCATGGTAACAGCCACGGGCTCTGTCTTTTGCGGGTGGCCGTATGTCTTTTCACACATCTCGGCAAAGCTGCTCTTGAGGGTGCTGAGGGCAATGTGGTCTTGCGGGCGCTTGGGGCCTGCCACGGCGGGCACAATGCTGCCCAGGTCCAGCCCCAGCTCGGTGCTGTAGTCAATGTCTCCCTTACGGGGCATGCCGAAAATACCCTGGGCTTTCAGGTAAGCCTCATAGGTGGCCACATGCTCCTCGCTGCGGCCGGTGGCGCGCAGGTAGGCTGCGCTGGTGGCATCTGCGGGGAAGAACCCCATGGTAGCTCCATACTCGGGGGCCATGTTGGCCACGGTGGCGCGGTCCGGCAGGGAGAGCGCCTCTGCCCCCTCGCCAAAGAACTCCACAAACTTGCCCACCACACCGTGCGCACGCAGCATCTTGGTAACATGCAAGGCTAAATCCGTAGCCGTTACCCCCTCTTGCAGCTTGCCGGTAAGGTGTACACCCACTACCTCCGGCACCAGGAAGGTGACGGGTTGCCCAAGCATGCCGGCCTCTGCCTCAATGCCACCCACGCCCCAGGCAACAATGCCCAAGCCGTTAATCATGGTGGTGTGGGAGTCTGTACCCACCAGTGTATCGGGGTAGTACACGCCGTCTTGCTCCATCACGCCGCGGGCCAGGTGCTCTAGGTTCACCTGGTGTACAATACCCGTGCTGGGCGGTACTACAGAGAAGGTCTCGAAAGCCTGCTGCCCCCATTTCAAAAACTCGTAGCGCTCCGTGTTGCGCTCAAATTCACGGGTCAGGTTCTTTTGGTAGGCCTCGGGGAAACCCGCCCAGTCCACCTGCACGGAGTGGTCCACCACCAAATCCACCGGTACCAAAGGCTCCATGGCGGCGGGGTCTGCCCCCAAATCTTGCACGGCAGCGCGCATGGCGGCCAAATCCACCAACAGGGGCACACCCGTTAAATCTTGCAGAATAATGCGTGCCACGGTGAACGGTATCTCATAGTTGCCGGGCTTTTCTGCACTCCAACCTGCCAGATTCTTCACATCCTGCTCCGTTACTTTCAGCCCGTCGCAGTTGCGCATCAAGCTCTCCAATACAATGCGCAGGGATATCGGCATGCGGTTAATACCGCAGAATCCCGCCTCCGCCAATGCCGGCAATGAGTAATACTGCCCCTCTGTACCTTTTCCTGTCGTAAATGTGCGTACCGTGTTCATGTCGCTTAACTGTGTGTTCTATCTTTGTACGCGGGCGATTATACGCTTTTTTTTCCGGATTGCAAGAAAACAAATTTCCGCAGCATCATTTATGCGTAGCACAATCGTATTTGAACTCATTTGTATAAACACCCTTGGTGGTTAGGAGACTCTGCTCATGCAAGCCCGCAGGCTACCCCTACAAATTGCCACTTTGCTGATTGTTCCCCTACGTTATCCGATGTCAGTTAATTCGGCGGCTGTTTTTCGGATTAGATTTTCTAAATTTGGTTTGGGTCTGTATATGAATTCTCTCGAGATATTTTCTGAGTATAGTAACCCTAGTTTTTCCAGCTTGTTTAAGTCGGTACGTGCCGTTTGGCGTACAACGTTGTATGTATGACAGTGTGCAGTAACGGATGTGTACGTGTCCGGGTGGTGAATGAAATAGAGTAAGACTTGTTTTTGTCTTGAATTGAGTGACGGAAATCCCCATTCCAGAGCATGATGATACGTGTTTTTGTCATCTTTTTTTTGCCGTACATGCTCTATTAAGTCATTAATAGAATTTAGTATGGTTTTTAATTGGTTAATGATAAAATAATTCAAATCGTTTTCATCCTCCTCAGTGTTGAGGAACGCTTCATAATAATAGCGAGGATGGTTGAATATATCTCGTGAAATGGAGATGAATTCAAATAACCAATAGCCGGCTTTCAGCATGCACCAATAGAAGAGAGCTCGGGCGGTTCTGCCATTGCCATCTACAAAGGGGTGGTCGTATGCTAATTGAAAATGTAGGATAATGGCTCGGATAACCGGGTGAATATAATATTTGCCTTCGTTTTCCCCATTCGCAAAGAGGCAGATGGCTTCTAACCGCTTGGGCAGTTCGTCTGCTGCGGGGGGCATGTGTACAATATCACCCGTGCGTACATCTTCTATGTACACCTTCTCTTCTGCGCCACGTAGTGCGCCGGCTTTTTCCGGTGTCTTTAATGTTCCTTCCACCATGCTGCGGTGCAGAGAAAGAATAAATGCCGGCGTGAGAGGTTTGTCCTTATTCTCCAGTATCATTTTCATGGTGAGATAATTATTTATCACCATGCGTTCGTGTTCATTCTTGGGAAGCCTGTTGTCACGTATAATCTGTCGTGCCTCGGATCTGGTTACAACGGCACCCTCCATCATGCTCGACATGATAGCTTCTTCCTCCAGTGAGGTTAGCAGATATTTGTCTCTTTCTCTGTCACAAAATATCTCATTGGCATCAGTTAGTACCATGTTGCCTCCTTTGCGGTCTATTAAGTGCAGATATTGTTGAACGTATTGTGTCGGAGCAAAACTGAATGCTTGGCCTTTCGCTGAATACAAGGGTATGTCTTGTCTGGCCTGTGCTCGGTGTAATTTAATTCCAAGCCACCATTGTTCCGTTGTCAAGCCATCCGGTGCTTTTCGGTATAAAATCTCTGGCCAGCTCAGGTAACGCTCCATGTTGAGCGACTCCGGTTTTGCGGCTTTCATTATTTTCAGAATGTCGTTCGCACCATCGTGGATGAGCTCTGTTAACATTGGTGCTTTTTTTCTCCGCTTCATGGCTCGATTGTACCACATCGATGATTAAAATCAATACTTATCGGCTAATTTTATAAAAATTAGCCGATATTCTATAATTTTACTGTTGTAAAAAAACTGAAAAGGAGTCGTTATTTATTTATAATAACATTATAAGAATGTTTTTTTGGGTAGCTTGATTTTTAAATTCTTGTTTCTATCGGCTAATTTAGTCTTAAATTAGCCGATATTAGCCGATGCTTGTTAATCGGATAATTGCGTTTTTGATAGCCTTTTTATGACTGTTGTTTTTAGTGATTCCGACTCTCTATGTATGAATGACTTATGAAAAATTGATGTCGTTTTCTGAAAATTGCTCCTCAATTCGGCTCGGCTGATTTCTAAATAGAAAAGACTTTTGGTGTGTTCCTCTTACTTATTCTGTAGCTTTTTCAAGGCGTAAACAATAGCCCATATCAACACTACAGGCAGATACAGAGCATTCAAGTATAAGCCGGGCATGATGTGGAAGAACTCCGGATTTGTGAATAACGTGCCTTTCATGCAATCCCATGCCAATATGCCAAGCCCGCACACATCTCGGATTACATAGGCACCCACAAACAATAATGCTGCGGTATACCCAACTTCCATCAGAGAAAACATGTAAATGGATCGCCTCATGAAAACGGACATGGTATCAGAACTCCTCTTTTTCAGCAGGCAAAGCATCACAACTGCCTGTATTCCTCCATACAGAATAAAGAAAACCGGGAACCAGATAATTACGGAGGTGACAAGCAACAACACCAGATGCAGCCTCAAGTATATTCGTATGCTGTTCATATGACTTGGGTATCTCTAAAAACTCGATAAATGGTAATTTGTAGGGGATACCCTGCGGGCGAATGCCCGCCGAAATCAGAGCCCCGGCGAGGGGCGATATATGGTAGCCCGGCGGTGTAGCCGCGTCAGCGGCGGAACCCCGGGGAAACGGACAAACAAATAGGAACCCCGGTTGAGGGGTGACATAATGCGTGGCTTAAATATGGGGGTAAATACATATAATGCCTTAATTCAAAGCGCAACATTATGCCACCCCTTGCGGGGTTCGCATCTGTTTTTTTGCATATTTCCCGGGGTTCCGCCGCTTACGCGGCTCCACGCCCGGGCTATTCTATGACGCCCCGACGGGGCTCAAAAAGTCGGCTCGCTAACGCTCGCGGGGGCTCCCCCACAACTACCAATTTGAGGGGGCCCCGGAGTTTTTAGAGGTCCCCGA
>SUVJ01000084.1 GCA_015062045.1 Akkermansiaceae bacterium
TTCACGTGCAGGGGCTTCTTTGTCACGGCGTAGGGCTCAGCCCGAAGACGGAACGCCCCTGCCTATGTTATTTCGCCCCACAAGGGGGCTATCAAATTCGGCGTGCACTCGTTTGCTGTGTAACTGTGTGCATCTTAAGCCTTTGCAGTAGCTTTGCTTACTTTGTAAATTGTACCTTGGGCATCTCTAAAAACTCGATAAATGGTAATTTGTAGGGGATACCAGAGTTTTTAGAGATGCCCAATTCGTAATTCGTCATTCGTAAATCCTACTTTTGAGCACCGGGCTAGGCTGCGCAAAAAAGCCGCCTCCGATTCAGAACCGGAGGCGGTTAAAATTACCTATGAACCTGTGCGGTATCAGGGGTTAGCCAAGCCATCGTCCGGGAAGAGGCTCGGGGTCGTGCTGCCCGCAGTGGGGGCATCACCCGTGCCGAGGTCGCGGTGGCGAGTGGGCTTACCGGTCGGGTCAATCTTCTCTGCGGTCACGAAGATCATCAGGTTCTTGCGAACGTGGGATTCAGCGTTGCTGCGGAAGAATCGGCCGATGAGGGGCAGGTCACCGAATACGGGCACCTTGTCCTCTACCTTCTGCACGTTGTCCTCAATCATACCACCGATGGCGATGGTGTGACCATCATAGATGCAGGGGTTGGAGTTGATGTAACGACGGCTGAAGATGGGCATGTCGATACGGTTCTCCGTGAGGGTGATGTGCTCAATCTGGGTCTCGGTGGTTACGGCAGATGTAATCGGGGAGCCGTAGTTTACGAAACCTTCAAAGTTGACCACGCGGATTTCGAAGTGGTTGAACTTGATGATGTCGTTGCCATCTTCCTCGTCAACCTTAAATCGCATTACGATACCAACTTCTTCCACTGCCCATTCGGACGGGTTGGACGGCGTAGCGATGGGGGAGGAGTTATTGCCCCAGTTGTTGTTACCGTTGTTGTTGTTGTTCCAGTTGTTACCACCGGAGGAACCGGTCTCTGGCGGATCGTAGGCGGACGGATAGATAAAGCGACGAATCACCTCAATCTTGGCGCAACCGTTGTCGCCGTTCTGGTCGCTTGCCAGCGGATCGGGATCCGGGGTGTACTCAAGCTCACCCGGGCGGGCTACCAAGCTGGGGGCGGACATAATATCCACGCCCTTCTTCTGGGAGAGACCACGCATAATCATCTGGAAGGAACCCTCATCGAAAATACCGGAGAGGGAGAGGATGCCGGGAGCCACGGTCTTAGCCGTGTTGCTGGCGGCGGAACCGGAGGCCACGAGGGCATCCATAGAGCTGCCGCTGATAGCACCGGAGCCGGAGCGCAGACCACCGGTCATCAAACCGTTACTGGTGGGTGTGTAAGCATCCGCAATGCCACCGTTGTTGTTGTTGATGGGCCATGCAGAGCTGCCTGTGTAATTGTTAGCAAAGGCAGAGCCACCGGAGGTCACAAAGTCATTGAAGGTACGAGTGGGGGTAGAGCCCTGACCGTTTACGCCACCCAAATATGTGGAGCCGTTGTTGGATACGGAGAAGGGGTTGACCACCCAGTCGAAGCTGAGCTCCTCTTCGTTGGTTTGGGATACCTCTACGAAACGGGCGCTCACCTTAATCATCTGCGGCAACTTGCGGCGGTAGTCGTTAATGACTTCTTCCACAAAGTCAAGGTTGTCTGCAGTGTTCTCTACGGTAAGCATGCCGGTGCGGGCAGAGTATTGTGCGCTGGCACCCTTGGGGAAGGAAGCACCGGCTGCACGCAGGGCTGCTACAGCGTCAATCTTGACAACCTTGCTGCCACCGCCTTCATCCCAGGCATCCTCCTCGTCATCAGATTCCTCACCGCCGGAGGTCACAAAGAAGTCTCGGGCTACCTTCCAGCGGCGTTTGAACATGCGTTCAATGCCGGCACCTGTCTGGTATACCACAATACCGGTGTCTTCTACACGGTACTGGCAGCCGGACTGGTCGCAAATCATTTGCAGAAGTTCCTGACCCGTTACGCCGGATACCTTGAGGCGGGATACCATCGGGGTGGTAATCGCAGCCGGGGTCTCGGCTACTTCTTCCTCCTCCTCCTCTTCTTCGGAATCTTCATCTTCAAGATCATCCTCATCAGAGGAAGAAGAGGCTACGGATGTGGTGGGGCGGGGCTGCTCAAAGCGGAAGTTGATTTGCACGCCGCTCTTACGGGCTTCACCACGCAGGAAGTCGAGGGCATCTTCAATGGCGGTATCCTCGAAGTTTACGTTGCTGATCTGCATCTTGCTCAGATTCTGAGCATTCTGAATCTGGCGCTCGGAGTGTACCACGGGTACCTCACCACCGGAGAGCTCAATGTCGGGCAGGTCCTCGTTGTTGGAGATTTCCCAAATGGCGTCCACTTGGGCAAGCATGTCGGCACGCACAGCGTTGCGAGCCTTGCCGTAGTAGTTCATGCGGCGCTTGTGAACAGCCTCTTGGCCGTTACGGGCAGCCGTGTTGTACGGGTCAATCTTGAGAACCTGAGAGAAAGTCTTGAGAGCCTCGTCAAACTTGCCGAGGTCGTAGTAGCCCCAGCCGAGCTCGAGCAAGCGCTGCACCTCCTCAACGTCCTTGACGTGGGCCGGGGTGAGAGCGGGGTTGTTGCGCACGGGGTCGCGCAGCTCGGAGAGCTCCTTGCGGGCACGCTTGTTGTTGGGCTCGCGCTTCAGAACGTCCAAAAGTAACTGCTCGGCTTCATCATAGCGACCTACCTTGGAGTACTCGATAGCAACTGCGATGGAGGCATCGCCGATTACCTTGACAAGGTACTCACGCAGGCAGTTGGTGGCAGGGCCCTGGGGCAGGGTCTTCCAAGAGGCCTTGTACTTTTCAAGGGCGAGGGTGTACTTGCCCTCGCTGTAAGCGGTGCGACCCTCTTGCAGGAGGATGCGGGCCTTGTTCTCCTCTGCCTTGCGGCGTGCGGTTTCCTGGGCAATCAGACTATTTTGAGAAGACTGGCCTGCATAGACTGCAGTCGGGCCAACCTCGCTCGTACCGGCAGCCGTAGACGTGCTGATGTAGCCGGCGGTTTCAGCCTGCGTAATGGGGCAGGTGAATGCCAAAGCTGCAAGAGCCGTGACGGTTTTTGAGTTGATGAGAGGTGCGTGGTTCATGGTAATGCTCTATTTATGACAGAAATCTGCTCAGATGTAAAGAAAACAATTAAAAAAAGTGGATTTTATCGTGATTTTTTTCGGCTTTTCAGGCAATCGCGGGTTAATTTGCTGCTTTCGGAGCCGTAACTTCGTTTTTACCCCCTTCAATCATGATTTGGGAGCTACCGTCATTGTTGGTGGCAACAACATGGCATTTGGTGCTGTCTTCACCCGGTATGGAGAAGGTTGCACCAAGGAGCACCTCGATGCTTTCACCCTTCTTGGGGCCGGCTGTGGCAATAAGTGTCACCTTGGTGTCCTGAATCTTTTTACGATTCTTTTTACCATGGTTAATCATGAATCCCTGTTCCTCTCCCTTTTGCGGGTTGACGGTGTCCAGGGCCACGATGCCACCTTGTGCGCCGGTCTTAATCTCCACGAGTTTGTAGCGATCCGGCTCGTTGGTGGTTACACCGAAGGTTTCGCCGGGTTTTACTTCCTTAGTCAATGCTTTGATGGGTTGGGAGTCATCCTTCTTGGCAAATACCTTGATGGTAACAAACTCGGCGGTCTCTACGTACTCCAGCTCGTTGGAGTCGAGCTGTACATAGGCGGAGGTAGTTTTGGAGCCCACGGTTGCCAGTTTGACATAGTTTGTGCCGTGCAGGGCAGGGGCACTTGCTTTGTCGGAGGGGTTGGTACCCGCATCGTGCTCCTCTTTGTTGGTAAAGCCGTCTTCATCGGCATCCATGGTCAAACCGTTGGAGACACACAGGGCGTCTGCCAAGCCGTTTTGTATGAACCAGGCGTTGTCGATGCCTTCGTGAATCTGCGGGGCTTTCTCGTCAAAGATGTCCATAATGACGTTCTTCTTCTCCGCAGCAATGCCCACCTGCCAGAGCTCGGGGGCCTCAAAAAGCGGGGAAACGCGCTTCTGCTTCTTGGAGGGTGCAACATCTACCACGGCGTGGTGTGTCATGTGGTCAATGGTCTTGCCGGTCTTGTCTACACCGATGTCTACGGTAATCTTCTTGCCGGTTTCGGCAATTTTACCGATGTGGTCCGTGCTGCCGCCACCAATGTTGTATTTTTTGCCTTGGGGCACGTCGGGCAGCAAAATGAAGCTTGCTGCCACGCCCAAAATGCCGGCTACAATACCGGAGATGAGCACGCCTTTGCCTAAATCTGTTTGTCCAGCCATAATGTATGCGTAAAATTAGTTTGCGTTTTGAGAGAAGTAGACGGCTTCGATAATCAGATTGACGCGCACGGTCTCGTCATCAAGACCCACCTTGCGCTGAGCAATGCTGACGGGCTCTGCGTTATCCGACCCGGCGGTCTGGAACGGCTCGCTGTAGGAGTCGAGTGCGCCGTATGAGTTGTTGCTGTTCGCGTTAATACCTTTAATGATGAAGAAGTAGGCACCGGCCTCTTTCTCCTCTTGGCGTAACACGATGTCGCCCTTGCCTTCCAGGATGGAGTTGATAACCTTGGTCACCGTGCCGGTGTGTGCGGCATTTGAGGGGATGCTGCCACGCTTGGCGGTAAAGCTCAGTTCAATGTGCAGCGGGGTGTAGGCGCCTTCCTCCTCGCTCGGTACGGGCTCGCAGTACATGCGGTCCAGGGATACGGCTCCGGCCTCTGCCACGTAGCCTGCCAAGGTTCTGGCGGCGTTGAGCTGGTAGAGCAGGTAGGGTGTCGTCTCCGGCGTGGCTGCGTCGTTACGCTCGTTGTAGTTGCGGTCTAAGCCGAAGGTGAAGGCATCCCCGCCGGGAATCTCGCACCCGTTGGCTTTTTTGTTCAGCCAGGTGCGGGCGGCATTGAGGTGCTCCGGGTGGAACAACAGCTCCTTGCTGATGGCATCTGCGGTGATTACCTTGCAGGTCTTGGTATAGGCCTTGAGGTCATCCGTCAGCATGTTGACGCGGCTGCGTATGTTCTTGGTTGCCTTGTTGAGGGTGGACTTGGTTTCTGCCTTGGGGGGCAGGGCAGAGGCTGTGATGGAGCGCAGGGTGTTTTCCTTGGTGGTGAGGTCCTTAATGGTGGCCTCAGCTGCACTGCCCTTGGTGTAGCCCCATGCCATCAACCCGACAAATGCCAGTGCGAATACGCCGGTGAGACTGGCGGCACGTTTGTTTTCAAAGAAGTTCATGTCAGATGGAGAAGTAGGTGTTTATCATTCTGCGTTGGATCTGTATTCGGGTACACTGAGGTATACATTCTCACCGTTGTCGTCGATGTAGAGCTCCCCGTGCGGTCTGTCGTTGAGGGGCAGAATCATGTGGAATGACTTGAGATATCCCAAGGCTGCGTTGGAGCCGCTGTCGTTGGTGATAATCTGCACGTGCTTGTTCTTGTCTGCCTCTTCAGAGTTGAAGTACTTTTGCTTGCAAATCTTCTCATACGCATCTCGCACTTCTTGCTCATTCATGGCGTAGCCTTTGATGTAAAGTGCATTGATGTAGCCGGACTCCACGTTTGCCATGGCGGTGGCACCGTTGGCGGCGGAGGGGGCAAACAATCTGGTGTGGTTGTTGACAGAGGCGGACTCAATGGTCTGGTCCAGCGAGAGGTTCTCTGTGTAAACCGGCTCAAACTGCGTGAACCAGAACTTGTAGGATGTGCCTACTTCTGCAATGGATTTGATGATGTCTGAGTACTCCGTGCGGCGGCGGTAGAGGGAGCTGAGCTCTCTGAGCTCTGCCGTGGCACTGTTGAACTCCTCCTCTGCTGCGGCTACGGCGTTGGCATCCTTCTCAATGGGGGCAAGCTGGCGCTTGAAGAGGGCATCGGTCTCCTCTGCCTGTTTTTGAGCATTGCCTGCCATGTACACAAACACGCCCGCACCGGCCAGGGCAATGAGACCACCAGTGATGATTTTGGGCAGCATTTGCAGCTCTGCGCGGTCCTTACCCACGCTGGTGGGTACAAGGTCTATGTAGAACTCGCCCACTTTAGCACCGGTTACAGCAGCACCGGCTATCGGGCCCAGGCAAAGGGCATCCATGCCCAAGGCCTCTTCATCCACCTTGGCACCAATGTTGAAGGCGTTGAGCGGGTTGAGGTATTCTACGGGGATATTGAGGGCAGCCTGCAAGAACTCTACAGCGTAGGGCAGGCGGGCGCCGCCACCGCAAATATAGGCCTTGGTGGGGGCTGTGCCCTTGTACTGGGCGCGGTAGTGGTTGATGGTGCGCTGCACCTCGGAGCTGAGGCGGCTCATGGCCGTGCGGATGGTGGTGGCAAGGGCTGCCTCCTGCTCGGTCATGTTATCCGTAAAGCCGTTGCCCAAAGATACCATGCCGGACTCAATCTTGAGCTGCTCTGCCTCCTTGAAGTTCAGGTTGAACTCACGGGCAATGTTGTTGGTGATGAAAGAACCTGCCGCCGTGACGGAGCGGGTGAAGAATCTGCCGCTCTCGGAGAAGATGATGTCTGTGGTCTTGGCACCGATGTCGAGAATAACAACGGACTCTCCCTCGTCCTCCGGGTAGCTGATGCGGTAGGCATTGTACAGAGAGGTAATGGAGCAGTCCACACTGCGTGTCTTCAAGCCGTTGTCTTCTACCTGCGTGTTGAGGTTGTCGAGCACGTCCTTCTTGATGGCAACAAGCAGAACCTCCTGCTCGCCCGGCTCTCTTTCCGGCAGTACTTGGTAGGAGTAGATGATGTCCTCCAGCGGGAAGGGGATGTGTTGCTGCGCTTCATATCCCACGTGCTCGGAGATATCATCAATGTCGATGAGGGGCAGCTTGATAAAGCGCATGAATACCTGCTGACCCGAGACAACGTTGCGCACATCGCTGCCTTTGACCTTCAGTTCCGTCACCATTTCACCAATGGCATTGCTCACGTAGTCCATGCGCATGCCTTCCTCTACCGGGTCGAGCAGGATATCCCTGCGGGCATAGCGCGACAGCGCATAGCCCTTGCCGGCGGGGGTGAATACGCCCATGGTGACGCTCTGGGCGCCAATCTCAAGGGCTACTGTTGTTTTATATTCAGCCATAAAGTATGTGTGAGTATGTTATATGATAGTAAGTGGTTTATATTAGCGGCGGGAGCCCTTCTTCTTGTTCTTCTTCTTGCCCTTGCGGCCGCTGGTTTCTTCCTCCTCTTCTACTGCGGGGGTATCTGTCTCCGTGCTGTCATCGGCAGCGGGAGTGGTGGTGGTGTCCTCCTCTGTGGTGGAGGGGACGGGGGATACAGGGCTGGTGGGCAGGGGGCTTTGCTCTGTGGTGGGGGCAATCTGCGGGTAAGCAGTGCCGGCCCAAGCGGCGTAGGGGGTTTGGTCTATACTGCACAGCACGGCCCCGGCATCTCCCATGCTCTTGGTCCACCATTCATCCGTAAGCTTTTTCTTGGTGGTGTTGTCAAAAATAACGTGGCGGGGCTCACCGCTCTTCATACATTGCTTGCCGTTGAACTCTGCCTCAATGGCCACGCCCAACAACTTGCCCTTAAGGTCGCCTTTGCCTTTCTCGTTAATGCGGGCAGCACTGCTGGGCGGAATAAAGATTCCAATGCTCATGTCGTTCTTAGCTGCCTCGCCGCCACCGCTCAGGGGAATGTCAACGTAAGTGATTTCCTTGGAGAGCTTCACGGGCTTGCCGTCGTTAGCATCGCTGTCTATTAACAGGTGTGCCGTAAACTTGATGGCCGGTACAAACTGGGCAGGTTTGTCGCCCTTGGCTTTGCCCTCCACGCGCACGGGTATGTTAATCAACTGCCAGCCTACAACGGGTTGGGCGGTCATGGAGGCATCCCCAAAGTTCATGCCCTGGGGGGGAGCCACCTTCTCTACCTTGGTGGAGCTGCCCTTGGCTTGCAGGGTTACTTTAACAGCTGTGGCATCTACGGCGGATGCGGTCAAACCGCATACGGCTGCTGCGAATATGGAAAAAAGAGCTCGTTTCATGGTGAAAAATTCAAATATGTGCTATACTTATACACTATATCTCTTGCCTTGGCGAGAATAAACTTTCATACCGACGCTTTTTTTTCACGCGCCTTTTAAAGTTTTAGGGTAAAAATGACCGTTACGCAATCAAAATTCACCCCATCGGGTTGAAATTCGAAATACAAAATGCGAAATGCGAAATACAACCTCCAATATCCAAAATCTGCAACATCCCCTCTTTCGCCTTGTTAAACGGGCTATCTTGTGGTATAAGCATCGCGTCATGACAAATCTATTGGCTACATACGTACACCATCTGGACCCCATCTTGTTGGATATTCCCGGTACTCCCATTGCCGTGCGCTGGTATGGCCTGGCCTATTTGGCGGGTTTTGTTTTGGGGTATTTATTGCTGCTGCGTTTGTCCAAATCTAAATTATATTGTATAGAGGAGGAGCAATTGTCCGACTTCATCGCCATGCAGGTATGCCTTATCGGCGTGGTGTGTGGTGGGCGTTTGGGCGAGTTCTTCTTTTACTGGTTACCGCAACACGGGCTGAGCGGATTTTTGAAAGACCCCACCTGGGTATTCCGCGTGTGGGAGGGTGGCATGGCCTCCCACGGTGGTATCATCGGTGTGATTTTGGTGGCTCTTTTCTATGCTCGCCGTCACAACCTCTCCTTCCCCCGCGTGTTGGATGGCTTGGCCATAGTCGCCCCCATCGGCCTGTGTTTCGGCCGCATTGCCAACTTTATCAACGGCGAGCTCTACGGGCGCGTGTGCGATGCCGGCAGCACCCTCGCCATGAAGTTCCCGCTCTCTGTTTATGAGCTGCCCTACTCAACATATTTTGCAGCCCGCCTCTCGTTGGAGTCTGCCATGAAACGCCCCTACGAAAGCTTCTTCCTTAAAGATGACCAAGGCATGCTCCTGGAGGGGGAGGAGGGCATGCTCTGCCGCATGTGCAGAGAGAGCGAAACCTTCCGTAACACCCTGGCGGAGTATCTGGAGCCCCGCTACCCCTCCCAGCTCTTCGAGGCTTTCGGCGAGGGCTTGCTGCTGTTTGCCGTGCTCATCATCGTGCGCCTGCGCTTCAAAAATGCCCCCGCCGGGCTCTTTGCCGGGCTCTTTGGTGTGTTGTATGCCATTGCCCGCGTGGTGTGCGAGTGCTTCAAGGAGCCCGATGACGCCGTGTGGGCCGGTATCACTAAGGGGCAATGGCTTTCCTTTGCCATCTTTGCCGCCGGTGTCGCCTTCCTCATCCATGCCTTCCGTCAACTTAAATCACAAAAATTGCAAAAAAATTAAAAAATTGCAAAAAAAGGCTTGCAATGGGGAGCAAAATCGTGTAAACTCCCCTCGCACGCCACTAAGTGGCCTGCAAAATTAGAATGGGTAGGTTCCCGAGCGGTCAAAGGGGGCAGACTGTAAATCTGCTATCGTACGATTTCGATGGTTCGAATCCATCCCTGCCCATTTCTTCCATGCGGAGGTAGCTCAGTTGGTAGAGCAACACCTTGACATGGTGGAGGTCGTAGGTTCGAGTCCTATCCCCCGTATCCCCTTTTTACCAATCAGCCGCCAATCGGGCGGCTTTTTTGTTGTACGTCAGGCATGACACGTAACTGGGGTGAAAGGCCCCAATGAGCCGCTGACAGGGCGGAATCAAATAGCCAAAGGCAACTGCGTCACAGTAATGTGGGGTGGGAAGGAAGCC
>SUVJ01000085.1 GCA_015062045.1 Akkermansiaceae bacterium
GGGTTCCTATTTGTTTGTCCGTTTCCCCGGGGTTCCGCCGCTGACGCGGCTACACCGCCGGGCTACCATATATCGCCCCTCGCCGGGGCTCTGATTTCGGCGGGCATTCGCCCGCAGGGTATCCCCTTCAAATTACCATTTATCGAGTTTTTAGAGATGCCCAATTTTAGAATAAAAAATCAGCTTGAGTGCAGCACGATGTTTTATGGTCTCGGCACTGCGCAAAAACATGTTTCTCTTGCTATGTAGCCGGGAAAAGATAAAACCTTATGTTTGGCTTTCACCTGATGAATATTTATATAAGAACTTGTAAATTCAATAACTTTTTAAATTGTAAATGGTAAATTGTCAATCTGAAGGAAGTGTCATAATCCTAATGCGTTTGCCCTACAGTAAATAATCCTCCCCCTCGCGGGCGAATGCCCGCCGAATTGATGAGCCCCGTAGGGGCGAAATAGTTTAGGCAGGTGGTCAAGCGTGCACGCAGTGCGCGCGCGACCCCTGCAAAACGAAAAAAATAATATAGAGCCCGACGAGCTACGCGAGGAGGCCGACACAATCCCCCCGAGGGGTGTTAACCCCGAGACCCGCTCTGCTCCGGGCTCACGCCCTACGCTATGTTCATCTATCGGCCTCGTCGCTGCGCTCCTCGGGCTCCGGTATATTTTTTATCCACGTGCAGGGGCTTCTTTGTCACGGCGTAGGGCTCAGCCCGAAGACGGAACGCCCCTGCCTAAATTATTTCGCCCCCATGCGGGGGCTTGAGAATTCAACCCACGCTCACATTAAACATTAAATATTTAACATTAAACATTTAACATTCCCATCCCCGCAAGGGTGTAGCCAATAGGCAGGCGCGTAAGCGCCTGCTAAACGTACCCCCCCAAGCCCGGAGCGACGGAGCGAAGCGACACAGCGTAGGCCGACAGATGAGCAGAGCGTAGGGCGTGAGCCCGGAGCGGGCAAAAGAGTGGCAACTTTTTTAAGCCTCTTGGTCATCATCATTTAAGCTAAGCTGTTTATTGGGGGTTATGCCCATTTTTCTCAGGTCCTCCAACTGTTTGGCGTAGTTACCGCGCCCATGGAACAACTGATTGATGGCTTGCGTGTACGCCCCTTGGGCTTGGTCTATGCCCTTGCCCACTTTCTCCAAGCTCTCTTGCACGGTGGCAAGCTTGTCGTAAAGCTTAGTGGCGCGGTCTATGATTTTTTCCACATTCTGCGTTTGGCGCTCCTTTTGCCAAAGGTTATAGGCCAGCTGCAGGGCCATGAGCAGGTTCGTGGGGCTGATAAGCACAATCTTTTTGCGGTAAGCATCCAGCGGCAAAGAGGGCGCCGCCTGCACAGCCGCCATGTAAGAGGCCTCGTTGGGCACGAACATGAGCACGTAGCTGATGGTGTCCTCCACCGTGCCCTTATAGTCCTTGGCGGCCAACTCATCTATGTGTTTGCGTACGGAGGACACGTGCGCATCCAGATATCGCCCGCGCTCCTCCTCATTTTCAGCGGCAGAATAGTGGGCGTAAGCCGTAAGGGATACCTTGGAGTCCACAATCACGCAGCGTTTTTCAGGGAAACGAATCACCACATCGGGGCGCAGGTCTTTGCCGTCCTCCGTCTTGTGGTTCTCCTGCACATAATACTCCTCCCCCTTGCGCAAGCCGGACTCCTCCAGCATGCGCTCCAGAATCATCTCTCCCCAGTCACCCTGTTTCTTGGTGTTACCGCGCAGGGCAAGGGTAAGGTTTTCCGCATCTCTGCCCAAACTTTCCGTCTTCTCCATCATGGCTTTTATGGCAGCCTCCAGAGAAGCCTTGTTGCCGGCAGCGGTTTCATTGGTGGCGGTTACTGCCTTGCCCAAGCTCTCCAGCTGCATGCGCAGGGGCTTAAGCAGGCTATCCATGCTCTCCTTATTGGTATCTTTGAGCTTGCCGGCATTTTTCTCCAGAATTTCGCCGGCCAGGTTGCGGAACTGAGCGAAGTGTTTCTCCTGCATTTCTTTAATCTTGGCAGCCTCGGCAGAGCGTTGCTCCTGCTCTTTTTGAAGCTCCGTTTTGCAGCGGGCAAGCTCCGCCAGGGTGGTGGTAAGCTCATTGCGCGTCGTTTCGTACTCCTTTTGCAAGGCGACAAGGCGGGCGTTATCTGCCGTGCGTTGCTCTTGCTCTTTTGTAAGGGCAGTGTGAAGGCTCACGGCCTCCGCACGAGCGGCGGACAGCTCATTTGCCAGCGCATCCGTTTTTTGTTGCAAGCTTTGCCCCCTTTGCTCCTGCTCCGCCTTTTGCTGTTGCAGCATGGTGAGCGCTACCTTAACACGCTCTGTCTCTACCAGAGCAGCTTGCCCCTTGCGAGCAGCCTGCAACCGGCTGAGCACATAGCCCAGCACGCAACCTACAATGAATAAAATAATGGATACAGCTATCATAAAAGGTTAATTTTGAGGTATTGATTCGGTAGGGGGAGGTGGCACCTCTTGCTGTTGCTGAGAACAAATCATCACCCCTGGTATAAACGGCAGAGAAAAAGCAACGGCTGCCGCAGCCCCTGCCACATTTAACGGCAAATCCACACAAACAAAGGAGGCGGCTGCTAAGGGATAGGCATACAAAGCATGCCGGGAGGGGCGGCGGGTGTGCTCAAACACATACTCATTCCTCTCTGTGAGATTCTTTTTCAGAGTAAGAGGCTGCGCGTTCTTCAGTTCAAGTTGTCGCCAAGTGCTATCATCCGCATATACGGCAGAACCATCCCTACGGATTCTGATTTCACGGTATACCGTGTCGCCCTCACTGCCCTCAATCGCTCTGTATTGCTCCGGGAGCTTTTTGCGGATAGCATACGGATGGTCCACAAACGTGCGCTTGCAAAGGCAGCACTGCCCTTTCACATAGCTCTTGCCATGATAGCGGTAGTAGGTGGACTTATCAGACAGCTTGACTCCGCTGTACTCCGTGCCCCAATCACTCACCGTTTGGCATACATTCGTGCAGGATGCCACACCGAGCACCCCTACAATAAAAAGGGCTCTCATAAGGTTCTTTCTCATCTCAACTGCATTGTACTACAGGCTATCCGGCATGTCAACACGTAATCTGTTTTACTTGTCCACCAAAACTTTTTATAAAAAAATACATTTTTTTACAAAAAAGGCTTGCATTACGCATCAAAATCGTGTATATTGCCTGCGCACCAAGTGCAACATCCGATGCTCGGATGGCGGAATTGGTAGACGCGCTAGACTAAGGATCTAGTGGAGCGATCCGTGGGGGTTCGAGTCCCCCTTCGAGCATACCGAAAGAGCTACGTGAACCACGTAGCTCTTTTTTTACACCCCGACTTTCAATGCTGACGAGGCAAGACACCACCCGAAACAAGCAACGCAACCCCATAAGGAGTTGCGCTGTGCGATTTGAATGAAATATATGAAAGGTATCAGAAATCGAGGTCGAGGTCGTCGGAGTCAGAGCCCAGCACATCGGAATCATCGGAGGAGCCGTCATCTTCCACCTCATCAGCAGCGGCATCGGCAGCCTCTTTCTCTTCCTTCTGGCGCTTGGCCATCTCGCGCAGGTCGTACTCACGCTGAGCCTCTGCAGAGCGGGGTTTGGAGAGCAGGTAATCCTCATCCACCAAGCCGGAGTTCTTGCGGGTATTGATGCGGAAAGAATCGTAACCGGCATCTGCAAGGGACTCCATGATAGCAGCACTGAGGGCAGCGCGGTCATCACCCTCGTACACGTACATAATGAGCTCGCTGGTGTGCGGGGCCATCCAAGCGGGGCGACCATCACGCGGAATATGAACACCGGTCATGTTACCCTGGCCATCTGAGCAAATACCCCATACAGCCTGAGAGCCATTGGCAGAAGTCATGGCAATGTAATACTGCGGGTAGGCGTAGGAGTATGTCTTAACAGTGGCGCGGCGCAGCCAAGTATCCAAAGCGCGGGCGGTGCGCTCCGGCAGGGCTCCCATCTCTACCACGTTGCGAGAAACGGGGGAGGCGGCATCATCATGGCTGTATACGGCAACGGCAGAGCTGTTGCGCAGCTGCTTGGCTGCGGTGGAGGGAGAGACCGGGCTATTGCAGGAGCTGACGGCAAGCGTGGCGGCCACTGCGCAGCAGGTCAACGCGATGTTCTGGAGGAGGGGAAAATGTTTCATGACGTTTCGGTGTTCCTTATTCTAGCCGAATACATCGGAGAATGACAAGCAAAAACTTGCTAAAATGGCATTTTTTTTTAAATTTTCCGATTTTACGGTCCAAAATCAGGCATAAAGCGCAGCAAAAACGGTTACTCACTCAGAATTGGCTTGACGTATGGCACACCTATGGGCAGAATACAGAAGTTATGAAGCTTAGTTATAAGAAAATTTTCAATCGTAAAAATTGCATGCCGATGGTATGCGGCGTTGTCATGGCAGCCCTTTGCGCCTGTGGAGAAAAAGAGGAAACCACCCAAGCCCCCGCAGCACAAGCGGAGGCAAAAGAGGCTACTACCGAAGTGAAGCCGGAGGAGCAAGCCCCGGAAGCAGTGACAGAAGAGACTGATGCCGCGCAAGAGCTTCATGACCAAATCTACGACCTGATGGTGTACGGCATTGCACCACAATTAGCCACCCCAAACTCCCCGTTAGCCCCGCAAATTAAAGAGGTATTGCGCATGCTCAACGAGCAATACGAGCTTGAAAAAGCAGAATTGGCCGGCACATCAGAGCTGGCTCGTTTGGCGATTCTTGCGGCAGATATGCGCCGCACCTTCGGGGCTTGGGATGCCGCCATTAAAGACTACGAGCGAGCCTTGGGCGACTACAACGCCATGAGCGATGAAGACAAAGCGGATGACACCCACCGCCGCTGGCTGAGCAACATCTACTACGGCATGGCGTTCAGCTACATGCAAAAAAATGATGCAGCCAAGGCCATGGAGTACTACAACATGCGCTTGGCCAATGATGAAAAACGCGCAGAGACCCTGCCTGAGTTTAAACCGGGTGCTCAAGTGAGCATGCAGGTGGTACCCATTGTGCATGACCTCATTTCCTCCCTGCGCACCAGGGCAGAGTGCCGCGCCATGACAGACCCCGAGGAGGCACGCACAGACTACCGCACCGCCATCGAGCGAGCAGAACAACTGTTAGGGCTGCCCGATTTCTCGGTACACCGCCAATACATGCTGTTATTATCCTCCGCCGCCAACCACGAGAGCCGTTGCAACGACAACAAAAAGGCCATGGAATACTGCATGAAGGTGATGAAGCATTGCGAAAAACTGCACAACGGCACCAATGATGTGTACGTGCGCCGCTTCATGCTGGCTCAAATCAAGCAATGCCAAGAGATGTACAAACAGCTGGAGGCCGGCATTGCACCTGCGGCAGATACCACCCCGCAAGAGATTACCACAGAGCCGCTCAATGCAGACCTGCCCCCCCTGCCCGGTGACACCACAGCCCCTGCTGCTGCCCCGGCAGAAGCCCCCGCTGCAGCAGAGGAGACCACCACGGTATCCGAAACCCCGGCCGTTACGGCAGAGCCTCAGCCTGCACCGGCCCCTGCCAAGAGCAACAAAAAAAATAAACGCAACCGCCGCAGATAACGCTGCACCCTTCCGCACCGTGGCCTCATTCATTATCTCCCTGCCGGCATTACGCCGCAATGCGCAGCTATTGCACCAAACAGCAGAAGCCTGTGGGGCTAAAATGCTATTGGCACTCAAAGCATTTTCCACCACAAGTTGCTTTGAAACGCTGCGCCCCTATGCTGCGGGGTGCTGTGCCTCTGGCTTGTATGAGGCCCGCCTGGCAGCCCGCCACATGGGCGGGCATGTTGCCGTGTATTCCCCTGCTTACCGGGCAGATGAACTAACCGAGCTGTTGGAGTTTGCGCACCATATAGACTTTAACAGCATCCCCCAATGGCAGCGGTTTCGCGCGCAATGCCTCTGCCACCCCCGCGTGCAAAGTGGCGAGCTGCAGCTCGGCCTGCGCATCAACCCCTGCTACTCCACAGGCCACACGCCGTTGTATGACCCCTGCATCCCCGGCTCGCGCCTGGGTATTCCGGCCAATGAGTTAGCGGGGGTGGACCTCTCGGGCATATCCGGGCTGCACTTTCATACACTCTGCGAGCAGGGGGCGCAAGAGCTTATCGACACCTTCCGCGCCTTCGAGAAAAGCTTCGGGGCCCTGCTGGCCTCCCCGCGCATCAAATACCTCAACATGGGGGGCGGCCATTGGATTACTAAGCCGAACTACAACCGCCAAGCCCTCATCAACCTCGTAAAAGAGATAAGAGAGTGCTACAAGGTGGAGGTTTACCTGGAACCCGGCGAGGCATGGTGCGTGCACACAGGCGTGCTCAAAGCCACCGTGTTGGATATTTTTGACTCCCTGGGCTACCGCCACGCCATTTTGGATGTTAGTGCCAGTGCCCACATGCCCGATGTGCTGGAAATGCCCTACCGGCCGGATGTATACGCCGTGCGCCCTGCCGGGGAGGCCTCCGGCACCCCTGCTCTGCAACTGCCCGCAGAAAGCTATGCCGCAGCCGCAGAGCCCGGCGAGCTGCCCCACACCTACAGGCTGGGCTCCCCCACCTGCCTGGCGGGGGATGTCATCGGCGACTACTCCTTCCCCGCCCCCTTAGCGGTGGGAGATGAGCTGCTCTTTGACGACATGACCCACTACACCATCGTCAAAACAACCCATTTTAACGGTGTGCCCCACCCAAGTGTGCAACTTTTGCAAGAGAACGGTACCTTGCGCACCGTTTGCGCCCTCCAATATGCCGATTTTGAGCATAGATTAGGCTGATTTATGCAAAAAAATTAAAAAAAATCGCAAAAATACAAAATTAATGTTGACATCCGTCCGCAAAGCTGTATAATGTGCGTACCGCAACTGCGGTAACCAAACAAGGCAATGCGCCCGTAGCTCAATTGGATAGAGCATCTGACTACGGATCAGAAGGTTTGGGGTTCGAATCCCTGCGGGCGTGCTCCCTTAATTGGCCAAGAGCCACAAAAAAATACCGGGTGTTTGAACAACCCCGGCTTTTTTTGACTCTAATATCTGTGTAGCCCTGCTACACCACAACATGGGGGCGTCCCGGTTTCGACTGAACATTCGAGGCGCCGGCTGCATGTGGAGGTTGATCGGCTGGCCTCCTTAAAAGCCGCTCAAACAATTAAATGCCTATTCCAACAAAGAATACGCAATGGCTGCTTAATTTTAGCGCCTGAGCCTGAATCCTGACGCCTACTGGGGAGGACGGCTACTAGCTTTAGTAGGCAGGTGCCCGGCGGGGGAACCGCGCCGTGTATGACATCCACAGGTTCCTGGCTATGGCGGAAGGCTGACGCAGAGCGGACCGCCGGCGAGAGCAGCTAATCTGCGTCTGAACATGGAGATGCTTGCGTCAACAGTGTCCAGGACAGGGGTTCGACTCCCCTCGCCTCCATCCCCGCAAAACCGCTTCAGCTATGCCCTGAGGCGGTTTTGATGTTTAAATTCTTGAGCCGTTGCAACTGCTTTATTTACTTCGTAAATCGTAATTCGGGGACCTCTAAAAACTCCGGGGCCCCCTCAAATTGGTAGTTGTGGGGGAGCCCCCGCGAGCGTTAGCGAGCCGACTTTTTGAGCCCCGTGAGGGGGCGCCATAGAATAGCCCGGGCGTGGAGCCGCGCCAGCGGCGAAACCCCGGGAAATATGCAAAAATAGATGCGAACCCCGGCAGGGGTGGCATAATGTTGTGCATTGAATTGAGGCGTTATATGTATTTTTGCCCCCATATTTAAGCCACGCATTATGTCACCCCTCAACCGGGGTTCCGGTTTGTTTGTCCGTTTCCCCGGGGTTTCCGGCTTCGGCAAGCCTACGCCGTGACAAGCCGCCGCAGGGCGGCTCCACCACCGGGCTACCATATATCGCCCCTCACCAGGGCTCTGAATTCGGCGGGTATTCACCCGCGGGATATCCCTACAAATTGGTAGTTGTGGGGGGGGAATACTATCGGAGTGTTGGACTTTCCTGTGAGGGCGTAGCAAGCGTAGACGCGAAGCCCCAAGTCCAACATTTATTATAAAGGCATGCCACCAATAAAAAGTGGGACTTAAGTCCCACCCTGCGATATAAACAAATTGCCATTTGGCGAATTTTTAGAGATCCCCAATTTGTGGGTCTGACTAATTACCGAACGTTATACTAGGGAATAATGGCTTTCTGCGCCCTCACGGGGTGAGATTTGCACCACTGTGCGAGTGATATTACCCCTGCGGGGTAGTGATATTGAAGGGCTATCGCTCTTCAGAGGGACATCCACAATAACTTATCCCCGGTTAATGCAACTCGCCCCATGGTGGGGTACCATGGGGCAAGTAAATGTTTAGGTTATAAAAAGGGGGCTTTACTTGCGACGACGACGAACAGCCAAACCGGCCAAGGCCAACAAGCTCAACGTAGCCGCGGTAGGCTCAGGAATCACCTGATTATAAAGTTTCACATTAGAAAAGGTTGTAGCCATTGCATCGTCCGCTGTACCTGTACAGCCGCCAAGACCGATTTTGTACATATTAAGACCGTAGCCACCACTAGTATAACCATTATCGCAATATCCACTCACAATCAGCGTACCATCTTCATACATATTCAAAGTAACCTTTCCGTTATCATCAACTTCAGATGTTACGAGGTACGAAGCAGAGCCGGAAGTTGCTGTTACTGCTGTTGTAGTTGTAAGTGTCAGTGCATAACCAGAACCATTGTTAGGTCCTGCTTGAATAGTCCACTCATCATTAACAATGGCGAAACGATACGCACGATTAGCCTGACCTCCATCATAAATACCAATTGTTGTCAATATAGAAGAACCGCTTGTATTCTCGGTCCAGTCGGCATCAAATGAATACGACAAAGCTTTCAAATTAAGCGTTGTAGAGCTTCCATCTGAATCAAGAATCTGCAAATCGCCCGTTCCGTTAGTTGTGAATGTACCGGCAGCTTTATTGTACGATACGGCATTACGGTGATTCCAAAGCTCCAGTGTATCTGTAATACCTGCGGCTTTATTAACCGTTAGACCTGTGCCGTCAGTATTAAGCGTTAACCATGCAGACGGCTCTACGGCACCGGCGATTCCGGCGAGAGCAACAAGAGCAATTATAGTGTTTTTCATGTTAATGAGATAAATTAGTTTGTTGATGTTAGAGCAGCTCGTGCAGGGGTACTCGTTCCCACGCGCGTCGGGAGGCTGAGAGACCTGCCCCGAGCCGACTGAGCGTAGTATACAGCATTCTAAAAGATGAAAGCACGTTTATCATTGATGACCAATATAATAGATTTGTAAAGATTCGAAAAACATTATAATTTTAAATAACAAAAATTGTCACAAGTGTGATTTTTTCAATAAATTTGAACATTTGGGCTTGCTACAGCATTTAGAATGCTGAAAACACGATTAAAAGGTCAAAATTGAAAAATTTGAGCACTTTAGGAAAACAAGAAATCAAAAATAATTACAGATTTCTTACAATAAATTTATACAATCAGTTGAATATAAAATTGATAAGCGAGTAGGGGGCTTTCGCCCCCTCTCACACCACCGTACGTGCCTTTTATGGCATACGGCGGTTTCTCGGCGTGTGATTGGTCCCGGAACTAATGTTCCTGCCGCAACTCTTTTATCTCTCCTC
>SUVJ01000086.1 GCA_015062045.1 Akkermansiaceae bacterium
AACAGAGTGAATAGTTTTACATGAAGCTTTATCCCCAAAAATGATGCTTAATAATAAAGTAATTAATGTTATATTTTTCATTTTTCGTTTGATTTTTGAAACTTTTTAATAATTTTATCTTTAAATTTCGCCTCGGAAGGAACACAAAAAGTAACCACAGAATCTTATAATAGCAGGTGCCTTTTATGGTTAAAGCCATGTTTTATGATGCTTTTTCTTTTATCATTAGACAAAGGATAATAACAATGGTCAAAATATAATACAAGATTATACTGAAATAAACTTCGGTGTCACCGGAATTGAGGGGCCCGAGGTTTATATACTGAGTATGGCAATTTTTATAAGCCACGATACTCATTAATATTGCTGTGTAACCCAAATAATGTAACAGGTTTGAAAAAAATACCGAGTATCGCGTTCTTAGTGGCGTGTATTTTTGCATAATAAAAAAGCATGCTGTAATGTTCCAGAACGTAAGCCATGCGGCGTTATCTGATATGCAAAAATACCCGATGATGTTATGAGCCAGATACAGTGTGATTCCTTTTATCATAAAATTTGAATTCTTTCTTTGTGATTAATGGTTATTACGTTAGTGTAAATTTCAAAATCCTTTCCCTCTCCTGTTCTTTGGTGATATTGTCGAAAAACTATATTTTGCGCTTGTAGACCATGCCCGTGAACAAATCTCGCTGTGCCTCATAGCTGAGGCTGAGCGACACGTTGTTATTCGTCGTTGGCATCTTTCGCATTTTCTTCTGTGTCACGGTATAATATTTTCTCTTCCGGGTGATATAGCATGTATGTTTTTGTTTCCAAAAAGGATGATTCTATATCATATAAGATGTCGCACATGGTTGAAAAATATGGAGAACATTTATAAAACGTTTGTGCTCGATATTTTTTTGACCCGATTGTTGAACTGATATTCATCAGAAGTTGGACAGCATCATGGCTTTCTGCGGCTATTGCTTCATGAAGAGGCGTCCACCCCATAGCCTCTGCGGGACTGCTTTTTCCTAATGTCATGGCAGCATACATATAAACAGAATGGCAACTAAAAATGGAATTATAGATAGCGTATAGATTGCCATTTTTTCTATACTACCATACAACCGTGCTTCGATATTCGGGAAATTACCACTAATCAAGCATGCTAAAATAACAGCTATAGCCCATGGAACGTAAATACACAATGTAGTTATCAATAATCTTGATTTTTCATTGTCCATTGCCACCTGTGTAACGAATACAAAAAACATCGGCAAACAGCTCAGCAAAACAAATATAAACTTGTTTTTGCTGATGGAGTATATAAATGATAATGAAGCAATTAAATATAAGGTGAAGATAAACAATGGCCCAGTAAAGGGGAACAACAATAGCTCTATACTTGATGTTGCTACTAAAAATGCTTTCGATAATTTCATGGTTGATAGATATTTATACAATAATTAAAAATCCAAGCATTGGATGAGTTCTGATGAAATTATGTCTGTTAAATTTAATTGCTGAATCTATTCTATGGTACATAGCTTTCTTCTTGTTCGTTTGCTTGCATTGTGTACGCAAGTGATAAGGTCAGTAAAAATAAAAAGCTTTTTTCATAAATATTTAATAGTAACGAAATTTGCATTGTATACACCGGAATTTACCGATTAAATGCTTCTTTCAAGCAATTTATTTCTTTTGATGTGAGGATTGTTGTAAGGTCGATTAAGTGATAGTAGCCGAAATTATATACTCCTTTTTCATTCAAAAAAGGCATTTCTGCATTTCCTGCCAAGAGCTGAGATGTTACACCGAGAGTCTTTATTTCATTGTATTTTGTATAGCAAAACATTTCTATAATTCTCTCGTTTGGAATGGACCAACAATTTATTGAAGGACTGCCTCCGAAAACTTCGATGTAATATTCCGCAGAATCATTAATAAAATCATTCAGCTGATTTTTTATTGATTTAAACCGTGGTGCAGTTAAGTTCAGTGCAAATAATACTTCATTGTCTTTACGGAACTCTATCTTATTGTAATCTTGCTTTAGCGGAAAATCAGATTGATAACAGTTGATATCGTATATTATGTCTTTATTTTTATGAGTTTGACATGAGCTTATTAATATAGGAAGTAAATAAATAAACCATTTCATAACGAGATTGTTTACTTGGAAATGTGTGATTTGACCGTAGGGGCAGTATACAGGGTAAAAGAGGTGGTGGTCAAGCCTCTTTCGTTAGTGATAACAGATTTTTGCACTGTTATAGGAGTCACTGAAGGCGTGCGCCTCGCGTTGTGGTTAAAGGATTTGACGATGTGGTTTGTAGAGCACTCTACATGGGCCGCATCGTCATTTTCATGGGTTGTCGAGCGTGCCGACTCAGAGCCGAAGCCCTCCACCCGAGTGAGCAACAAGTTGCCCGCCGGGGTGCTTTGAAAAATCTTATACTCGCCCGGAACCGCAATATCGGCGGCGTCCGAGGCCGTTTTTCTGTAAGAGGATGAGCTGTTATTCTTATTTTTGCATGAGGAAAGGCAATATCTATTGCACCTTTGCAAGAGCGAAGGTGCAGGGTTGCCGAGAGGCTCGGCGGCCGGACGATAAAGAATATGCCGGAGGCTCATACCCATAAAAAAATGCGTGTTTCTATACATGTTCACTGCAAATTTGCTGAAAAACGCGAAAAAAAGTGAAAAAAGTTTGAAAAAATGGCAAAAAAAGGGTAATTTTATCATTTTTTTCGTAATAAGTTCGCGGAAAACGGCAAAAGTTGAGTGAACAGGGTAGAAAGATGAGAAGCAAGCAACAGAGTGCGACAGAGCGGGAGCAGGTATGGCGGGTATGCTATACTTGGATGCTGGAGAATCGGCACCGCTTGAAGTCTTATGCTCTGATACAGGCGGATGGAGAGACAGACGTGGAGCTGTTGGTGGATCGTGTGGTAGAGCGAGTGTGTGAAGCCGTGTTGAGCGGGCGGGTGTCGGCAGAGGAGTCTGCCCTGTTGCCATATACCTTGCGCTCCATTCACAACATGGCAGAAACCATGAGAAAAACAAATCTGCGACGCAAGGATGCAGAAAGGAGTTACCATACAAATCAGGACACGACGGCCATGGATGAAAAAGAAGCGGAGTATACAGCATTACAACGGGCTGTATTAAGTTTACCGCAAGCTCAACTCACAGTTGTAGAATTGAAAATTTGGCAAAAGAACACCTTCAAGGAAATCAGCACCATTTTACAGGAGCCGGAGTCAACGGTTCGCAGCCGCTATTTGGCGGCATTACAACAAATTAAATCAATACTGAATGAAGCGCATGAAGACGAAAATTAAAAGAGGCTCGGGTGATATAGAGCAACAGCTGTATGACATGGCTCGGCAAAAGCCTTTAATTCCGGCCGGCATGAGCGATGCGGAGACGGCACGGTTAAAGGCTCTGATGCAGGCGGTGGCGGCCCGCCATAAGCGCCGCGTTTATGGACGCATTTGGTTAAAATACGCAGCTTTGATTATGGCACTGTGCATGGTGGGTGCTTTATGGTACTGTTATTTCGCCACAGAGCCTCAAGCTGTTGCCATCAAGCCGGAGCGTAAGGCACCGCAACACGCGGAGCCCTTGAATGTGCGGAGTTTACCTCAATTGAGAGAGACCTCTTTTGCAAGGGAGGACACCGCTTATTATCGTAAGGCGAATGTGACGTACCACATAGACCCGATGCAGACCTACCGTATCAGATTAAATGATGTTGTATTATAAGAGAATACGTATGGATAAGATTATTTTATATTGTCGACGGGTGCTGGCCCTGTTGCTTGTAGGGAGCTCTTGGGCAGAGCCCGCCGCGCCGGTTCGTGAGATTCCGCTGGTGATGGAGGGGTATGCAGGCATGCGCGTGCAGGAGATAACAACTGCTGACCGTATGCGCTATGGGGCAGCCTTGCCGTCTCAACATGGTGTGCGGGTGGAATATGTATCCCCCATCAGCCCGGTGTCGCTTGCCGGTTTGCGTGTGGATGATGTATTGCTTGTGATAGAGCATTACCCCATTTTCAAGCCGGAAGATGTCTTGATGGCTCTTGCACGCTTTACCCCCGGAGATATGATAAATATGACCGTATTCCGCGCCGGCAAACGTGAGCACCTTACTTTTGTGATGGGGAAGCGCAGAGCCGTGGAAGTGGTCGGTTATTTGGAGTACGCCCCCATAACGGTGCAGAACCCGCAACAAGCGGCGGAGCACCAACGGGCGATAGCTGCGTTGCTGGCAATGGAACGCCCGGATTGGGAGGATTTGCAAAAGGAGTTCAGCGCATTACATGCTTGCCTAACGCCCAAAAGTACTTTCAACGAGTTGCGTTTTGCGTTTGTGATGAATGACGCCATAATCAATATTTTGCGCCGTGAACATGAAATTGAGGTGATGGTAGAGGAAGGAGAGGGCAGGATATTGCGCTATGTTTTGCGCTATGTTTATACGAAGAACGGGGAAGCTTTGCCCGCCCATATCAAGGCGTTGTTAAAAACGGTGTCTGAAGGTGCTGCTGCCGACATTGAAACGCATGGCGGTAGAGAAAAGCACAGCAAAGACAGGGGATAAGGTACCGGGAACAAGGTACAAATGGGCGCGCTATAGCCTTAACGTTTGCCGAAGCGGCGATTGCGGGAGGCAAAATCCAGCAGGGCGGCATCGAGCTCTGCACGGCCGAAGTCCGGCCAGAGTACATCCGTAACCCAAAGCTCTGCGTAGCTGATTTGCCAGAGCAGGTAGTTAGAGATGCGCATCTCACCGCTGGTGCGGATGAGGAGGTCGGGGTCCGGCATGTTGGCGGTGTAGAGGTGGTTGCCGAAGAGCTCGGGCGTAATGTCCGCCGGGTTCAGCTCGCCGCGTTGTACCTTCTCTGCCAATTTGCGGGCAGCGGCAGTAATCTCCTGGCGGGAGCCGTAGCTGAGGGCCAGCACGGCGTTGAGCGCAGTGTTGCCGGCTGTGGCTTCCAAACAGTGGTTGAGGCGTTTGCGGCATTTGGAGGGCAGCATATCCAGCTCGCCGATGGCGTGCAGGCGCACATTTTTTTGCATCAGCTCGGGCAAGCGTTCCTCCAAAAACTTGGCGAGCATGTTCATGAGGTAGTTGACCTCCATTTTGGAGCGTCCCCAGTTTTCCGTGGAAAACGCATAGAGCGTGAGCCAGGGGATGCCTTTTTCTATGCACAGGTCGATAACCCGCTGCACGGTTTTACCGCCGTTTTCATGCCCCTTGGAGCGTGAAACTTTATGTTGCTCTGCCCAGCGGCCATTGCCATCCATAATGATGGCAATGTGCTGCGGCAATTTTTGAGGGTCTGTGGCGGTATCAGAGCTCATATTCTCCGTATTCGGCAAGTATGGCTTCCACTCGCTCGATGTCCTCCGGGGAGTCTACCCCGCTGGTGGTTTTACGGCCACGGTAGTTAACCTCTACCATTTTCACGCGCAGGCCGTTGTAAAGGAAACGCATTTGCTCCAGCCCTTCCACGGCGCCGATTTCGTAGTCGGACTCAGGCAGCTCAAAGTAATTTTTAAGCGCGCTGAGGGTGTAGGCATAAAGGCCCACATGGCGGCGTACGGGGCTTTTGGCGAGGGTGGCGCGGGCTTTCTCGGGCTTGCGGATGGCGGGGATGGTGCTCTTGGAGAACGCCATGGCGTAGCCGTCCTTATCTACCAGCACGGTGGTGCCGCTGTAGGGAGTGGTTTTCTTGCTCTCTACCAGGCGGTCGTACTCGTTCCAATCCAAATGGATGCAGGGGGTGAACACATCTGCCGGGGTGGCTTTCCACTCGTCGATGAGCTGTTGAATCACCCAGGGCGGGCACAGCGGGTTATCCCCTTGCAGGTTGATGATAAAGGCAGGGGCCTCTGCTTGTTGGCTCACGGCATCCCAGCAACGCTCCGTGCCGCTGCGGCAGGTCTCTGCCGTCATCACAGCGGGTATACCGGCACCGGTGCAGAAGTCCAATATGCGGGTGTCGTCCGTGGCAACCACATAATTGCAGTTGTCGTTGTGGCGGCAGATGGAGTCTGCAATTTCAGCCACACGGCGAATCATTTCCTTGCCGGCAATTTTTACCAGCGGCTTACCCGGTAAACGTGTGGAGGCGTATCGGGCCGGTATGACAATGAGGATGGATTGAGACATGGCGTGCTCCGTTTTGGTTGTTCTTCCCCCTCATTCTACATTTTTCTCCCTCCCTTGCCAAGAAAAATCTGCTACAGGGCAGGGTAAATCAATGATTCCGCTTGACATCTCGGGGCTTCGATTCTAAAATTCAAGCCATGAAACAAGTTTTCTCTTTTCTGGTACTGAGTAGTAGCGTGGCATGTGTTGCTGCGGCAGATGATGTTCAGTCCATTTGCGCTGCCTTGAATGCAGGGTTGACGGAGCAGCTCGGTATATTGAAGGGAATGACGGATACCGCAACCTGCGCGGCTGCCGTGCCTGCCTTGCAGGCTAATTTTGATAAATTGCAGGGCTTAAATGGCCGTGTGGATACCACGGCAATGTGGCGCCACATAGAGAACACGCCCGAGCTTAAGTCTGAGCTGGTGCTTACCATACAGTTGATATCCATAGAGTTTTGCCGCATAGAGGAGGCTCAATTCTACGGCAGTGAGGAGCTCAGGGCCCTGCTGGCCCCCTTGCTTATCCCCGCCGCCGCCCGCCCCGATGAGCAGCCTGAGGCGTAAAACCGCTTTCTTTTTGGCGCAGTAGCTCTTGCAGGTGCTCCAGCTCGGTATCCATGTATTCGGGCAGGTCATTTTTGTGCTTGGCCATTTCGCTGAATACCTCGTCTCGGTAATCCACCGCTTGGCGGTAAGACTCTTCCTCTGACCCGTATTGAAGGTCCGAAAAATAGCGGGTAATGATGCGCCCGCAACGCTGTATGCTTACTCTCCAGCCTTGAAAGTCCGTATTCTCATACGTATAACGTGTGATATTTTTGTTTTTCATGTAAGGGGGGTATTGGGTTTAATGGTTCAGACTCGCCGTAGCCCCTAACTATTCAATAACTTACAGATATAGAGATGCCGCAGTGATGCGGGGATGGTGAAAAAGGCTTGATTTGCTGATTTTTGCGAGTATAATGCCCGCGCCATGATGGAAAGTTTTACACCCTGGACGCTGTTTGTAGACGTAGGCGTTATATCTTGCCTGTTGCTGGTATGCAAGTGGATGCGTGTTAAGTTGAAACTGATGCAAAAGTTCTTTATCCCGCCGAGTTTGGCTGCGGGCTTTTTGGGCTTGGCCTTGGGACCGGGCGGGGCGGATGTGTTGCCGCTTTCCTCTTACATGGGCACCTATGCCGGTATTTTAATTGCCTTTATTTTCGGTTCCCTGGCCATTACCTCTCAACGAAATGAGGGGCAGGGTACATCCATAGGGCGCATGTGGGCGTATTCTCAGGCAGGCCTGTTGTTGCAATGGGCTTTGGGCGGTTTGCTGGGCTTGCTGGTGCTGCAATATATTTGGCCGGGCATTGGGGCCGGGTTCGGCATCACCATGCCGAGCGGATATTGTGGCGGGCACGGCACGGCTGCCGCTGTGGGTGAGGCTTTCAAAAAATTGGGCAATGAGGATATTCTTACCCTTGCCATGACGGCGGCCACGGTGGGTATTGTAGCCTCCGTATTCATTGGCTTGCCTCTTATCAAGTGGGCAACTAAAAAAGCGCATACGGCATTTATTGCGGATTACGATGCCCTGCCGGTAGAGTTGCGCACCGGCCTGTTGGTACCGGAGGAAAAGCGCCCCCGCTTGGGTACGGATACTTGCTCCTCCATCTCCATTGACTCTCTTACCTTCAACATTGTGGTGGTGGCCGTTATTGCGCTGGGTGGTTACGGCTTGAGCAAGTTGGTGGGTCTTTGGGTGCCGGGGCTGGAGCTACCGGTGTTCAGTTGCGCGTTTGTGGTGGGCGTTTTATTGCGTAAAATCTTTGACCATACCGGGGCTTTGCAGTACACTTGCCCGCAAACTATCAGCCATTTAAGCGGTATGATGACGGATTTTCTGGTGGTGTTCGGCATAGCCGGCATTAAGCTCTCTGTGGTAGTGGCATATTGGCAGCCCTTGCTTGTGTTGCTTGTGGCGGGCTTGCTCTGTACGCTGGCTTATGTGCTTATTATGGGGCGTTTAATGCAAAAAGAGTATTGGTTTGAAAAAGCGATTTTCACATGGGGCTGGTTTACGGGTACCATGGCTATGGGCATTGCGCTCTTGCGTGTGGTGGATCCCGATATGCGCTCCCGCTGCCTGGACAGCTATGCGCTGGCATACCTCTTTATTGCCCCGGTAGAGATTGCCCTGGTTACCTTTGCCCCCATGGTGTTTACCAATGGTGGTGGTTTATGGTTTGCCGGTGCTTGTTTGCTCGGCGGGCTCGGGGTGCTGGGCTTTGCCAAGTTGCGCGGGTGGATGCGTTGATGCCGCCGCAGAGATGGCGCTTCCTCCTCAAAAAAATACCCGCAAAGCTATTTGCTTTGCGGGTGTTTTTGAATGTTTCGTTTGCTGAGCTTTAGCCGAGCACCTCGGCGCGCTCCTCAAGCAGCTCCTTGCAGGAGGCGTCAATCTTGCCACGGGAGAACTCGTCGATGGGCAGCCCCTCTACAATGGTGAGTGTGCCGTCTGCCTCCGTGCGGCTGGGCATGGAGCAGATGATACCCTCGGGCAGGCCGTACTTGGTGCCGTCGCTGTAGCGAGCTACGGAGTACCAGTCACCCTCTGCGGTGGGGGTGGTCAGGTTCTTAACCGTCATGAGAGCGGCATTGGCTGCGGAAGCAGCGGAGGAAAGACCGCGAGCCTGGATGATGGCTGCACCGCGCTGCTGCACCGTCTTGATGAAGTCCGTTTGCAGCCACTCGGTGTCGGAGATAACCTCCGTCACGGGCTTGCCGCAAATCTTGGCGTTGGTGTAGTCCGGGTACTGGGTGGCGGAGTGGTTGCCCCAGATGGTCATGTTGGTGACATCGGACACCTGCACACCGGCCTTGGCGGCCAGCTGAGCCTTGGCGCGGTACTCATCGAGCATGGTCATGGCAAAGAAGTTCTCCTTGGGCATGCCGGTAGCATTGTGCATGGCGATAAGGCAGTTGGTGTTGCAGGGGTTGCCTACCACGAATACCTTGCAGCCGGGGGCGGCGTTTTCGGCAATGGCCTTGCCTTGGCCCACGAATACCTTGCCGTTGATGGAAAGGAGGTCCTTACGCTCCATACCGGCCTTGCGGGGTACGGAACCCACCAGCATGCACCAGTCGGCGTTCTTGAATGCCACGGCGGGATCATCGGTAGCAACGATCTCCTGCACCAGCGGGAAAGCGCAGTCTTGCAGCTCCATCACCACGCCGTTGAGTTTCTCAAGGCAGGGGGTGATTTCGAGAAGCTTAAGGATAACGGGCTGATCTGCACCCAGCATTTCACCGGCTGCGATGCGGAACAGGAGGGAGTATGCAATGTTGCCGGC
>SUVJ01000087.1 GCA_015062045.1 Akkermansiaceae bacterium
GCATAAGTTACTGGTGTAATTACGGCAGTAAGCGTTGAGATAGCAATGCTTATTTTGCGAACAGCAAGGGAGACTTCCCGTAGCTGTGAGCCGAACTATATTGACTTCGTATTTCGGATTTCGGATTTCGTATGTTACTACACAACTACCAATTTGAGGGGGCCCCGGAGTTTTTCGAGGTCCCCAAGGTAGAAAATTGAAAGTGTGGAGAAAAAGCGTCATATTGCTCATGCTTTTGTTATGGGCAAGGATTAAGCTTGCTTGGCGGGCGGAATCGCGCTAGAATACGGGTAAGAAAACATTAAGCCATGACAGAGAGCAACGGTCAACCCGTAGAAGAGTTTGCCACAGTGCAGGCCGTGTTTGTGCGCCACCGCAATTGTTTGATGCTGCGTGCAGAGTTTACACCCCTTTTTGTGGATTATTATTTGAACCTCATGCAACATGGTAACCGCAATGCGGAGGCCGAGGATACGATGTTTAAACAACTGCTGGCGTTTTTTACGCTGCATTTGGTGTCTCGCCCGTGGCAGGAGTACCATGCCTGGACCCTCAACATCAAAGCCCCCATGCTGGCTAATTACTTTGTGTCCGGCTCATCCCTTACAGAGGATGTTGTGGGCCGTGTGTTCACGGAGGGCGTGCGTGAGCCCGAGCAAAATATGCTCTTTGCCCAAAATATACGCACGGGTAAAGAGCCCCATACCTCTGTCATTACCCTGCCGGGGGATCATGTCATTGGCTGGGTGGAGGATTTTTACCGCCAGAGCGAGCAACGCGTGGCACGCGCCTTTGAGCTGGAGAATGACCAATATGTGCTCATTACTGCCCAACCCGGTGCGGATATTGACTGGCTCAGCGAGCTGACGGCGCAGGATGCCGCAGAGATTGATGCCCGTGAGGAAACCAAGCAGTTGGAAACGCGCAAGTTTACTTTCCGCTGCGGGTGCACGGCAGAAAAGATTTTGCCCACCTTGCGTGCCATGAAAAAAGACTTTGCAGACCTCCTCTCTGAGCAAGGGTATTTGGAGGCGGCATGCCCCCGCTGCGGTGCCAAGTACACCATTACGGCAGATATGCTGTAAGCCGGGCAAGTAATGCTGATAGCCCCGCTGACCGGCGGGGCGAAAGCCCTATAGCCCGAACATTATACCTGTGAATACATTCAACATTCTGCATTAAAAAATCGGGCTGTCATCTATTGTAGTATTGCACTGCGGCGCAAAATGCGGTAATATACGTTTACGATGCTCAGGTTGACATATGCGCGTGCTCTGGCAGGGCTGGCTTTGGTTGCTTACGGAATGCTGCAAATAGCGGCAGGGCAGGGTGTTGACGTTGCCCCCGCAGAGGGCCCCCCCGCAGCGGCGGAGGAGGATGCGGCGGAAGAAGTGGTGCAAACCGTGCAGCTGGGGGGAGAGGAAAACGTATCTGCCGAGCAGGAGGGTGTGCAGAAAGCGGGGGATTATGATTACACCCCGCAGGTGGATTCCCCGTTTGACGGCGAAACCGATACCGTGGGCAGCAATGAGCAGGCAGATGCTACGGCGGACCGCTTGCCGTCTGAGAACGACCCCTCCCGCATAGCCTACCCCGTTACCCGCCGCAATGCCCGCACCATGTCGCTTACCGTACCTGCGCCTCGTGGTTTGATAACGGACCGCAACGGGCTGGTCATGGCTACCTCCATTGTGGCATATCAACCCTCCATCGAGTTCGGGCAGCTGCAAAATGATTCCGACGAGGAGATTGTGGCCTTGGGGCGCAAGGTGATGGCAGAGTATGAGAAACTGGGCGTAGCTGTTATGGAGAAGAAGGATGTGGAGCTCATCTCTCACTACCGCCACCGCCGCTGGTTGCCGCTGCCCATCGGCCCCGTGTTACGCAAGCACGAGGTAACCCCCATAGAGGCGCAGCTCAAGGCTATAGAGCACGGCTCGCTCATGCCGCGCTACATACGCTATTACCCCGAGGGCGAAACCGCCGGGCATATCTTGGGCTATACCGGCACACAAGCCAAATTGCCCACCGGCCCCATTAACCACCACGACCCCTTGTTCGAGAAGCAGGAGGGGCGCTCCGGGTTGGAGAGTGTGTTCAACCGCCAGCTTGTCGGCCGCCCCGGTGTGTGGCGACTCATGTTTGATGAGAGCGGCACCAAGATTCTGGATGAATTGCAACAAAAACCCCGCCCCGGCGGCACGGTGGTTACCACCCTGAACCTCAAATGGCAAAAAGCAGCAGAGGAATCCCTGCGCCGCAATACGGCGCGCGAAGACAGCAAGGGCAACACATACCCGGGCCGTGGTGCTTTTGTGATGATAGATGTACACACGGGCGAGGTGGTGGTGCTGGCATCTGCCCCCAACTTTAACCCCAACGTCTTTATCCCCTCCATCTCTCAAAAAGATTACGATACCCTGCGCAATGATACCGCCAATCCCTTGGTATCCCGTGCGTTTGCCGGTGTGTATCCGCCTGCATCCACCTTCAAAACCATCACCATTACAGCGGCTCTGCACCACAATATCATTACAGAGAACACCTATATCTATTGCCCGTACAGCATCAATATCGGTGGGCACTCATTCAAAAACCACAGCAGTTTTACGGGGGATATCAACTGCATTAGTGCCTTGGCTAAGTCCAACAACCCCTTCATGTACCAAGTGGCGGCCACCAGAGAACCCCGCATCGGTGCAGAGCGCCTGTGCGAGATGGCTCGCCGTTTCGGCCTGGGCTCCCGCACCGGCCTGCCCATTGCTGATAAAATAGGCAACGTGCCCGATGAGTCGTGGATGTACCGCAACTACTCCCGCAGCTTCATGCAGGGTGATGCCGCCAATATCTCCATTGGCCAGGGACCGCTCTTAGCCACCCCCTTGCAGGTGGCATACGCCATGGCCGGTATTGCCAACGGCCATTACCTGCCCAAGTTGCACCTGGTGCGCCAAATGCTTGATATTGACGGCAATGTGGTGTACCAGTGTACGCCCTCCGTGCGCAATAAGCTAGATGACCTCTCCGCAGACCTCTCCGTGGTGCGCAAGGGTATGCGCGCCGTGGTTTCCGGTGGCTCCGGCCGCCGTGCCAAAATCTCCTATGCCGCCAATGCCGGTAAAACCGGTACAGCCCAATGGGGTAAACCCTCAGATGACTGCCGCTTGGCTTGGTTTGCCGGCTTTATACCCGCAGATAACCCGCGCTATGCCTACGCTGCTTTGTATGAGGGCGAGCCGCACCAGGTTATCTCCGGTGGCCGAATGGCGGCTGCCATTGTGACGGGGTTCTTCGAAAATGAGGAGGTTAAGTCAGACCTTAAAGCCGAGTTTGATGCCGCTGTGCGCCGCCCCCTCGGTACGGATGAATCTGCCCGCACCCCCGAGGAAGACCCCGCCGTTATTGAGGCTCGGCGCGCCGCCGAGGCAGAGCGCCGCCGCCGCGAGGCTGAGCACCGCCGCCGCACCGACAACTGGGATGACGGCCGCGGCCGCCATTAATGCTTTTTCCCCCGGCCCGCGCAAGCGGGCGGTAGTTCAAGTAGCGAAGAATGGTAAAAATGACGGCGTGATCATGATGAGCGAAACTTAACTGTCACCCGTTACACGGGTTCAAATTTATTTTTTATCGGTTCGAGTGGTTGCGCCGCTGCGCGGCTCCACCACTCGCTAAATAAAATGACGCCCGCAGAGCGGGCTTGTGATTTCGGCGGGCATTCGCCCGCGAGGGGGCGGATTATTTACTGCGCGTCGCTATGCTCCTTGCATGATAGCTCGCAGGGCTCGCATGATAGTTGTACATGATAGCGAGGCATGATAGCTCGCATTTGCTCACATGAAGAGCGAGAGCCCTTCAATATCACTACCCCGTAGGGTAAATCTCACCCTGTGAGGGCGTAGCCGCCATTATTTCCCCCAGCCCGCGCAAGCGGGCGGTACTTCAAGTAGCGAGTGGTGCAGCGAGCCAGCGGCGAGCGACTCGTCACGGCGTAGGCTTGCCGAAGACGGAAACCACTCGTACCGATAGGTAACAGATGAGAACCCGTGAAACGGGTGACAGTTAAGTTGGGTTTCAACTTACAGCTAGAACCATAAAATCCCTTTTTCGGCTCGCTGATGCTCGCCGTGAAGAACGGCTGCGCCGTAGTGAAGAAGCCACCTTGCGGTGGCTTATGAAGAGCGGGCAGGGCCCGCTATGAAGAACGCCGGACGGCGTTGATGGGGTGCCCCATGCGGGGCGAATGCTATACTAGAGCACCGGAGGCAGGGTATCTGTGCTGTCGGCAGCATCCGACATGGGTGGGGGCAGAAAGCTGAGCAGCTTGAGGGTCTCTGCCAGGGTGGGACCGGTCTCTTTTTGAGGCGGCGGGGGCGCGGCTTTAGCCTGCTCCTCCGCCTGTAGCTGGGCAAGTTTGGTGTCCTCTGCCAAGGCTTTAAACTTATCTGCCTGGCTGAACTCGCCGCTTTCATCCCTGAAAATAACGGCGAGCCAGTCACGTTTTTCATCAATGCTCAGGTGGCGTTTTTTGCGCATGGGGGGTGGGGAGCAGGTAAGAAGGAGAAAATTTTTGCAATGAGCTGTTTACCTTTGGCGGTGAGGCGGTAGTAGCACCAGTCTCCACAAATGTCGGCCACCAGTTCCTCTGCCTTGAGGCGGCGCAGGCAAATGGTGCAGGTGCTGGTGGTGAGCCCCAGGCAACGGGCAATATCTGCACTGGTTTCTAAACCGGCAGCCAGGCCTATGAGCACGCGTTGCATGCTCTCGGTGTGGGGCTCCTCATTAAGGGCGTGCAGCAAATGGCACGCAAAATCAATGGCTTTCATAATCTTATTGCGGGTTATTCACAAAAGTGAATAAGTTATTTAATATTTTATTGCTTAGTGTTTTGCGGTATTTATTCTCAAAATTATTCACAAGTTTATTCACAAATGGTTACGGTGGCGAGCGGAGCCATGGAGTATACGGCGCAGGGGGTGAGTATCGTTAGAGTATGATTGTACGGCGTTAAAGTGGGCTGCTTTGGGCAGAACAATGCGGTTGTACTCCTCCATGAGCATTTGGCGTGCCGTGGTGCCGGCGGTGAGCGGTATGCACAGCTTGCAGGCCAGTAGGGTGCAAAAGGCATCCGTAAACAGCGGGTCAAACAGGGTGGGGTCCTCCACATCGCTGATGTAGCGCAGGCGTATGGTTTTCTGCGGGCAAAAGACGGCACGCCCGCGCAGCATCCAGCCGGGGGAGGAAACCTCCAGCACGCGCAGGCAGTCTAAGGGGAGTGTGTGGGGCAGGTGGCGCGGTAGGTTTGAGGATGCGGGGGAGGGCTCCTCTGCGCTGGTGATGATGGCCTCTGCCAGGGCGAAGCTCCAGCGGTTGGTCACCAGCACCTCTCTGCGGGTGGGGTGGTAGTGCATATAGCACAGGCGGGCGGCGGGAGAGCCGTTGAGGTCTATGGCCTCAAGCGGGGCTTCCCCGAGCTTGGCGAGTGCCAGATTGCAGATATGGAGTGCGGTTTGCATGTGGTTTTCTATCGAGTTCATAACGATGTTGTATGGTGGTGAAATCAGAAACGGCTAAAATGTGACACGAAAGGGGAATAAATGCAATAAAAAGTAATCACCCGCAGGCACTTTTCATTTTTGACACAGTGCCTGCGGATGCTCAAAATTTCTTGCATCAGGGCAAGTGGTGCGATATTCTGCGCAGCAATGAACACGGATGCCGAAACGACAGCGCGCTATTACTACACCCTGGCCGGGCGTGATTTGGGGGCAGATTTATGCTCCCTGAGCACCAACCCGCACGGGGTAGTGGTGTGGAGCCCGCAGCTGGTCGTGTTGATGAAACCCGCCATGAGTCAGCACCCGCACACGTGGGCAGAGCTGGCAGAGAGCCCCGCCGGGGCGGATGCCTGGTATGTGCACTTGCTAGTGGGCAACCTGGCATTGGCCATGCGCTTGGCGCATACGGTGCCGGTGTATCCCAAGCTGTGTTTTCAGCGTGGGTTGCGCGGCTCTGCCCCGCACTGTTGCTCTTGGGCGCGCATCCTCGCATTCGCAAAAACAATCAACCGTTAACAATATATTCATATTATGGGATTTGCCGTAAAAACACCTAAAGCCCCGTCCGTTAAGCAAGAGTTGCCGGTGGTGGCAGAAACGCAGGAGACCGATACGCAAGCCGATTACGAGCAGAAATCTGCCCGCCGCCGCGGCTTGCTCTCCACCATTCTGACCCACAACAACAAGCAAAGCAGTTTGGCACCTGTTGCCCCTGCGGCCAACAACACAACCCTGGGCTGATTTTTTGATACCATGCAACAAGATACGATATTGAGCAGCTACCAAGCACTCTGTGCCGCGCGCTCCCCGTGGGAGCCCTGGTGGAATACACTGCGGCGCTATGTGTTGCCCGCCGGACTGCATGAGGAGGAATCTGTGCCGGATGCCGCTAATGACTCCCACGCCTTGGGGGATACCACCGCGGTGGAGGCATGCCAAAAACTTGCCGGTGGGCACATGGCCTATATATGCCCCGGTAATGAAATGTGGTTTAAATGGGCATGCCCGAACCCCCAAGCGGGCGATGAGGCAGACTCTTGGTATGCGCTGTGCTCCGAGATTGCTAACAGAGAGTTGGCTCTGAGCAATTTTTATACCGAGCTGCACGAGTGTTTTTTAGACCGCGTGGGCTTGGGCACGGGCAGCCTTTTTTGCGGCAACACGCGCAGCGGGCACTTGCTGTTCCGGCATATTCCCTGTGGGCAATTTGTGTGTGCAGAGAATGACGAGGGGGTGATAGACACCTACATGCGCGAGTTTACTTTTACCCCGCACCAAGCGGCCTCGCTGTTTGGCCTTAAAGCCTTGGGGCCGCGTGCCCGCAGCTTGGCAGAAAACGCCCGCAGCGAGCATGAGGGCTCCCTGCGCTTTTTGCATGTGGTGCGCCCCCGCTCCAAGCGAGACCCCCGCCGTGACTCCGCCCGCCACATGCCGTGGCAGAGCATTTATTACAGCTTGGATGACAACTGCGTGATAGAGGAAGGCGGCTACCGCGAAATGCCCTATATGGTGACGCGTTTCCTCAAGTGGGGAGAATCCCCGTATGGCATTGCCCCCGCCCGTTTGGTGTACCCGGATATCCGCCAAGCGCAGTTCCTCAACCGCATTTTGGATATGCTGGGTGAGGTGGCTGCCTTTCCGCGTATTCTGGAGCTTGCCAACCAAGTGGGAGAGGTGGATTTGCGCGCCGGTGGGCGCACGCTCATCAGCCCCGACAGTGCCAGCCTGGGGTTCCCCAGAGAGTGGGCCACCCAAGGCAGGTATGATGTGGGTATGGACCGCCTGCGTACCAAGCAAGAGGCTATCAACCGTGCGTTCTTTGTGCCCATGCTTGAGCTGTGGGGGGAGCGCAAGGCTCAAATGACCGCCGCAGAGGTATACGCCCGCGAGAATGAGCGGGTGATGCAGTTCTCGCCCTCCTTTACCCTGTTTACCTGCGATTTCAGGCCGCTGATGGAGCGTGTTTTTGCGCAGTTGTGCCGCTTGGGCAAGTTCCCCAAGCCGCCGGCAAGCGTGCTTAAGGCAGACCGCCGCGGTGAGCTGAATGTGGCAGAGCCGCATGTGGTATACCAAGGGCGCATAGCCATGGTGTTGCGCCGTGTGCGGGCAGAGGGCATAGAGCGCACGCTGCTGCGCTTGCAGAATATGTTGCCGCTGGAGGCGCAACTGGCAGACCACGTAGATCTTGATAAAATATTCCGCCTGGCAGCAAGGCTGGACGGCGTGCCCGAGGAGGTGTTGCATGCGGAGCACCGTGTGAAACGCATGCGCAAAGTGAGAGAGGAAGCGGCTGAAGCTGCCGTCGCGCAAGCAGCCGGGGAGCCGCCTGCACAGAGTGAGCCCTTGGGAGATGCCGGCCCACCCTTGGCAGAGCTGCTCCCCGGGGCGGGAACTGCCCCCGCCCCGCGCAAAAAACGCCGCGCCGCCCGCCCCAAATATGAACAAGCAGACCTGCCTTTAGCATGATTTTGCCCGCCCCCGATACAAAAGCCGTAGAGCGTGCCCGTGCAGAGCGCCGCCGTTTGCTCAACCTGCTCGGCACGGCAGATGGCCAACAAGTGCTGGCAGATTTGGAAGCCCGCTTTGAAACGCACTTGCCCGTTTTTCAAGGGCAAGCCGGCAACTATGACCCGCTGGATGCCATGCGCAGAGATGCCCATAGAGAAGTTTTTCTTGTGATTCGCCACCAACTCAAACTGGCCCGCAAGGAATCTCAACCCACACCATACAATGAAAACAATGACTGATACACAACATGATACTACAGATGAGGAAAAGCGCGCGCCCATGCCCCAAGCAGAGCCTGCGCCCGCACCCGCCCCTGCCGCAGAGCCCCCGCTGCCTGCGCCCAACCCGCCCATTACGGATGCCGACGGAGCCTTTGCCCCGCAGTGGTTTACCCGCTTTGAGGAGCTGCAGCCCCATGCCGCTACCCTTGCCAAGTTCCGCCGCCCCGAGGCACTTGCCAAAAGCTACGCCAACCTTGAAAAACTGCGCGGCTACCCCGCCTCGCCGGACTCTCCCCGCATGGCGGCCTTTCGTCAGGCAGTGGGGCTTCCGGAGTCTGCGCAAGAGTTCTCGCTGACCCGCCCTGCCGACACGCCTGATGAGATTTGGGATGACTCCCTAGCGGCTTCTCTGGCCCGGGTAGCGTATGAGCATGGTGTGCCCGCACCCGCTATGTCTGCCCTGTGCGAGCATTATGCTCAAGAGGGCCGCCTGGCCCTGCAAGCGGCTCAGGTGGCGCAGCAAGAGGCGGTAGAGCAGGCGGAGTCTGACCTGCGGGCAGACTGGGGGGCACGCTTTGACTCCAACATGAACGCGGTGGGCTCTGTGCTGCAAATGCTCGGCAACCGTGCCGGGGTGGATGTTGCCGCCCTCATGGAAAACCCCGCCCTGCGTGCCAATGCAGATTTTGCCCGCCTGATGCTTGCCGCTGCCTCCATGGTGGATGAGGCACCGCTGCACACCGGCTCCCCTGTTAACCCGCGGGATGAGGCATACCGCATTGCGCACGACCCCACGCACCCGCTGCACGAGGCTTACATGCGTACGTCTCACCCGCGCCACAAATACGCTAACGAGCAGTATGACCGTTTTGCATTCGGTAATTCTTGAATATTAGTGTGTTCTCATGAGTATTGCCGGAGTGGCGACAGCCGCTCCGGCATGAGTGTTGTACGTCAGGCATGACACGTAACTGGGGTGAAAGGCCCCAATGAGCCGCTGACAGGGCGGAATCAAATAGCCAAAGGCAACTGCGTCACAGTAATGTGGGGTGGGAAGGAAGCCGGAGGCGAAAC
>SUVJ01000006.1 GCA_015062045.1 Akkermansiaceae bacterium
CCGCATCAGGCCCCGTCCCGCCCCAATAAAACCACGTCACATCATACCGCATAGGCCTCCAGCCCTCCGGCAACAAACACAATTCCTCTGCATCGCGCCTCGCCTTCAGCATCAGCAACCGCGCACGGCCACGCGCCTCACGCACCGCACGCTGCTTCGCACTCCAATGCGACCGACTATTCGGACTCAGCACCCGCCCCGGCCTCGACAACGCCACAGACAACACAAACTCACCTCTCATTGCTGCTCCTTTCTATGCTTTTTATTCACGTCTTCAAGCTCCATCTGATGCTTCAACTTGAGCAATTTTGCATGCAGTTTTATATGCTGCCGTTCCTCTGTTGCAGAATGACACGGAACTTTCATCAAACACAAGCACAGAGTTGAAACCTCCTTGATATTGAGAACAATATACCCCTTTGTCATTACAGCTCCTTTCTATGCTCTTCGTTCAACCTTGCCTTGCTCCCGCAGCTCACCCTCCAGCAACTCCACCAAGGCAGAGCACTGCCCCAACAAAGCCCTGGACTCAGCCAACATCGCAGCCTTATTACCCATGGCAGCCATATACTGCAACCGCGTGTTACAACCGCGCACACGGTCACACATCTCCACATAAAGCACACCCATAGGGCCCCCTTTAGTCTTCACCTGTTTCATAAGCAAATAATAATATCAACATTTTTTAAACCGCAACTGCGCCAACACCCGCTTCTCCGGGGCCTCACTCACCTCCACACGGTACCAGCCCGTCTCCTCCCACACCCTCACGCACGGATCCTGCGGCAACACCACCCCCATCACCCGCGCCAACTGCACAGCAGCATTCGCCAACACACACGCCTCACCATAACTCGGCTTCAACGGAGCATCAACCCGCGGCTGACCATCCCAGGCATTCGGAATCGTCTGCTTCAAATGCCCCGCCCAACTCTCATAAATAATCCCGGCCATAAATCAAACATTAAAAATTAAACATTCAAAACCCAAACTCCTCCTCCAAACTCAGCTGCTTCGGCACCTTACGCACCTGCGCTCTACGAGAAACTTCAATCCCCCTCAAACGCAAAATCGTCAAATACCTCTGCTCACCGCGCTTACTCACATAAGGCTTACCCACAATAAGCCCATGCACATTCACCATGTCCCCCACCAGCGTAGAGCTCAACCCCTGCGCCACCTTCCCCCACGCCTCAACCTCCACCAGCGTAGTGCTCGGGCCATTGTTGCGCGTCTCAGGTAGCGTCACCTCCAGCACAGCCGTATTAAACGCCATGTCGCGCTCACCCACCATCTTGAACCCCAGCGGCGGCAACACCACCACCTTCGCCCCCTCAAAGTGAAACGAACTCATCAACTTATACTCCTCCTCACTCATCTGTACAGCCTTACCCATAAAACACATTGTAAATTGTAAATCGTAAATAGTAAATTACTTCACCTTAATACTCCCCGCTGTATACTTCACAGCACCATACTCCTCCAACTGCAACCGCAACCACTCGCGGCTCGCCTTAGTCGTCTGCTTCACACCCTCCGGAGCTTGCGCCGCCAACTTAGCATGCACCAGCTTGTCAAGCTCCGTAATACCCACCTTACAGCACTTCACAAACTCCTCACCACTCACATCCAGCAACGCATTCAGCTGCGCAAAAGCACCACCCGCATCCGTCACCGTAAACGCCGCCTTACCCGGTGCCAACTCCAGCCCCGGCAACTCCACACCTGCCTCCAAATCCGCGCGCACCTTCCGCTCAATAGCCTCCACATACTTCTTGGCCAGCCTAGCAGCATCATACGCACGCCGTCTATCCTCCAAGCTCCACTGCTCCCAGCGCGTCAACTCCACCCCCGCAGCACGCTGCACCTGCAACCCCAGCGCCGGGCAACTCGCCGCCGCACGGCAATACCGGCACTGCGCCTCCCCCGGGCACAACTCCGCACCCGGCACCGCAGCCTCATCCAACTTCCGGTACAACCACCCACGCAGCGCACCAATATCCTTCCGCTCAAACCGCATCACCTGCGGCCTCTTCCGGCTCACATACGGCTGCAAAATAGCAGCATACACCACATCAAACGCCGCAAAATTATCCATCAGCAGCAGCGTCAGCGCATACAACTGCGTATTATACTCCGCACCCTCCACCGCAACGCGCCCGAACTTATAATCCAACACCAGCGCAGCCCTCGCATTATGGTAAACCACATCCCCCTGCCCACTGAACCGTTGGCAATTATCCCACAACCGCTTCTCACGGAACAACTCCACACGGCAACCCAACAACTCCTCCGCCAACAGCCCCTCCATCTCACGGCACCACGCCACAGCCTCCGCCTCCTCAGCATCCTCCGGCAGCGTACCCACCTCCAAATGCTTATGCAACCGCGTCCCCATAACCGCAGCCTCACTCGGCTCACCCTCAGGGCACGCAGCCTCCGCAAGCCAGCTACCGGGGCAATAAATCAACCGCTGCAAACCACTCGCACTCGGCAAACCTTTTCTTACATCCTCCTCATTCATAACCTTATACCCTCCTACTTTGTAAATTGTAAATCGTAAATTGTAAATCCCTTACACCAACTCCCCAAACATCGGCAACTTATCCTGCGGCTCAACACCCCTACCCGCAGCCTCAGCCTGCGCAGCCCGCAAAAACTCCGGTTCCCTCACCTTCGGCGTCACATCACGCATCTCCTTCCCCGCCTCAGCCTGCACCTCAGCCTCACCATCACTAATCGCCTGATCCGTCAAAAAATTAAACAACCACGCCTTAGCCTTGCGCTCCGCCTTGCCAAGCACAGCATCCTGACTCATCCCCGCATTCACACGGATAACAAACTCCAGGCACTCCTCCACCGGCTTACCATCCCACACACAACTAACCTCCACCTTAACCAACCCCTCACGCTCAATCTTCTGGTAAACCTCACCACTACGGCTCACCCCCTGCGTACTACTCTCCTTAATCTCCGCCGGGTGATACACAAAACGCATCCCCTCCAAACGCCCCTGCCGCACCAACTGACGCAACAAAAACGTAAACCCCTCCTTCGTCACATACATATTCCCCCCCAAAATGTTAAACTGATTCCCCACACACTGCAACCCAAGCGTAGCAGCCTCAATCACCGCATCACGCACCACCTCCATACTATACACCCCCGTCTTCGGCCCCTCATCCGTCCTAAAACCCATCTTACTGTTCTTCAACTTCATCAGCGCCTTCATCACCTTCTCATTCAAAGCCTCCCGTAACTCCGCCACAGCCAAACCATACGCAATCGTCCGCGCAAAATTACCCTCTATCAGCCACGCCTCCTGAATCTGCACACTCAGCGCATCCAAATTACCGGCCAACTGCTCACCACGCTCAGCCTTGCTGAGCACCAACTTCTCTGTATTATTATTTGTTGTCATAGTCTTAGAGATTGCACCGTTAAGAACCGCCACGGTGCCACAGCGGAGTATATGAGCTTATTACCACGATTACGGCACCTACCGTAACCAAGCCGCAGCCGGGAATCGAACCCGCAAGGAACAGCCCCGCACCCTACAAAGAACTGTCGGCACAACCATGCACCTTACCCAACCTTTACCTTGCCTGCGGCATAGCCCCAGCAGGACTCGAACCTGCACCACCGGTATCGGAAACCGGAATCCTGTCCGTTAGACGATAGGGCCAACATAACGAGCGTATTTTACAGTGGACGCTCCCCCACCCGTGCCACGCAACTCAGACCATCTTACCGGCACCCATACGTCTCGCCTATGACAGCAAACTACCTCGTGCACAGCACATCATACGGCGACTTTTTCACCGTACCCTCGAACACATCGCAGCCCGGCAACTTCTCCCGCAGATAATCCGCCACATCCCTCACCGCATTGTCCTCCGGCACATCCGGGCGAATCAGCTCATAACACAGCCTCAGCGACTTCTCCTCCTTATCAATGCGCACCTTCAGCCGGGCACGCACCTCGTAAGTCGTCATCTGCTCAGCACCCTTAATCACCGGCAAATGCAGCACAAACTCCTTCGGCAGAGCCATATCCCGGTTTGCACCGGTCGACTTCTCCTGGTAACTCACACACGTCTGCCCATCCGCCCCACGATAACTACGGCTGAACTCCACCGAACTCTTCTGACGGAAATTCGCCACCAAATCCAGCAACTCCACCCCGCAAGGCTCCTTAATCACCTTCTCCTGATCCTCCAGAAAATCGCAGAACACCTCCTGACTCATCCAGTACTTATCCTTACCGCGCCAAGCAATCCAGTCCGGCGTACACTCGCACCTGAAATGCGCCACATCATCCCCCCAGCTCTCAGGATTAAACACAGCCTGAGCCTTCGACTTGTCAACAAACACCAGCCCCGCAACATTACGGCTCAGCACATAGTCAACAAACGTCGGCAGCATCAGCAGCTCCACCATACCCGCCCCGCGATACGGCTTATCCGCATAGCGCGCAATATCGCGCACCTGGCAATCCTCATGCACCACCGCAGCACGCCCAGGCACCACCTCCGCCGTCATCCCCGGAGTAAGCAAATTCCTGCTCATCTCCCCCTGCATCTTCACACAGGCCAACTCTTTATCATTATTTACAGAATCCATAACTAATTAAATTCGTATTTTGTATTTCGCACTTCGTACTTCAGTCCACCTTAACCCGCTTCGGGGCATCAAAGTCAAGCAGGGCTTGTGCAGGATCATTCTCACAAAAACGCCCCTGCTCATCCGCCCACACCAAACGCTGCCGCACCTCCTCCTGAGGCACCTGCCGCGTCACCGTAGGCTTAACCGCCACCTGGCGCTCCTTACCTAACTTCGCCACAGCAATTTTAAGCGTAACATGCCCCTTGCCACCCGTCTCCAACACGGCGGCGGTGAGGGTGGTGATACCCTCATCCAACTGGCGCAGCAGTTCAGGGTCGTGCAGGTCTTGCAAGGCGCGGAAGAAACGCTCCCCCGCAGGAGCATCCGCAGGGCTAATCTTACTGCTCATTGCCCATCTCCTTTCCCACTAAAGAAGCCAACAAACCACCCAAACTGTTACGAGCCCTATTCTTAGCGCGCTCTCGGCCAAAAAACTTACCCACCACAGCCAATGCCTCGGGATCATTACACATAGCCTGCCGTGCTAACTCGGCCAGCGCAGCACCCAACAACGGCATCAGGCAACGGTTCACAGACCGTTGCTCATCCTTAAACCCGTGCAAAAAGAGGCGGGCCATGGTAGCATCCTCATCCACCACCAGCACAATGCAGGGGGAGGCGGTAGTAAGCGCATCATTATCCAACACAGTCTTCAAGCTCTCCACCTGAAGCTGCCCATTTTTCACTAATTCTTGTTCTACTGTCATAGTCTTAGAGCGCACCGTTAATTCTCCTCCACGGTGCCACAGAGGCCTTTTTGATTATGAAACAGATACTTTTTTTAACAGCATCATAACCCCAACGGCACCCACCGCCGGGAAACCACGCCGGGGACTCGAACCCCGCGGCCGCCCTGGCAGGACAACCGGCGCACCCACGCACGCAGCATAACGCTACCGATAATTTCAAACGCCTCGGCTAGCAACAGCGATGTGCAACACTACTGATTTTTTGTACCTTCTTACTATTCCCGATAAACGAACATGCTCCTAACACATGCACGTTAAGAAGACTTTAACCCAGCCACATGTACAGGATGAACGTGGCGAACATAAGCGTATAAAACACAGCATCCCACAGCAACCACCTGCGCACACGCGCCACCTCCCCCTCCATCCGCTTAAGCAGCTTGCAGCACCCGGCAAACACCTCATCACACGCCACCTTAAGCGCACGCGCCTCCTCCCGCTCACGCTCTGCCGCCTTCACCGCAGCCGTCAGCGACTTAAACGCCTTACCACCCTTACCCGTCTTTGGCCTCTTCTCCTCAAACACAATAGGCCTACACTCACCCTGCACCAACGGTACAGCCAACGCCCTGGCAGCTTTCATAGCATTATTACTCATAACAAATTAAACATTAAACATCAAAGCCTCCCCCTCACACGGCAGGCAAGCTCAAACCGCTCCGCATCCTCCTCCCACACCGGGTACTCCGGCGTAGCCCCGCTATACGGGTCAAAATGCTCACGCTCCGCATCCTCCTCCATGCACTCCGTCAACCCCAGCAGCACCAACAGCACCACCGGCAAAAACAGCATGCACCCAACAAACCTTAACGCATTCTCTAACATAAACTTAAACAAAACGTTTCTCCATACGCTTAAACGCATCCACCAACTGAGCCACCCGCACAAAAATCTGCGTAGGCCTCTCCCCATTCCTGCGCATCCTACCACGCACCCTCTCATTCTCGCACTCAATCGGCAAATACGGCAACTTACCCATCTGCACAAACTGACGCAACTGACGCGCCGTAAACGCATACTCCGGGTAACGCTCCGCCAGCACCTCCGCCGCTACCGCCAGCGTCACCGGCCTACGCAAATCTCTGTTCTCAGAATCCATAAACGTATTCTCCTTTCTTCATAGAAAAACTCCTTTCTTCATAGAAAAATTAGCCAACTTAGCAACCAAAATTTGCTTATACAGCGGCATCCCGCAAGCCTTAGCCCTAGCCAGCATAGCCTGCTCCTCCCAGGGCAAACGCAACGCCATCTGCTCCAGTTTCTCCATGCCAAGCTCGCTCAACGTCAGAGCCCTTAACTCACAACGCTCTCTCTTCTCACGCTTCTGGTTCTTGGTAAGCGGCATAAAGCTCCTTCCGTGTGTCTGTAATGTTTAATTTTTAATCTTGAAAGTTACCCTCGTAGCGGCGGACTTCAGTCCGCCTCAATATTCCACCTGCCTTAACCAGGCATAATCCGGATAGGTGGGATACACCTAATGTAAAAAGGTGGGATACACCCGAGGCAAAAAATTTAATTCTGATTTTCAACCTCCTCCACATACTTCAGTGCTGCAAAACGCACAAAACCGGCAACACTCCGTCCAGTATCTTTTGCCGCTTGCAACAACTTATCACCATCTTCACGCGCAAACTTCAACGTGACAGAACGCCAAGATTTACCCTTCGGGTGTATCCCACCCGAAACAGGCTTATTTTCTGCTTCTACCTTAACCATATCAATTAGAGTCCTTCTTGTTTTTTTCCAACTCAACCTGACGCATAGCCGCACGTCTCAAAAACTCCGTACGCGTCAAGCCCAACCGAGCAGCCGCAGCATCAATAGCAGCCAACTCAGCCTTCTTAAAGGCTGCTGTAAACTGTTTCTTATCTGTCGCACGCTGTCCCGGCATGCCCATACTCTAGCAGGTGTATCCCACCCTGTCAATAAAAAACTACAATTTTTTGTACTTTTTTGCTATTTTTTGCAATTTTTTACCTTGTTTTACTGCCACCACCTGCTAAAATCACCACATGGCGAAACAACTTGCATGCATAAAATGCGGGGCCCCCCGCAACACAAACTCATACTATTGCCCACAATGCGACAAAGAGTGGCAAAACACCCACGACGCAGAGGAAAACAAAACGTGCCAAAGGTGTGGCGGCATCAACACAACAGCCGAGGACTACTGCCCAGCCTGCCAAGCAGAACTTAATCCCCAAAAAACAATCGGCTGCCTATACTCATGGCTGATTTTCATTGCTGCCTGGCTCATTTTATGCCTCGCAGCCGGATTCACATGCACACTATTAAAAATAACCCCTCCCAAGGGCATCTTACTTGTACTGATAATCATCATACCGGCAGCAATAATAAGATGGATAATAGTAAGAGCCATAGAAAAAAGGCTCAACACAAAACAGTAACCTGATACATGCTCTTACCTTCATCATCGCGGTAGAACTCACCCCCGCACATAGCCGCGCATTTAACTGCGCACCTTGCACAAAAAAGCCCCGCAACATGCGGGGTTTTTATTTTAGAGCGAAAGCCCACAAAATGCTACATTCCCTGGCAACACCTGCCAAAAGCGCTCCGCATCCGCAGGAGTCACCGCAGCTCGATAATGCACAAACAACGTATCAGAGCCACGGCTATGCCCCATAGCCGTCTTCAGAGCCCCCTCATCCTTATAGAGAGCCAAATGGTAAGACGCAAACGAGTGGCGCGCCGCATCATTCGCCCGCTGCACCCCCGCAGCCTTCAGCACATCACGTCTCTTACGAGTCCAATTAGCAGGGCACACCAACTGCCCGGCCTCCCCACGCACCCCCTCCAGAGCCAACCACGCCTCAAGAGTCGGCAACACCTCCACAATACGCACCTGCTGCCTCTTAGCCACAGACGGGCGAATATACACAAACCCATCCCGCACATCTCCCCACCTCAAACGCGTCAACTCAGTCGGGCGAATCCCCGCAAACAGCAACAGAGCAAACGCCCCCACACAATCCGTAGGAGCCGCCTGCAAAACCCTGCGCACCTCATCCGGCGTATACACATCAACCTCATCCTGCGTACGCGTACGCACCCTCTCCACCCTCTCAAACGGATTCTCCCGTAAATACTCCTGCCTCACCGCATAAGAAAACGCCGGCCTCAGCGTCCGAATCACAAACGCCTTATACCCGGCAGAATCAAACCTGGCAGACAACCAGCCCTCCAACACCCGACCGGACACCTCCCTGAGCTCCTTCCCGGCAAACTCCGCCAAAAACAACTTTGCCACCGTAGCAAAATTACGGCGAGACACCGCAGACCAACCCGCAGCCTTCGCCGCCGCAAACTCCTCACACAACTGCTCCACCTTCAACCCGCGCCCCCCCGCCTGCAACACCGGCAGAGCAGCCTCCACCGCCTGCACCAAAGACACCGCACCGGCCAACCCGGCCTCAGCCAACAGCTCCAGAGCCCGCTGCGCATCCACCACCTGAGCATTACTCAACACCTGCACCTTAGACTCCGTACTCACCGCAGCCTGCAACTCCTGTCTTCCCCTCTCAGCCTCAGCCTTAGTTGGCCAATAATGATACCCCGCCTTTCCGGACGGATTAAGATACGCAGGAACATGGATACCGTAAAAAACGTACCCATTCTTCTCAAACCGCTTCACCTTAAACTTCGGAAAACGCATCGCAACATCACCCTTTCTATTCCAGTTTATTCCAGTTTATTTCAGGAAATATGTGTATTATATGTAAAATCTGTAAAATATCAAGCAAAAAATCCACCTAACAAAAACCCCTAAGACTCTTTAAGCCTTAGGGATTTAGCGGACAGGGAGGGATTCGAACCCTCGGTACGCTTTTGACGTACACACGATTTCCAATCGTGCTCTTTCGACCACTCAGACACCTGCCCAGTCGAACTTGCGGGAGCACTCACCGCAGTGGGTGCGGGGAGACTATACGCTAAAATAAAAGTAAATGCAAGCTTTATTTTTGAAAAATTGATTTTTTTAGGTGAAAAAGCCGCAAAATCAGGAAGATTTTGCGGCTTGAAGAGTTAAAAGGAGAATAGGCTAATCAGCGAGTGAGCTGACGACAAGCTTTAACGGTGTTGGCCATGAGGAGGGCAATGGTCATGGGGCCTACACCACCGGGCACGGGGGTGATGGCAGAGCATTTGTCTTTTACGCTTTCATAGTCAACATCACCCACAATGCGATAGCCACGCGGGCGAGAGGCATCGGGGATGCGATTGATGCCGACATCCAGCACCACGGCGCCTTCCTTTACATAGTCGGCGGTCACCATCTCGGGGCGACCGACGGCGGCAACAATGATGTCTGCCGTGCGGCACAGTGCGGGGAGATCTTTTGTGCGAGAGTGGGCAATAGTGACGGTAGCATTGGCTTTTTTGCTCACGAGAAGATTGGCCATGGGTTTGCCAACAATCATGCTGCGGCCAATCACCACGGCGTGTTTGCCGGCGGTTTCGATGTTGTAAGCCTTGAGCAGCTCCATGCACCCCTGGGGTGTACAGGGCACAAAGCCTTCTTCATCTTCCAGCACGAGTTTGGCAACGTTGATGGGGTGGAAACCGTCGACATCCTTACGGGGGTCGATATTAAGAATAACGGCTTCTTCATCGATGTGCTTGGGGGGAGGGCTCTGCACTAAGATGCCGTGAATGCGGTCATCTGCATTGAGTTTATGAATCAGGGCCACTAATTCCTCCTGTGTGGTTTCTGTGGGGAGCTCCCATTTTTGTGAGTAGATGCCGAGCTCTTCACAAGCTTTAACTTTGGAGCCGACGTATACTTGAGAGGCGGGATCCTCACCCACAAGAACAACGGCTAAGCCCGGTGTATGGCCTTGAGCCTTCAGCGCGGCAATCTCCTCGATGAGGCCGGCACGTATTTGCTGTGCCACTTCTTTACCGTTAATAATGGTGGTAGACATATAAGATAGCGGGGAATGATTTAAGATTTTTCGGGATGGATGGGTTCAAAATCAGGGGTGCCGGCGGCAAGGGCCTGATTGAGTTTCTCGCAGTATTCCTGCTGTTGCTCCGGAGTAAGCTCTGCGGGTACTTCTATACATTTGGCCAGGTGCACCACAACACGGGAGAAAGGTTTGGGGATAATGAAGCCATCCCAAGCTTTTTTGATGCGCCAATAGGAGCTGTAACTGATACGCGCGGGGACTATGGGCAAGCCACTGACGGAGGCAAGTTTAATGACACCGGGGTGGCACTTATAGATGGGGCCTTTGGGGCCATCCGGGGTGATGCACATGCTGCAACCGTCCCTGAGCTCGCGCAACATATCCATGAAGCCGGCAACCCCACGGCGCCGGCTGGAGCCACGCACGGCCCGCATGCCGTAATCTTTGGCTACCGTGGCGAGCAAGGCACCATCCTTACTGGCACTGGTGAGCATGCTCATTTGCACTTTTTTGCCTTTTATAACATACCTATACACATAGCAAGGTACAAAGACTCTGTTATGCCAAAGGGCAATAATGCACTGGAAGCTGCCCATGGGTTTGCCATCAGAATCCTCTAAAATTACTTTTTTACGAAGCGTAAAGCATATCAGAGTAATAAAGAACCATACCAGATGCCCTACCGGAACCGTCCACCATTTTTTTCGTAATTCGGATGACATACAATGCAAAATGATCAGAACTTGATAGAAGGATCTGCCGGGGCCGTACCGGGAGTGCTTTTGAAGATATCGTTCTCATCCTTAACACCAAAGAATTCATCGTCAGACATTTCGTTCTTCTTTTCTTCTTCGGTTTTAAAGATGTCGTCTTTGGTATCAACAGCAGAATCTGTTGTACCGTTTTGCTCGGGATCATTAGCCTTAATCACATCCGGTACAGAGTCAACATCAAATATACCCTCTGCCCGGATAAGGGTACTACGAGCCTCTGCTGTAGCATCAACCTGTGAGCGGCTGTCGTCTTGCGGAAGGATGGATACGCCGGAGAGCGTTGTCTTCAATACACAGCGTAAGTCGTTCTTAGGATCAGCAGAGAAAATGGGGTCTATAACACCGCCTTTGTACTCGCTGTTCAAAACCTTACGCGGTAAAGAGTATGTTAAATGTCCGCTGAGGGGCAAATCATTCCACTGACCGTTAGCAGAGTTCATGTTTACTGTCATCTGCCCATGGATAGAAATATCCGTCGAGCCTCTTTCAACCATAGCACCATCTGCAATATCAAGCACCATCTCACCGTTGGCCCGGGAGAGCGTTACCCACGCCTGTGCGAAATTAATCTTAGTATATTTACGGTTTTGGTTTGCATTGACAATGTGTGTAATGTAAACGGATTTGGCATCTAAATCCGTATCACGGAACTGAACATCGGTAATCATCATTTTGCCGGAGAATACGGCGGGGGCTCCGGCAGGAGATAAGGTCATCTTAATACGCTCGGCATTTTCGTTGCGGGAGGAAGAAACTTCTGCTCCGAAAATTTTATCATAAACCCCGTGCGTAAGCAAAGCAAAAGGCAAGCTTGCAATTTCAAGTTCATAAGGGCCATAAAGACTTTCACCTTCACCAATACGGCCATGAATAATAAAATCGGCAGTTACTAACTCCTTGGCATTCAGAGAGGAAATAGAGTCTCGCTCCGCCTCTTTATCACGCAGCAAACTGTTGGGGTCCTGACAGTTAACGCGAATATCCTCAACCGATACAGAGGAAAGGAACAACTTGGCATCCAACAAATTAAAGTTGTAACGCATGTGGTTGCTCAGTTCTTTACCGACACCGGCAAGGGTCAATGTACCTTTATTGATGATAACAACCTGACCGGAATCCGCCCCGGCAGAGTGATACATCTGCGCCTCGGCATTCTTCAAGGTAACAGGAGATTCATCCGGATGCCCGACGGAGAAACTGAGCTTAGCACAGCTGACATTTTTTATATTCCAAATCGGCTCGGCACCGGCCCAGCGTGGTAACATTAATTTATCATATCCCTTGCGTAAACGAATATCCGCAACCTTAACGGATAAATTATCCGTTTGGAATTCACCTGCAATAAAAGAAGAAACGGCTAACGAAGCATTCATGCCGTTGAGTTCAACTTTTTCCAACATTGAAGACTCCGGGAAACGGGCAATTAAACGGTCAATGGTGAGCTTCATACCCTCCACACGAGGGTTGGTAATCTCTATAGACTCAGCCCCCCATGCAGCACACAGCTCTTGCTTTTTCTCATTAAAATAGGATTCTGAACACATTTCAGACATCCTGTACAGGTAAAAAGCAACCAATGCAGAGGCAAGAAGAAAGAAACCCAATAAGCCTACAAGGAATTTTTTACGAGAGCGGCGGTTCTTCTCATCATTAGATACCATGACCTTACGTTTCTTGGTCACACGAATCACTTTAGTACCATCCGCACGCACAACAACCTCTCGGGATTTCTCACGAGAGGGTTTGTCGTTATTCAATTGGTTGATGATGTTTCTAACCTGAGAATTATCATCACCTTCACGCGTATATTTATCTTCGTTGTTATTACTCATGATTTAGTATCAGAAATTATCAGAAACGGATGAAGGGCGCTCACCGGTTCTGACATCTCTACCGGTCGGGTCTACTACATCCACCTTGACAAAATAGATTAAAGCTTTGCGAATTTTCTGTTCACCCTCGGAGCGGAATAGACGCCCAACCAAGGGCAAATCACCGATAACAGGTACTTTATCTTCAAAACGCACATGCTTGGCTTCTTTTAAGCCGCCCATCACCATCACAGAACCGGGAACAAGCGTGATTTTGGTATTTTCCACATAACGCTTAATCATGGGCTGCAAGATATAGTTGGGAGAAAGCTGTACATACTCCACTTTGCCGGAGTTGGTCCATGAGGCAGAATTAATGGGAGACCCCCAGTTGATAAAGCCCTCAAACTCATTGGTTGTGGAGGTTAAAGCCAGCGTTACGTACTCGCCACTCTCAGAAATCTCAGCACTATGAACTTGCAGAATGGTACCGAAACCACCAATGGCGTCGTCAACCATACCAAAGCGGACAAAGTCTGACGGGATAGCACCGGTAGCAACAGAGGAACCGCTGCTGCCGTTGTTATTATTATTATTGTTGTTGTTATTATTGTTATTATTCCAGTTATTGCCATTGAATGTGGCCATTTCGGAAGGCTCCCAAGTCTCAGGGAAGAACATTTCAGTTACATCAGCAAATGTAACCTGCTCATCCATACCGGGGCTGAAGATAAGGCGAGGATTACGCAAGAGGTCTACGCCCTTTTTCTGAGAAAGGCCGTTCATCATGAAGGTAACGTCAACGGAGCTCCACACGCCTCTGATACCGAATATATAGGGGGAGCGAGTAGCCGCCCCGCCGTGATACTCTGCAGCACCACCGGAGGAGATGAGGTGCTCCATCTTATCCGGGGAGAGAGCCTCTGTACCACTACGCAAACCACTGGTAATAGCCGCACCGCCTTGTTGCGGTTGGTTATACCCCCGGAAGATGGGGATACCGGTAGCAGAGGATGCCAAATTATCTGTACCGCCACCAACGTCGTATTCTCCATTTATATTGACATTGAAGAGCCAATCAAAGCCGAGTTGTTCCAGGTCGTTCTCAGAGACCTCCATCATAACGACATTGAGCACAACTTGGCGTTCCTCTGTCAGGGGCTCATCCAACAAGTCCTGAATATCCTCCATATTATAGGCCGTGTTACGAACATGTAACTGGCGGGTGGAGGAAGAATAACGCGCCGTGGCTCCCTCGGGGAAAGAGATACCCATGCTCTTGAGAGATTGTACCGGGTTGACACGATGCACGGTTACACGAGCCCCCTCCTCTTCAAAGCCGTCTTCGTCATCAGAGGATTCTACATCCGAGGGGTCAAAGAAGTGAGGCGGCACAGTGAAAGTTCTGTCAATCAAGGGGCCGAAATCTTTACCGGAGAATGAAAGCTCCACACCGGTGGGGGTGTAATAGTAACTTGTCCCGAGCTGAGAAGAGAGGATATCCAAAATCTCCTTAACAGATACCTCGGTAAGTTTGAGCGTAATGGTACGGCTCATAATCTCCTTATACCCCGGGGAATCCGGCTTACCGAAATTGGTGGTAAGGTTGATGTTTCTCCCGGCACGGGTTCCGGTGCTCTCAAATCTGCGGATTTGGTTTTGCAGGGCCTCCAGTACGTCCATTATCCCGGCATCTTCAAAAACGATGTTGGGGATTTTCATCTCCATGATAGAGGCGGCAATCGCATCTTCCACTTCGCCATCAAGGGCTTGGAACTCTCCCTCCGTCGGGGCGACCTCCATATCCTTGGGGGCCATATCTTCAGAGAGCTTATCCCAAGTTTTATCAACCTCTGCCAACATATCGGCACGCACGGCGTTACGAGCATCTTTCAGTGCGGCAATCTTGCGATTCGTGGCTGCTTCAATCCCCTGCTGAGCCGCAGAGTTGTACTTATCATACTGAGAGATTTGACGGAACGTGGCGATAGCCTCATCATACTTACCCAAGTTTAACTGCCCATAGCCAAGCTCAAGCAGGCGCGTTACCTCCGCAACATCCCCCAGATGTTGGGGTGTCAGCGCAGGGTTCGTACGCACGGCATCCATAGTATAGGTTAGCTCAACCTCTGCGCGTTTATTGGAGGGAGAAAGGCTGATAGCCTCTCGTAAGAAGGAGATAGCTTCATCCCTGCGACCAACCAGGCGATAATCAATAGCCTTGGCAATCAACGCATCAGAGAGGCAATCTTTCACAAATCGAGCAAACGACTGAGTAGACGGAGAGTTAGGCAGGGAGGCCAATGCCGTCCTGTAATGCTCTACGGCATCGCTGTATCTGCGAGCTTGATATGCCAAGCGAGCCTCCTGTACGGATTGGCGGGCATCTCTCACCGCCATTTCATGGCGAGCCGCCTCTGCTCGTGCTGTAGCATCGTTAGATTCCCGGGCAAAACAATACGGCGCTGAGGATAAGCTCCCCAGTGCAAGAAGAGAAAGGATGGAGGTACGAGAAAAATGTCTCATCATGGTAAGTGCCATTATTCTAGCAGACTCCGCGCGTGAAGTCACTCTAAAAGTGAGCAAAAGTTAAAAAAAAATTAATATAACTAAAAAAACTCTCTGCCGATTACCCACAAAAGGCAATCGGCAGAGAGATTCAGGCAATCAAGGAACGCCGCATTAATTATTGGACGTATCCAGGAAGCCCTTGATGCAGCTGATACGCGTGGGATGACGCAACTTACGCAAAGCCTTGGCCTCAATCTGGCGAATACGCTCACGCGTTACATTAAACTGGCGGCCCACTTCTTCAAGCGTGCGGGGGTTACCGTCCTTAAGGCCGAAGCGTTGTTCAATAACGGCACGCTCGCGTTCATTGAGCGTATTGAGCACACCCGAAAGCTTTTCTCTGAGGGAGTTAAAGGCGGCACCGTCCATGGGGTTTTCTGCGCTCTTGTCCTCCAGGAAATCGCCGAATGAGGTATCATCAGAATCACCGACGGGCTGTTGCATAGAGATAGGCTGCTGAGCCATCTTAAGCACACTGCGCACACGTTCCACCTGCATGCCGCTTTCTGCGGCAATTTCTTCCGGCGTAGGCTCACGGCCAAAGTCCTGCACAAGCTTCTTCTGCACACGCATCAGCTTATTGATGGTTTCAATCATATGCACGGGGATACGAATGGTGCGGGCCTGGTCTGCAATGGAGCGGGTAATGGCCTGGCGAATCCACCATGTGGCATAGGTGGAGAACTTGTAACCACGGCGGTACTCAAACTTCTCAACAGCTTTCATCAAGCCCATGTTACCCTCTTGAATAAGATCCAGGAACGCAAGGCCACGGTTGGTATACTTTTTAGCAATGGAGATAACGAGGCGCAGGTTTGCCTCAATCATTTCCTTTTTAGCATCCTTAGCCTCGGTCATAGCCTTACGCATGGCCTGATAATTTTCCAAAAACTCAGAGACCGGCATCCAGAGCTGCACCTCATACTCAGCCATGGCATCCTTGAACTCTTTACTGTCATGAGCCCCTTCATACTGACGGCGCAGTTTCATGATACGTTGGCGCATCTCACGCAGGCGGCTTACAAAGTCCTCATAAACTTTACCTTTGAAAGAGAACTTGCGATACATGCCGTCCAGCGTATCCAGCAGGTCAGCAAACTCTTTTTGAGCCGCTTCCACCCCTTTATTGCGGCGGCGTGCGCGGCGGAGGTTATTGTAAGCAGCCTGAGCAGAGTCGTGCAGGTCATACACCTTGTTAATCAAGGGTTGAATCTCCTTGAAGTACTGCTCACGGTGGTCAATATTTTTATCTGCCACCACACGGTCAAAGCGCTCTTTATTCTGGAGGATGCGCTGAGCCGTCTCCAAATAGAGCATGGCAACCACACCAAACTTATGCAAACGTGTTTGCAGCTCGGTTTCTGCGTGGTCAATGCGAATAGAAAGGCTGACCTCTTGCTCACGCTTGAGGAGGTCTTTCTGCCCCATCTGCTTCAGGTACATGCGTACGGGGTCATCCAAGATATCCATCTTGGCCTCCAATTTCTCGGTTTCATCCTCCTCACCGGATTCCACCAAACGTTCACGGGCACTGTAGTTATCTACGTCAGAGGCATCAATGATGTCGAAGTTCATGCCACGCAGGCGTTCCATGATTTCCTCATGGTCCGCAGGGTTAATCATGTCGTTGGGCAATACATCATTAATGTCGTCGTAGGTCAAATACCCCTGCTCTGTGGCAAGAACAATCAACTGGCGCACTTTTTCCTGCACCACGGGGGTGTCAACGATACTGCCACCTTTGCTGCCTTTTGCAGGCTTGAGGTCTGCGGCAGATATCGGGGCAATATCTACAGACTCATCACGAACCTCCACCCCTATGGAGTGCAAACGCTCGAAAAGTTTCTCTGTATCCTGCTCCTCATAGCCATCCATAGGCAGGGAGGAAAAGATATCATCATCCGTCACGTAGCCATTATTCTTCTTAGCTAAGCCCAAGAGAGTTTTAAATGCCGTTTTGAGAGTAATGTCATCCGGGAAGAACTCCTGAAGCTCCTTAGCAGTAATGCGCGGGGGGGTATAGTTTTTACGTTTACGACGCGTCGTGCGAGCAATTTCAGCAGCAATCTCCGCATCTATTTCCGGGTCTGTTTGCCTCTCAACAGGCTTCTTCTCCTCCGGTTTCTTGGCGGCAGGGGCTTTCTTAGTCTCAGGCTTCTTCTCCTCTGCTTTCTTGGCAGCGGGGGCTTTTTTTACCTCAGGCTTCTTTTCCTCTGCTTTCTTGGCAGCGGGGGCTTTTTTTACCTCGGGCTTCTTTTCCTCTGCTTTCTTGGCGGCAGGGGCTTTCTTTACCTCAGGCTTCTTTTCCTCTACCTTTTTGGCGGCAGGGGCTTTTTTTACCTCAGGCTTCTTTTCCTCTACCTTTTTGGCGGCAGGGGCTTTTTTTACCTCAGGCTTCTTTTCCTCTGCTTTCTTGGCGGCAGGGGCTTTTTTTACCTCAGGCTTCTTTTCCTCTGCTTTCTTGGCAACAGGGGCTTTTTTTGCGGATTCAGCCCCCTTTACAGGAGCCTTCTTTTCCGCAGCTTTGGTTTTATTCGCAGGGGTGGGTTTCTTAGCGGCGACAGGCTTAGCCTGCGTGGCAATGCTCTTTTGAGCGTCCTTGTTTTGAGGCTCAGCCGCAGGAGAGGATGCAGCCTTTGCCTTGGTTGGAGTTTTTTTAGCAGGGGTAGCTGACTTTTTGGCAGCGTTTGTACCTGCGGGCTTGGTTGAATTCGTATTCTTTTTTGTCGTTGACATGTGATGCTGTGAAAAATGTGACTATACTCCACGCTTTACGCATTTTGTCAAGTGTTTGGCAAAATGCAGGAGGAATATATACACAATCTTCCCAATTTGTCAACCCCCTTACACGCATTATGACACATTTTCTTAATTTTAAGAAAAATTAAATAATTTTCCGTCACCATACAATAAGCTTGATTTATAGCATAACAAGAGTATAATCATGGCATGCACATCTACTTGAGCATCGTCGCATTAATACTTACCATAGTTGCAGCCATTGCAACCGTGGGGTATAATGCAACAATCAATTCACATTTGAGTTTCAAGCAGAAGCAGGACAACACAGACTACATCAACACGCAGCGTTCATACAGACCGCCGGCACCCCCGCTCCCCAAGACGGAGTCCCCCCAAGCACCTAAAAACAGATAGCGAAAAACCATGAGCATCGAGAAAGCGGTCATAGGATACACCTTGGGAGACCAAGCAGGCATTGGCCCGGAGGTAATAGAGGCCGCCTTGCAGCGGGTATCCGGGCAGGCGCAGTACAAGCTTATCGGCAAAAAAATACCCTGCACACCGGGGCAACCAACAGAAGCCACAGCCCATGCAGCCCTGGAGCATTTGGAGCTGGCCGCAGCAGCCCTGAAAAGCGGAGAGATAGATGCCGTGGTGACAGCCCCCGTTTGTAAGGAAGCTCTGCATAAAATTGGCTTTAATTACCCTGGTCAAACAGAATTTTTTGCGGACAGAATGGGAGTAAAAGATTACGCCATGTGCCTTACCGGCAAGCATCTTACCGTTGTACTTTGTACCACACATAAGGCAATCTCAGAGGTACCTCAATTATTACAAACAGAGGAGATTGTACGCGTAGGCAAGCTATTGGCTGATTTTTTACATCGCACCGGCGTTAACGCCCCCAAACTTGCTCTGGCGGGGCTTAACCCCCACAACGGGGAAAACGGTGCCTTTGGGGATGAAGAGAAACGCATCATCCAACCGGCAGTAGAGCAATTGCAGCAACTTATTCCGTGGGCACGCATCTGTGGGCCATGCGTGCCGGATTGCGTATACCGAGACGCAGCAGATGGGCTCTTCGACGGCGTAGTGGCACCCTACCACGACCAAGCACTTATTCCGTTGAAATTGTTGGATTTCGACAATGCGGTAAACGCCACCATAGGGCTGCCGAGGTTACGAGTCAGCCCGGATCACGGCACAGCGTTTAACATTGCAGGTAAAGGCATAGCCAACCCGGCCAGCACAATACGCGCCTTTGAGGTAGCCCTGCACAGTGTACAGGGGTAAGCTCCACACAATCGGTATAGAAAACAAGAAAAAGCAGCTTTCTACAGCAAAAAAGCGTGACTTTCGGGCTAATTGTGGTAGAATATCCGCGAGATTATGAAATACAGAGGACTTTACACCGCAATCGTCACCCCGTTCAAGGACAACAAAATTGACAAAGAGGCACTCAAAGCGCTGGTAGAGGCGCAGATTGCCGGAGGGGTGGATGGCATTGTACCCGTGGGCACCACCGGTGAATCCCCCACGCTGAGTCATCAAGAACACATGGAGGTCATACGCTTGGCCATTGAATACGCTGCAGGTCGCTGCCAAGTTATTGCTGGCACCGGCTCTAACAGCACAGCCGAAGCCATCGCCATGACCCAAGAGGCAGAGGCCATGGGAGCAGACGGCACCCTGCAAGTGTGCCCCTACTACAACAAGCCCAACCAAGAGGGTGTATACCGCCATTTCAAAGCCGTGGCAGACAACACGAAACTGCCGATTCTCCTTTACAGCATCCCCGGCCGCAGCGGCATTGAAATTGCCGTTGAAACCGTAGCCCGCTTGGCAGCAGATTGCCCCAACATTGTTGCCATTAAAGAAGCCGGCGGCAGTGTAGAGCGCGTCAACCAACTGGTAGCAGCTCTGCCCGAGAAATTTGCCGTACTGAGTGGCGACGATGGTCTCACCGTTCCCTTTATCTCCTGCGGCGCCGTGGGCTTGGTATCCGTTACCTCCAACGTAGCCCCCGCCCAAATGAAAGACTTGGTAGACACAGCCCTGAGCGGCGACGGACTCAAAGCACTGGAGCTGCAAAAGAAATACTACCCGCTGATGAAGGGGCTGATGAGCTTGGACGGCAACCCCGTGCCCATTAAAGCAGCCATGGCTATGCGTGGCGACATGAGCTGGGAGATTCGCCTGCCCCTTGTACCACTGGCCGAGGAGAAGCACGAAAAACTCGCCACCTTGCTTAAGAACTTCAATCTTCTGTAATTCCATATCATGAAAATTCTCATTACCGGAATATCCGGCCGCATGGGTCAAGCCGTTAAACAGGCCATTGAACTCAACCCGGCTGCAGAAATTGCCGCCACGCATGATGTAGGGCAAGACATTGCCGCAGCCATGCAGGCAGCAGACATTACCATTGACTTCTCCTTCCACGGTTTTACCCCGGAGCTGCTTGCCACGGCAGTAGCACAGGGCAAGCCCTTGGTAATAGGCACCACAGGACACACGGCAGAGGAGAAAGCCGCTATCTGTGAGGCCGCCAAGAGCATACCCATTGTGTTTGCCTCCAACTATTCCGTGGGGGTTAACACGTTGTTCTGGCTTACCCGCAAAGCTACGCGTATTCTCAAAGACTATGATATTGAAATCATAGAGATGCACCACCACCACAAGCTGGATGCCCCCAGCGGCACCGCCCGCACCCTGGCAGAGGTAGTGTGTGAAGAAACCGGTCTTGACTACGAGAAGGACGTGATGCATGGTCGCAACGGGCTTGTTGGTGCCCGCCCGCAAGCACAAATCGGCATGCACTCCATGCGCGGCGGTGATGTTGTGGGCGACCACACCGTTATGTATGCCACGGATGGTGAGCGTTTAGAGCTTACACACAAGGCCTCCAGCCGCATGACATTCTCCACCGGGGCAGTACGCGCCGCCATTTGGCTGGCAGACAAGCCCGCCGGCCTGTACAACATGCAGGATGTTTTGGGCTTTACGGATTGAGCCATGAGCGGCTCCGCCACAGCAACGCAGCGCGTTATTTTCTCCCTGGGTTCCAACGTGGGGGATCGCCTTGCCATACTGGAGTCCGCGTGTGACTACCTGGCAGACGCATTCGGAGGGCTGCGGCTTTCCCAATTATATGAGACAGAGCCTGTGGGCTGCCCCGCAGGCTCGCCGTATTACCTGAATGCGTGCGTGGAGGTTAACACCGCTATGCCCCCACAAGAGGTTCTGGAGCTTTGTATGCGTATTGAAAAAGAGCTGGGTAGAGAACGCAACGGCGTATACGGTTCCCCCCGCACTTGCGATATAGACATTGTTATGTACGGGGAGGCACAAATAAACACCCCTGCCCTCACCTTGCCACACCCCCGCGCACATACAAGAGAATTTGTGCTACGCCCCCTGTGCGATTTGGATGCACAGCTCACCCTACCGGGGCACAACCAAAACGTCAGCTCCATGTTGGCGAATTTACCGGAAGGACCGTCCGTAAAAGCATTTGATCTGTAACATGACCATGAACAGTAAAATAGAAGCCATTCTTGCCAAAAAAGGGAAAGCCCCTGTTAGCGAACTGACTGCATACGACTATCCCACCGCTCGTTTGGTGGATGAGGCCGGGGTGGATATGATTTTGGTAGGCGACTCCTTGGGGATGATGATGCTGGGGTTCCCCGACACCACACATGTGACACTGGACCACATGCTGCACCACACAGCCGCCGTTGCGCGAGCCGCAAAAAATGCCGTGGTGATTGCGGACATGCCCATTCATACCTACGAAACGCCCGAACAGGCCTTAGAAACAGCCCAAGCCCTTATGGCCACCGGGGCAGATGCTGTTAAACTGGAGGGTGGCGCAGCTAAAGAGGCTCACATACGCACCATTGTACAAGCAGGTATCCCCGTGCAGGCACACATCGGCTTGCTGCCCCAAAAAGTGAAAGAAGAGGGCGGCTACCGCATGCGCGGCAAAACGGATGAAGAGGCCGCCGCCATTATGGAAGACATGAAGGCCGTTGTGCGGGCCGGTGCTTTCTCCGTGGTGATTGAATGCACCCGCCACTGTGTGGCAGCCGAAATCACCAAGGCATGCCCGATTATCACCATCGGCATCGGGGCAGGCAAAGGCACTTGCGATGGCGAGGTAGCCGTTTTCCACGACCTTGTCGGCGGGTTCCCTTGGTTTGTGCCGGGCTTTGCCAAACCAAAAGCTGACATTGCAACGGAAATTTCCCGTGCCGTCAAAGAATATATGGCAGACGTGCAAATACCGCAACCATAAGGGTGCAGCTCCGATTATGGGTTAAGGGGGCATTTTGAACATACACAGCCGGGGCATTTTTCTTTTCTGATTGACAAAACGGGCTAATCTGGCAGAATATCGGCATGGCAAACAGCATACGCATGACCATGATGTGCTCCGCAGCCTTGGCAATAACGGCAGCAGGAGCAGTACCCGAGCATTTTCAGCCGCGCGCCAAAGAGCTGTTGGCGGACAGCATTGAGCTGGAGAAAAATGCACACAATCTTAATATCATCTACTTTACCGGTAATGATATGCAGCCCACGGCAGACTCTGAGCGCCGCATCAGCGAGCTGCTGGTTTACCTGCAACAATACTACGGTAAAGAGATGGCGCGTAATGGATTCGGCAATCGATCCTTCGGGTTATCCCGCACGGCAAACGGCAATGTGGATATTTGCTATGTGCAAGGTAAGCAGCCGCACAAGAGCTACGCCTACGGCAAGGGCCACAACGCTTGTATTGAGGAGGTAGAGGCATGGTTCCGTGCTCACCCCGACAAGAAAATGAGCAGCCACACCTTTATCATTATGCCCACATGGCAAGATGAAGGCTACAGCGACAAAAACCCGGGCGGTGTACCGTTCTACGGCTATGGTCGCTATTGCTTTGCTCTGGATTACACAGACTTTGACATCAAACACTTAGGGCAAAAAACAAAGGAAGGCAAGCGGCTCACCAAATGGTACGGCGGCTTTGCGCACGAGTTGGGGCACGGTATGAACCTGCCGCACAACACCGGCACCATCCGCGAAAACAAAGCCATGGGCACAGCCCTGATGGGGGCGGGCAATTACACCTTTGGTTACTCACCCACCTATCTTACACGTTCCTCCTGCTCCATATTGTCTAACACGGAGATATTCGTATCCGAGGGCAACCCGCACAAGTTCTACAGCATAGAGGCAGCCCCCACCGTACACCACGCCACATTTGTCAAGCGAGGCGGCACGTTAGAGCTGCACCTGGTGGTATCCGAAGAAGTAGCGGGCGTCAACGCCTACATACAAGACCCGCCCTACCAAGTGAATCAGGATTATGATGCCATTGCTTTCGCCTGCAACGTGGGTACCAACAAACAGGGGCAAAAAGAGGCGGGTGTCATCATACCCCTCAATGAACTGGGTGCCCTCAACAACAGAGACGCCGGGGAAATGGCACTGGATGTTCTGCTGCAAACCTATGAGGGCACGCGCTTTCGTTGGCGTATACCCTTTGACCTGAGCAAACAGACAGATGGCATGCCCATAGACACCGGCAAGCCCGTGCTGAACCGTGGTTACTAATCCCCCACCGCCCCGCACATGACAACTCCGCCGGAAACACTGGCTGTAGACTTTGGTGGCACGAGCATTAAAATTGCCGTTACGCAGGGCGAGCATATTCTGCAAAAAGCGCAGCCCCTGCCTACGGCTGCCTACAACAGCCCGCAGGAGATTATGGCCGCCATGTGCCAAACCATGCAACAGCTGCTGCGCGAGCATCCGCACGCGGCAGCGGTGGGCTTGGGTATGCCCGGTTGGGTGGATTTTTACCGGGGCGTGCTCTACCAGCTCACCAATGTACCCGTGTGGGACCACGAGGAACCCGTGCGTGAGGTTATCTCTCAAGCACTGGGCTTGCCCGTTGTGTTGGATAACGATGCCAACTGCATGGCTTATGCAGAGTGGAAGCTGGGGGCGGGTAAAGGGCTGGCGAGCCTGGCCTGCCTTACCTTGGGTACAGGCATTGGCGGTGGAATTGTCATTCATAACCGTATGCTGCGCGGGCGCAATGTATCATGTGCAGAGCTGGGGCAAACCAGCATTGCTTTTAACGGCAGAGTCGGCCCGTTCGGTAATCGCGGGGCTATTGAAGAATACATCGGCAACAATGAGTTTGCGGCAGATGCCGTGCAGGCTTATGCAGCTGCGGGTATCTCAAAAACGGCACAAGATTGCGCCCCTCATTTACTGGAGCAAGCCGCCCGCCGGGGAGATCCCATAGCTATTAAACTTTACCGCGATTTTGCGGATAAATTGAGCATACTTATCATGAACCTTATGTATGCATTGGTGCCGGAGGCCATCATCATAGGCGGCGGTGTGGCCAAGGCCGGGGATTTGCTCTTTACCCCGCTGCAAGAGAGTCTTCGCCAACAGCTCTTCCCCGTGCACTATGCCGCACTGCGTATCTTGCCCGCGCATTTCGGGGCAGATTCCGGGCTTATCGGTGCCGGGCTCATGGCTGCCGACTATGCCAACGGCACCTTGAAATAATTTTGAACAATTTGTTGGATTTTAACGTCTCAATAACATAAACATGAACACAGAATCCTCCTCCTCACCAAACGAAGCATCCGGCGTGCCCAATTTGCCGCCTATCCCCAAATCGGTAATCACCCCGGCCGTGCCCAACCCGCAAACGGTAGCACCGGCTTTAAAGCCCCTTCCCAAGACAACGGAAGACCCCACATGGTGGCGAAAAGGAGCTATTCCCTTCATCGTTTTACTGCTGGCAGCCGCAGCGGCAGATTTATATTGGCCCAGGGTTGGTGGCATAGGCGTGGGTGCAGGCATAGCAGGCATTTTGCTTACCAGCGGTATTCTGTTGCTACGCAAAGACTTGAGCAAGGGGGAGATTTGCTTTTTAGCGGGTTTAGCCTGTATCAACTGCACGGCATTATTGGTAAGTGGTAATATATTGAACTACTTTATAGGCATATTGGCCCCGTTCTTTCTGCTTGCCATCCCCACACCCAAAGGGGAACCCATAACCGTCAATGTAGAATACCGTAGTTGGTGGGGCTATTGGACCGCCCGCCGCCCCAAACAGGAAAAGGAAAAGAAAACTCACGTGCTGCGCAAGGTTCTGCCCACTTTCATTTCTGTGCTGGTATCGGTAGCACTTTTCATTGCATTCCTCAGCATCTTTGCCTCCGGTAACCCCGTGGTGGAGCAAGTATGGCAATGGATTGTTTCCCGCTGGAATGAGCTGGTGATTTATCTGAACATCAGCTGGGATTTCGCCTACCACCTTATCTACTGGGCTGTGGGTATACTGGTGTTCGGTATATATGCCCATAAACGCCCGTTTGCCCCCTTACCGATAAACCAACCGATTAAACCGCAGCAAGGCACCACTTTGTTGCCGCAGCTGCCGCTCTACTCCCTTATCGGCATCAACGCAGCCTTCTTGGTTGCAACCGCTACAGACATTGCCTACCTGTGGTTCAAAAACATACCCGAGGGTATCACGCAAACAGCCTATCTGCACGACGGGGCGGACTCCATCACTTGGGCAGCCATCCTTGCAGCACTGGTGTTGATATTCTTGTTCCGTCGCAACGGTATAGCCCGCCAGTCCATGGGTGCCAAACTTGCCGGGTACCTGCTGGTCATTCAAACATTCTTGCTGGCAGCCAGCGTATACCTGCGCCTGTATTACCAAATATGCGACTACGGGTTCACCACACGCCGTATCTTAGCCGGGGAGTTCCTGTTATTGGGTTTGGCCGGTTTGGTGATTCTGGTATTTTATATGGCCTGTGAGGGCAACTTCCGCAAGTTTGCCAAAATCTGCATGGGTTGCATGCTGCTGATGGTTATTGCCGGGGGGATTATTACGCCGTCTCGTTTAGCGGCAGACCTGAATATGTGTTTTATGAGCTCCAATCCGCACTGGGAGTTTGAGCAAAGAGATTTCTCCTACGGCAGATTCAGCGAAACCAGCAACCTTCACTTTGCGGAGATAATTTACCGCCGCTCCCCTAATCGCCGCATGGCCGGAAACCTTATTTCGGCTGCTGAAGATATAATAGCGAAAGAACAGATTGGAGGCTGGACCTCCTTTACGATCAATCACTACTATGATTTACCCGCAGCGGAGCGCATTTTGGCGGATCCCTCCATACGCATGATGGCAGACGGAATAGACGACGAAGGGCTTTTCCGAGCCAATTAATTATACTGTAAGCTATTATTCAAAAGGCCCTGCCGCACATTTACGGCAGGGCCTTTTGAATAATGGGGTTAAAATTATGCATTATCGAGTTGCTCCAAGAGAGCAGCCGCCGTTTTAACGCAATCTTGGCAGGCAACACGGGGAGAGCCGCCTTTAAGCTCACGGCAAGTACAAGCACCATGGGTAGCAGCAAAAGCGGTGCGTATAGTTTCAGCCTTATCTCCGGCCAAGGTCATGGCAGCATAAAGCGCACCACATGTACCATCGGGGGCTTTACCGCCACCACAGGCTTTCATGGATTCAAGCAAATCCTCACGCCCGAACGCGGCGCAAATGGTTTGAGCGCAATTGTACATGAAGGGGGGCTCACGGAATGTAGAAAGAGCTTTTTGTGCAGCATTCATAACGGGCTTTATTATAGTGGATGAGGGATTATTTGTCAATGCCTGCCTTTTTTTGTTCTCTCAAGGCCAGGGATAGCTGAATAGCATTAGCGACATTATGGAAAAACACATAAAAAGCCGGGCCTATATAAGCCAGAGGGGTAGCATAAGGCTGGCCTGCGATGTAAAGCGTAAGAATGGTGTTTTTTTGGCCGAGGGCTTGAGAGCACTCACGCTTGAGGCGCGGGTAGCCCAACCAGTAGCCACCTATAAACCCGATAGCACAAATTGTTAAAGCACCCAATGCCACCGGCCATATATCATAAAAACTGTAATTCATGAGCAACAGGCGGTGTGTGCCGGCAGCTGAAACAATGGTGAGGTTGATAATCCAAATAGCTAAAGAATAATCACGCAGCTTGGGTGCCCATTGCTTGCAGGGTGGGTAGCACACCCGCAACAAGAATGAGATGAGAGCCGGAGCCCCCAATGCCACCATTATCTGGTATAATACAACCAACAGAAAATCTATATAACCCAACCCCGGGGCATCTACAACAAAGGGTAAAACAAAAGGTGTCACTATGCCGAACATGGCTTGGCTGAGCACCATGGCCGTGGTGATAAATGCCGTGTTGCCTCTTAACAAATTAACAATAACGGGCGCGGCAGATGCCACGGGGGCTGCGGCACAATAATACAAAGACTCCGCCAGCACCGGGTGCCCCGCTAATACGGCAGCATACCAAAAGCCCAAGCCCATTAACTGCAAAACTACCAGCAACACCAGGTGCATCCACGTGGGTTTAAGCTGCTTGGTGTCAAGGCCTATAAAGGTGATGCAAAGCATCAGCGTAATACCGACGGGAAGCCACGCCGCCAGCGGTGCTAATTCTGCATGCAGCAGGCCGCCCACCAGGAACGCCAGCACCATGCAGATACTGCGTAAATGTTGTTTCATGTCTCAGCACGGGGGAATCCTTATGCCCCCTTCTTTTCTTCGGTCTCCGTAGCCAGACGCTTTTCCGCAATGCGCTCAGCGGCATCGCCCTCTTTGGGCTTGGGGTAAGCAATGCGGTTGTGGTTCATAGTACGGAGGGTATGGAAGAAAGATTCCTTCATTTTTGAGATATCGCCAAGGGTGAGGCCACAATCCTGCAAATGACCATCCAAGATTCGGCCTTTGAAAATACCGTCTATCATGTTGCGGATATCCGCCTCTGTGGGGTGTTGCAGGGAGCGCGTGGCACTCTCCACGGCATCTGCCATGCTCACAATGCCGGACTCACGGCTTTGCGGTATGGGGCCTTCATACGTGAAAATAGACTTGTCAACCTCATCCGGGCAGGTATCTGTAAGGCCCTCTTCAAAGCGTTGGCGCGCGGCCTCGTATGTATCCTGAGCCTTACGAAGGAAGAAATAAGCCGTAGTCACCCCGTGGTGCTCGCGTATGGCATCAATAATCATGGGGTTAAGGCGGTGCTCTTTAGCCAACTCCACCCCGGCTGTTACATGGCCGGTAATAATGCGGGCACTGCCCTCGGGGGTAAGCTCCGCATGGGGGGAGAGGCTTTGGTCCACAATATTTTCAGAGAAATACTGCGGGTTATTGAGTTTGCCGATATCATGGTAAAGGCCGCAAACTCCGGCGCGCGTAACATCTGCCCCCACAGCCTCAGCCGCGCCCTCTGCCAACCGCTGCACACACAAACAGTGATGAAAGGTACCGGGGGCCGTCATTTGCAGTTTTTTGAGCAAAGGGTGGTTCATATCCGCCCACTCTAACCAAGTGATATGGGTAGATATGCGGAAAATGTTTTCCAACATGGGCATTACACCGTTAATGATAATACCGAACAAGAAGTTAACACCAATGGTCAGCAAGGCGGCTAAAAGGATTCTCAAATAACCGTCCTGCATCATATCATAGCGCAGCACATCTGCATGCAACCCAAGCAAAATCAAAGCGCTGAAAAACACAACCGCACCCAATTTAAACCCGGCATAGAGCAACTGCTGGCGCTTTTGCAAATGCCCGCAAATACCGGCGGATAATACACCTGTGAGCAGGCTTATGCCAATGTAATCTGCAACGAATGCCAGTGAAAAATCCACCGGGAACAGCACCGCGCCATACATGGTACAACACAGTGCCACGAACACGCCCACAGAGCGATTAATCAGCACAGCAGTTACAGCCGGGGCAAGCATGTAGGGCAGAACCAACAGCACCTCCTCATGCAAAGAGGGGAAATGGCGGTTCCAATAGGAGATAATCAGATGCATGAGGAACATCTGCATCACTATGGAAAGCACACACAGCAACGCGGGGCGGAAGCTGAGTGAGGTATGCCTGCGCCCGAAAACATAGAAAACCCAAAGCGATACAGAGCACAAAACCACCCAACACATGCGATAAATGCTCAGCAAAGCGTTATCCGGCACACTGTATACCAAAGCGCACAACGCAACCATGCCACCCACGGACAGTGTCAGCAGCTGTTGCTGGGCACGGCGTTGCTCACTCTCGTCTGCACTCTCTGCAGGCTTGCGTCGAAAAAGATTTTTGATGAACCCGAACATACTTGTCGCGCCATTATAGCATAGTTGCAGAATATGTCAAATTCTGATTATCGCCGGTAAATCATCAACTGTATTTTATGAGATAATAGACAGACGTGACTAAATTAACGGGTGTCTCTACCACAAAAAGAACCGCAGCTGTCGGTAACGCATATAAGCCACGCCACGTCAAATGCGCGGAAGCCTCAAAAGCATCATCTATCTCTCTGTTATTTACGGCATAGGATTTGCCGATAAGCGGGTCTTTTCGCGCGCGATTCATGGGGAAAGTTGCCTCTTGCCATGCAGAATCGGGGTGGTAATGCATTCCATATTCCCCTTTCACCAGTTCACGACAATAGACGGCGGATTCCGAACCGGGCACCGCAGTACGTTTCCAGTAGGACGGGCCAACGATATTCTCGCCGAATGATGACCATGAGCTATCGCGGGTCCACCGCCAGTTAACACGCACACCTCGGCGGTAGGGCTTACCCTCATGCATATAGTGAACCGTGGGATCTTCTACCAGCACGCCGTCATACTCAATGGCATGTTCAAACACACGCTCGTGATTAACCCAACAACTGCTCAGGCTAAGCACGCATAACAGATTAATAACACAGCTAATGATTAAGAAAAGAAAACTCAGGCTACGACAAAACATACGAAAAAAACTCCTATTCATTGATTTTTTTTCGATTATAAAGAAAAGTCAGCAAACATCAAGTAAAAAGTGGGTAATACATAATACGGCGCGGAGATTCATTCATCACAACGCCGCAGCTCCGTGGAGCCATCCGTATGCAGGGAGAGCACATGCCTGAAAGCCCCCTGCCCGCTGTAGCGCTTTTCATAAACGGGAGCCGGGTTCCCCGCTGCATCCCAAAAATACTCACGAACCAAAGCTCCGGCATCATCATACTCCCACACATGCTCAGCGTATCCCAAAGCGGGGTTATCACAGGGGTGACCATCTGCACCGTTAAAGCACTCCCACTCGGGCAACCCGGCGGCATTGCTGCGCAACACATGCTCGGAGCAACTGCGGCTTTGTTGCAGCGGCTGGCCATTCTGCCCGCAAAGCCGCACCCTTTTGATGCGCCCCGAAGGGGAATGCTCCACCAGACGAGACACCTCGCCATCTGCCCCATTTGGCGTAGGCTCCCCCTGAGCGGAATAATGCTGAGAATGGTGAATAAGGCCATCTGCCGTAGTATGCGTTTTCTCTACAGCCACGCCCTGTTTATTAACGTGCAACACACCGTTTTCATAATTTGCGCGAGTAGTAATTTGATGCGTATCATCATATTGATAGCGCACGGTATTTTCCCCGGCAGCATTGGTTATGGGCTTACCCGTGCCGTCGAGATGCCGAACCTCGGTAGGGCGGTTGTGCGCATCGTAGTAAACCTGCTGCTCCGCATAACCCGGCATGCGCGGCACTATCTTTTTACCCCCGGCATCTTTGGCAACGCTGTTAATTAACATACCGGAGTCATTGTACACAAACTCCCGGCTGGCCACCCCGTGGGCATCTGCCGCGGGGTGACCCGCCGCATCTTTGTTGTGTTTAGCCACCACACGGCCATTTTCATCATACTCCACAAGTTGCTCTGCCACACGGCTGCCGGGCAGTAACTGCACCAAACCATCTGCCCCCATGCACACTACCCGCGTGGGTTGCCCTGCATCATTATATTCAATATGAATACAGGGGGAATCTCCCGCAGCGTTAACGGGGCCCAACCCACGCGGTGGCTCCGGCCCGGCGGTATTGTATAATCCGGAATAATGGCGCACCGTGCGCAGGTGCCGGTACTCCTCCCCTATATCTTTAACTATCAAATGATACAACCCCATACCCAACACTCCCAGCATTAAAGACAACATGGCCAAAGTGCCGGAGTAACTCCACACATATCGCAGCATAGCAAATAATTTTGTTTTAAGGGTATTCCACACAGAGCGCATACGCAAAGTATACAATAACCGCAGCTGTTGTGTTCAATAACTTAAAGCACAGACTCGTGAAAAGTGCCTGCGGAAGGGTAGAAACAGGTGACAAATGAAAAAAACTGTGATTTTATATACGCGGCAAGAGTGACAGGCAGCCATAATTCTGCACAGAACCGCCCCCCTGCTCACCATGCGGTAAGACCCCGCCGAGGGTAATCTGCAACACCGCTTGCCACCTACATATACAACAATAATAATAGAAAACACAATACCATGGCTGATATAGAACAACAGTACCAAATCAAGTATTCTGAAAAGTGGGGCTCTTATTTACAGCAGGAGGCCTCGCGCTTGGAAAAATACGTAACCGTAGAGACCGGGTTGAGCGGCAAGCTCGTCACCTTTGATCAATACGGCTTGCTGGATTTCCATGAAAAGACGGACCGCATGCAAACCACCGTGCTGCAAGATGCCCCCACCACCCGCCGTGTCATGCACCCGCACATCTTTACACGTGCTATCGGCTTTGACGAGTTTGATGCCAAAAAGCTCGCCAATATCGATGTGCCCGTGAGCAAGACCATTGAAGGCTTGCGTGCCGCCGCCGGGCGCACCATGGACCAAGTAATGCTCAACAATTTCCTGGGCACATGCTTCAAGGGCGAGTTCGGCACGGATAGTGTGGATTTCAGCGAGTCTCAACTCATTGAGTCTGACTACACAGAAAGCGGCACCCCGCAAGCGGGCAATCTTACGGTGGGTAAACTGCGCAAGGCCCTTACCATGTTGCAAAAAGCAGAAGCATGGAATGAGGAGCGCCGCGCTTACGGAGATGAACTGGTGCTGGCCTGCACGGCGGCACAAATCAACTCCCTGCTGCAAGAACCGGAGGTATCCAGCTTTGACTACAATACCGCCCGCGCCTTGGTAGAGGGCAAGGTGGACACCTTCCTCGGATTCCGCATTATCCGCACAGAGCAGCTGCCGCTGGTAGATGGCACGCGCACTTGCTTGGCCTGGGTAAAGAGCAAAGCCCTGTTCGGTATTTGGGATGATTTCCGCGTCAAAATATCCGTACGAGACGATTTGGATGAAACGCTCCAAATACGTGCCAAGTTTGCCTGCGGCGCAACCCGCTTGCAGGAGGAGGCTTTCGTGAAGATTCTTTGCGAGGAGTAAATACTGCAAACCATAAACCACAAGAGAGGCAGGGTCGGGGCACGCCCCCGGCTCTGTCTTTTTTATTGCTCGCGCGGCGCACCGGCATACACAATATTGCCACCGTTGTGGCCGGCCCCGGGGCCGAGCTCCACCCAATAATCAGCACGGGATAATATGCCGCTATGGTGCTCCACACAAAGCACGGTATGCCCGGCAGCACGCAGGCGGTACAAGGCGCGCAAAAGCATATCCACCTCTCGGAAATGCAGGCCGGTGGAGGGTTCATCCAACACAAACAGCAGGTGCTCCCCTTCTCTGCGACCGCGCTTGGGTGCAGCTTTTGCCAAATAAGTGGCTATGCGCACACGCTGTGCCTCGCCGCCGGAAAGCGTTGTCACAGAGCGATCCAAGGGTAAATAGCCCAATCCCAAATCATGCATGGCTTGCAATATAGCCACCGCCGCAGGTATGGGAGCAAAAAACTCCAAGGCTTCATCCACCGTTTGAGCAAGTGCTGCGGCTATGGATTTGCCACGCCATGTTACCTCCAGCGTTTCGCGGTTATAGCGCGCGCCGTGGCAAGCATCGCAAGGGGTGTACAGGTCTGCCAAAAAGTTCATATCCACCTGCAAAAAGCCGGTACCCGTGCAGCGCTCGCAACGCCCACCGCGCACATTGAGTGAAAACCTACCCGCCGTATACCCACGCTGGCGAGAAAGCGGCAACGCCGCATACAACGGGCGCAGAACATCCAACAAGCCGGTAGCCGTGGCAGGGGTGGAGCGCGGGGAGCTGCCCAGCGGGCTTTGATCCAACAGCACGGCACGGCTTACTTTATCCGCCCCACGCACCTTGCCCTCTTTAAGCGCAGGCAACAGGCACTCATGAATCAAGGTGCTTTTGCCGGAGCCACCGGGGCCACTCAGGCACGTAAACGCCCCCAAGGGAATACGCAAGGTAACATTTTTGAGGTTGCGGGCAGATGCCCCGCGCAGCTCCAACCAATCACAGGCCGTTACATCGGGGGATTCTGATTGCGCATAACGGCACTTGCCCGCTAACCAAGCCCCGGTGGGGGAGGCCTCATTTTGCAGCAGCTCATCATATGTACCTATGGCGATGATGCTGCCGCCGTCCGGCCCGCTGCCGGGGCCCATCTCCACCAGCAAATCGGCAGCCGCCAACAGCAGGGGGTCATGCTCTACCACCAAAATGGTATTGCCTTTATCTCGCAAACGTTTTAAGGCGTTGATAAGCATGGCCGTTTCACGCGGGTGCAGGCCGATGGTAGGCTCATCCAAAATATACAACACACCGGAGAGCCCGCCGCCTATTTGCCCGGCCAAGCGCGCGCGCTGAAGCTCGCCGCCGGATAAGGTGTTTGTGGCACGCCCCAGGCTGAGGTAGCACAAGCCCAGCTCTGCCAAGCAGCTCAAGCGGCGTTGTAGCTCTGCCACGGCTGTTTGAAGAGCCTCTGCAAATGCAGGCGGAACCCGCAAGGTGGACAACAGCGCCAGATTCTCCTCTACGGTTAATTGGCAAAAATCACCCAAATTCATTTCTTTACCGCCGAAATCGAGCGTTACGGCAAGGGCTGTAGGGTTAAGGCGCAGCCCTTTACATGCGGGGCATATCTCGGGGGCGCCTTTTTTATTCTCACTCACGCCCAAACCATGGCAATGCTCGCACGCGCCCTGCGGAGAATAGTGAGAAAACAGGCGCGGCGTTAAATCCGGCAAGGTAAACCCGGTCTCTGCATTGCGGTAGCGGGTGTGGAAGGCTTGCAACTGTGGCTCCTCGCCCCGTGGTTGTACCAAAGCACGCACCTCATCCGCACAAAAACGCAAGGCTACTTGTAACGAGTCCGCAATGCGGGACTCCCCGCCGGGGCGCACCACAATGCGGTCTATCACCAGCTCGCAAACGGCATCTGCCGTAGGCGGGGCGGCCTCCAGCTCCTCCAGCTCCCGAATCTCCCCCTGCACACGCACGCGCAGATACCCGGCTTTACGAAGGTCTAAAATGTCTGATGCGGCATTGGCACCAAAACTTGCGGGCAATGGGGCCAAGAGTGTCAGGCGGGTTCCCTCTGCCAGGGAGCAAAGGGAGGCCGCAATTTCATCCGGGCTGAGGCGGGTAAGGCGCGCCCCGGTTTGCGGGTCGTGCGGTACACCGATGGCAGCGTAGATGATGCGCAGGTAATCCAGCGTTTCCGTTAAAGAGCCCAGCACGGCACGCGTTTGCCCGGTGGGCACGTTCTGCTCCAAACAAAGCGCAGGGGGCAACCCCTCTATACATTCCACACGCGGTTTCTCCGGCCGGGCCAGCATGCGCCGCGCCCCGGCAGATAAACAGTCCAAAAAGCGGCGGCGAGACTCCGCAAACAGCGTATCATACGCCAACGTGCTCTTGCCGGACCCACTGGGCCCCACCAGTGCTATCAACTTGCCGGCCGGCAACGTGAGGTTGATATGACGCAGCGTATTCTGCGACGCGCCTGTAATGCGGATATCCATCTTTCCATTAAAGGCTTGCAAAATTACAGCACCTCAACGCCGGCGGCAGCAACACCGGCAGATAAAGCATTTTTCACCCAGCGGCCATCATGAGTGGCACCGGGTTTGATGATAAGCATGGGGCAGTAGCAATCCCCGCAAAGTTGTGCACCACGGTGTAATTTAACTTTGCCGGTTGCCTCAATTCTGCCGCTGACTTTGCCGTAAATATCAACGGTGTCGGCAAAGGCCCCGCGTGTAAAGGAAACAGCCGTGCCACGGCTTATGTGCAAGGAGCCCACATGCACCTCGCCGTCAATTTGAGTGTCTGTTGTAATGCGCATGCGCCCCGTGCAGCGAAAAGAACCGTTACCCTTGCCATTCAAGTACATATTGTGACAAACGATGGAGAGCTGAGAGAGCACGGCATCCGCCTGCACGGTAACATTACCCAAGGTGCGCACGGTAAGGCGGCTTGAGTTGGGCTTGAGCTCCACATCCGTCATGCGCAGGTGCGCGTGGCAATGGATGCAATTGGCAGAGAGCGCAGCGGCAGGCACGCGGGAGCGACGCCCGCATTCATAACACACTACCTCTTTGGCCGGTACTTTGGCGCGGTTCTCCCGTGTATTAAATGAGGTGAGTGCAACACGGCGGTTGCACTCACCCTCAGGTAAAAGCCCGGAGGCACAGGCGGAAATCAGAGGCTCTGTCCTGTACTCGGGCATGCAGAGAAGCTTGCGTTATGGCAACTTAGTCCAACAGGTTGTCGGAGGCAGGCTTAACAGCCCCCTTGGTCTTTTTGGGAGCAGGTGCCGGGGCGGCAGAAAGTGTAGCCCCCGTGGGGGTACCAACCTTGCAATAGCCGTTGAAGATTGCACCCTCTTGGATGGAGATTTTGGAGGCGGTGACATCGCCGAGCAGCTCGGCGGTGGAGGTAAGCTCCACGCGGTCTGTCACCACTACATCACCCGTTACTCGGCCATGGATAATGGCGCTACGGGTATTCACGGCAATCTTGTTCTTATCATTGGCCTCAATTACGGCATTTACACCAACGGTGAGCACACCCTCAGACTCAATCTCACCCTGCACACAGCCGTCTACCAAAAGGTCATCCGTAAAGCGCAGAATACCTACCACCTTTACATCGGAGTTGAGCACATTGCGGGTAGCCACGGCAGAGGCCTCAAGCCCGGAGCCCCCGAGGTCGAACCCGGTGTCTGCCCCGCCAAAGTATGACTCAGGAGCCGTAGTCTCCTGCGGAACGGTGCCTACAGGTGCACCCCACTCCGGAGCGGGGCCAGGGTCTACAGCGGGTGTTACAGGAGCCTGCGGCGTTGTTGATTTTTGGTATCCTTTGAACATAATTTTATGATTTTGAAAAGGTTAAGTTGCGCAATAAAAATTAGGGACGCGCATCGGCAATATGTTACCCTCTGGCTGTGCGTTTGTCCACTCGAATTTGCGTCAGACCCATCTTTTTTTTGGCACACACGCCTTACGCCTTTACTCCCAAAGGTAAGATTGTTTGGAGTCCACCATTTTGCCATCCACATACAGCTCCATACGCCAGGTGAGAATATCCCCCCTTTTGCGGCGCTCCTCACCGGTAAAGAAGAAACGCTCTGTATGCGTGGCGGCAGTGGGGCGTGCCACGGGGTAAATCTTCTCGGTTTTCAACTCCTTTGCCCCGGTGGCAGCCTGCGTGTAGCGCATCAGAATACGGGCTCGCTTGGCAGGCTCCGCATCATACCATGTTACAAAGTAGTAATCGCCCACGCGGTCCTCCTGCTCCCCCTGAGACTCAGCCCCGAACAACACATATTTAGCATGGCTGCGCAAGGGGGCGGACGACCAATCCGTACCGGGATCTTCTACCGTTTTAAGCGGAATGTCTGACACCTCTTTAATGAATGAATGCTCGTATGAGGAGCATGCACCCAACAAAGCAGCAGCGAATATCGGCAATATGGTGGTAAGTATGCGCATAATCGATAGATATACCAAGTGCGCGCCTTTGTCAATCATTTTTGTACCCCCCGTACTCACAAATGACGAAAAATGACCGTTTTTTCATTGACTTAGCGTAGAGGGTATGCTAACCTATCGCCAGAGGGGTAAAACTGTATCCTCATCCTTTTTTAGAATATGAAACCAGCCACATTCAACTGCACAGTACTCCGCGACGGTCACCAGTCGCTGGCCGCCACCCGTATGTCTACCGAGCAAATGCTCGAGATTGCACCCATTCTGGACACCATGGGCTTCTCTGCTCTGGAAACCTGGGGCGGTGCAACCATTGACTCCGGGCTCCGATTCCTCGGCGAGCTTCCCTTTGATCGCCTTGATACCCTCAAGAAACTGGCCCCCAAGACCCCGCACATGATGCTGCTGCGTGGCCAGAACATGGTAGGTTACACCAACTATGCCGATGACGTTGTTGAGGCATTTGTTAAGACAAGTGCCAAGCACGGCATGAACATCTTCCGTATCTTTGACTGCCTTAATGACCCGGAGAACATGCGCACCTCCATCCGCGCTGCTAAGGAGGCCGGCGCCATTGCTCACGGCACCATTTGCTACACCACCTCCCCCGTACATAATCTGGAGTACTTCGCCAAGCTCGGCAAGCAGATTGCTGATATGGGTGCAGACGGCATCGTTATCAAAGACATGGCCGGCCTTATCCCCCCCAGCGAGACGGCCGCTTTGGTAGAAACCCTCAAGAAGAGCACCGGCCTGCCCGTGTGGGTACACACCCACGACACCGCCGGCTTGGGCGCAGGCGCTTATGTTGCCGGCATCAACGCCGGTGCAGATGCCGTAGACTGCTCCATTGCTCCCTTTGCTAACGGTACCGGCCAGCCGGACTGCATGCGCATGCTTGCCCTCATGAAGGGTTACGAGCGCTGCCCGCAGTTTGCAGATGATTTCACCGAGAAGCTCTCCAAGATCTCTGCCATGCTGCAACCCGTGTACGACAGCCTCTCCAAGTTCACCAGCCACGCCAATGAGGTGGTCAACAGCGACACCCTGCGCTACCAGGTGCCCGGCGGCATGCTCTCCAACTTCCGCAGCCAGCTTAAGGAAATGAACATGGCCGACAAGTTTGAGGAGGTATTTGCCGAAATCCCCGTTGTGCGCAAGGCCCTCGGCTGGATTCCGCTGGTAACCCCCACCTCTCAGATCGTAGGTGTACAGGCCATGATGAACGTGAAGTTTGGCCGCTGGAAGCAAATCACCCCGCAAACCATGGACGTAGCCTTGGGTTACTATGGCCACACCCCTGCCCCCGTAGACCCCGAGCTGCAGGCTGAGTGCGCCAAGCGCTCCGGTAAAGAGCCCATCACCTGCCGCCCCGCAGACAAAATCAAGCCCGGCATGCAGGACCTGCGAGACAAGCTCACTGCCAAGGGCATCCCCGCCACAGATGAGAACTGTGTCATCTACGCCATGTTCCCCCAACAGCTGGAGGACTACTACGCCGGCAAGCGCCCCGAGCCCCCCACCGCCAAGAAGGAGGAAAACTACGGTGCCCCCGTATCCCTCTCCACCGTGGGTGTATCTGCCGCCATCTCCGGCCGCGATATGAAGCTCAACATCCTCGGCAAGGTGTACGACGTACACATCGAGGAGAAGTAATCCCCGCCTGACAGCAATAAGTTTCAGGGCTCATGGTTCCTCACCATGAGCCCTTCTTTTAAACCCTAATTTTTTTCCACACGCTTAATTACGGCGGCGGCGTGCAGACAATGCCGCAAGTGCCAGTATACTCAAGGTGGCGGTAGTGGGCTCCGGCACTGCAGATAAAGGGGTTGGTAAATCTATATAGATGCGCTCCAACTTCCAGGAATCCGTAGCAGAGGCATCCAACACGGTTAAAGAATCAATTTTATTGGTACTTGACCAATAATCTTTCAGGTAATACTCACCGTTCTCTCGGTATACCTCAAATCTCTTGAGGTCAAAGTCGCCGCCACCTTCCGTTATGTCGTCCGAATCGGTGATATAAACAGCCTGCAAGGTCATATCGGCACCAAAATCAGCTCCCCACAAGGTAACACCGTGTCCGCTAGACCCACCAAGGTTAATACCAAACCCCAAACGATGCTTGTCATAATCGGACATCGCATCATACAGATATGTTGACAGGTCTATGGACGAAACCGACACTGTTTCTACATAATTGCTGTATGAATACTCGCGCGGTACATTATAAACATAATATGCGGCTGAATACTCCTTCCCATCTTGAATAAAGGGAGTATCCGGCCCTAAATTGGCGCCACCCGTCTGCAGGTAAATTTTGTAGGCATCGCCGGTCCACCACCAATCCACACCTATGGACGCATCCCCCATATTAGTGGTGGCGCAAGTGCGGTACTTTTCCCACACGCCATCTTCATCCGGTATGATTTTACCGTTCATCGTCATTGCGGGGATTACATATTGATTCTGCCACCAATTAATCAAATTGGCAGATACTGCTGCCCAACACTTGTTGAGGTCGGTTGTACTGTTCTCTTTATCAGCATCGTACCACCCCTGCTGCTCATTAACACCGTATACCCAAAGCGTTTCTGCTCCGGCGGCACCGCTTAATCCGGCAAGGATGCTCATTATAGCAATGGCTCTTTTCATGGCTTTTTATGCGCATTTATCAACGCGGCGCAAAATATATAGCAAACAAATAGGAATTGCAAGACTTTTTCCTATATTTTCTATATATTTTGTAGATTTTAACAAAAAAACAGAAGTTTCACATCGAACAAGGCTTCTTCTTGTCCACTAAAAGCGAGGATTACAACAGCATTGCCAATGCTGTAGCAAGAATAAAATTGTAAATAATTGAAATTTGTGCACATTTGGCAAATAATGATGCTCAAAATCCACAAAAAATCGGCATTATTTTTATTACACCCCTCTCATAACTCAACGGAATACATAACTACAGCATTGGCAATACTGTATACTATGCACGACAACTCAAAACAGGTGTCTGCGTATTCCCACCGCGCGAGGGAACAGGCATCCCTGCACGAGCTGCTCTTACCTTAACAATTAATTCAAACATGAAAAAAACATTTATTGTCCTTATGGCACTGGCAGGTGTAGCAATGGCTACCACCTACCAGTATCATACCACATTGCAAGGATCTCTGGATAACGCAGCAGTATATGCATTGACGCTGAACATCAATAATGCTACTAACATTAGTCCGGTAGCAGATACAGAAACACCGGAAACTCTGACTACAGGGGTTAAATATGGTCTTACCAGTCTCAGCTTCAATTCCCGAATCGGGATCCATCAGGATGTTTCAACCGGTGACTTCGGGCTGTTTGTCTTAGATTCAAACAAAACCGTTGTTGGTTGGTCTTCTAATTCAAATGCTTGTCAGACATATGGCTCTGATGATGGAACTACTGTAACTGAACATACTTTCACTTTTAATTTCAACAACACATGGATAGCACCGGATCAGACTTACACCTTAGTCGCTGTAGGTACTGATGCCCTTGCAGCAGTTGACATGGGATACACCTATACTCCGGGAACCAACTCGCTGACAGTCAATACTGATGCAAAGACCATCGGTGGTGCAATGAAATACATCGGTGTTCGCGTCGACTACCACCCAAATGTTTCAACAACCGGGGCAAATTGGATTAATAATACCGATGCGACATCAGTGGATGGCACTTGGGGAGCTGTCATCACTAACATTACCTTGATTCCCGAGCCCACCACGGCCACACTTTCTCTGCTTGCCCTCACTGGTCTTGCTGCCCGCCGCCGCCGTCGCTAAAGCTATGGCGTGACAAGCCGGCGTCGGGCTTCTCGCTGATAAGGGGCTTCTCTACGATACGCCCACTCGGGCTACCCGGACAAGTCTAAGTAAGAGGAAACAAACAGGTTCAAGCGGGGTAACCAAGCCCTGCAGCGCGCGCCCGCCCAAGGTTTTATAGCCTTGGGCGGGATTTTACAAGCCCCGGCTACCGGCGGGGCGGAAGTCCAATAGAGAGCGAGTGGTTCCGATTTGTAGAATGTTATACCAACGTTTCCTCTGAGTTCAAAAACGCAATCCTAAAAGCAAGCGTAACATAAGGCTTTCACTATGCTAATTCAAGCCAAATAATATCGAAAGAACAGTTGGAGGGAGTAAGCGGATTTACGACCGACCGAGAAGCGAGACCTTCATCACTTTATGCATCGGTCGTACACAAAAGTGGCAGGCACTCACGCCTGCCACCCTAAAATAAATGATATAAGAGTAAAATTACTCAACCGCGACGGTACCCCATGGCAGCCATGGTGAAATCGCGGATGGAGTTTTTCAATTTTTCAGAGCCATAGTAATCTGCCCCTTTAATCTTCATAGCGGCAGCAGCCCCGCGGGATTGCACATCGTTGTACTCCTCCGTAACCAAGAGCTTGGCTTGAATATCCTGCAACTCGGCGCGGTCTTGCTCCGTGAGCGGAATCTCGTAAAGGGAATAGATGGTCTGAGTAAGCTCATCAATCTTCTCGGCAGCGGCATCCGGGTTTTGCTCCAAATCGGGGGATGAAGTAATCTCCACATACTTAGCAGAAACCAAGAACATACCATAACCGAACTGCTGAGCCGGAGTAAACTGAGAGAGGTCCTCCTGCACGGCAGCTGGGGCATCCTGAGCAATGGCGGGAGCAGCTGCAAGCGTGGCAGCCAGCATAGCAACATAAGCGATTTTGTTCATAATTGATGCGATTATTGTTTGCGAGGCTAAAGCCTTTCTTAATATCAAGAGTATCAGATAACACATGTTATGGCAAGCTGTATTTTTGACAGTTGGCTTATAAAATACGCAAAAGCATTCAGCTCAAACAAATAGGCATTATTTTAAAGAAAACACACTACATTTAGGCTTCACAACGGCGAAAAAAAGTGGTAAAATGAGCCCATGGCAAACAAACCCGTAGTATTGATTATTCGAGACGGTTGGGGCCGCAACCCTCAGGGGCCTGAGGCTGCCAAGCAGACCGGCGATGCCACCGTGCTCGCCAACACACCTTTCACAGACAAGCTGCTGGCCACCTGCCCGCACTCCATGCTGGGTGCCTCCGGGCAAGATGTAGGCTTGCCGGATGGCCAAATGGGCAACTCAGAGGTAGGGCACCTCAACCTGGGTGCCGGCCGTGTTGTGTTCCAAGACCTTTGCCGTATCACCAATGCCATTAATGATGGCTCACTGGCTAAAAATCCCGTCATTACGGAGGCCTTTGCCAAGGCCGCCGGCACTCGACTGCACCTGCTCGGCCTGGTGTCCGACGGCGGTGTACACTCCCACATAGACCACCTCATCGGCGTTGTAAAAATTGCCGCAGAGGCCGGTGTAAAAGACATCATGATTCACGCTATTACCGATGGCCGTGATACGGACCCCAAGAGCGGTGCCGGATTCCTCAAACAACTGCAGGAAGCCGTTGCCCCCTACGGTGCTAAAATTGCTACCGTGGTTGGCCGATTCTACGCTATGGACCGCGATAAACGCTGGGACCGAGTGCAGATTGGCTGGAACGCCATCGTGCTCGGCAAGGGAGAAGCCTGCACCTGCACCCCCGCTGAGTTTGCAGAAAAGAGCTATGCAGACGGCGTGACGGACGAGTTCCTTAACCCCGGCATCTTCTGCGAGGCAGACACCCAGCGCGTACGCGATGAAGATGTGGTATTCTTCTTCAACTTCCGTGCAGACCGCGCCCGCGAGCTCTCTCGCGCCTTCATATACGACGACTTCGACGGCTTTGAGCGCGGAGTACACCCGCACGTACACTACATCACCATGTCTGAGTACGAGGCCTGCTACCCCACCCCCGTGGTGTTCGAGCAAGAGCAGCTCACCAACATCCTTGGCGAGGTAATTGCCGCCGCCGGCCTTAAGCAGCTGCGCATCGCAGAGACAGAAAAATACGCCCACGTTACCTTCTTCTTCAACGGCGGTGTAGAAACCCAGTTCGAGGGCGAGGACCGCATCCTTGTACCCTCCCCCCGAGAGGTTGCAACCTACGACCTCAAACCCCAAATGAGCGTAGGCGAGGTGGCTGATAAGTTTGTAGATGCCATCGCCAACTACGACATCGCCATCATGAACTTTGCTAACCCCGACATGGTGGGCCACACCGGTTTCCTGGAGGCCGGTATCACCGCCTGCGAGGCCGTTGACAAAGCCCTGGAGAAGAGTGTGACCAAGATTCTTGAGCTCGGCGGCTGCTGCCTCATCTGCGCAGACCACGGCAACTGCGAGAACATGCTCAACCCCGATGGCTCCCCCAACACCGCCCACACCACCAACTTGGTGGATCTCATCTACTGCGGTCCGGACCAAGACCGGGTCAAGATGAGCGACGGTATTCTGGCAGACATCTCCCCCACCCTGCTCAGCCTGCTCGGCATTGCCCAGCCCGCTGAAATGACAGGCCACAGCCTCGTCACCAAATAATTTAGGGTAAATCCCCCTCCTTTCAGGCGCAAATCGGCCCTCAAAAGCCCTTTTGCGCCTCCTTTTTTACAAAAAATCACACAAAAAATCACATTTTTGCAAAATAAAGCTTGCAATCATCCCCAAAACCTGCTATTATTGCTGCGCACCCAGTGCAAAGCACGAGTAGCTCAGTGGTAGAGCGGCTGTCTTACACACAGTTGGTCAGGAGTTCGAATCTCTTCTCGTGTATTCACCGAGCCTGCTTTCCGACACAATTTGGAAAGCGGGCTTTTTTAGTTTATCCCTTTTATCTTTAGCATATTGCGGAGCCCTGATTTAGAAACAAGAAAATCGGGACCGGACATGAAAAGCGTCTTATTAAAACTATCAATCAATAAATAAATGCCACAAGAAATCTCACCTTACGACACGACAAGAGCGGCAGCCTTTGAGCTGTGGATGCAAGCGCCGAATCCCATGGTTACGTTCTTTAAGACATTGAACGTAACGAGGCTTATCAGACTTTCCCGAAAAAAGCACCTGAAGTTCAATATGCTGTTGAATTACTGCATTGGCAGGGCTGCTGTGGGCATTAAGGAATTCTACATTCTTCCTGTAGGCAATAAATTGGTACAATATGATTCTATTGCTGTCAACACCATTGTGAAAAATAAAGAGGGCGAAGTAAGCTCCTGTGACAATCGGTATACGCCGGATTTAGAAACATTTAACAAGGAATACCTGAAATATACGGCGGAGGTTGCCCTTAATTGCCGGGATAGAGACCTCTCCGCAGACTGTATGGTCATCGGAACCTCTGCTATCATTGATACCGAGATAGACGGAGCGGTTGGCATGAATAGCGGCATTTTCAACAATCCTTTTATCATCTGGGGTAAATACCGCCGCAAATGGTTTCACTATGAGCTGCCCATCTCCTTCCAGTTCCACCACACTCAAATGGATGGAGCCCATGCAGGCCGATTCCTTAAGAAACTACAAGAGGAAATTAACCAACTGCAATATCCGCAACAAGGCGTGAGTTTGTAATATCAATTGTTTAACTACTTCATTTAAAATTGAAATTACTTCCCTAGCGGGTGGTTTTCCCGCTGGGTCGGCAGGGGGCCATCGTGTATAGAATGAACAACTCGTCAATTGTACATTGTCAATACAGAACGCCCTTCCCTTATGCGCAGTTGAAGGAATCAACGGATTCCAACCCTAAGCGTGGGGCTGCGCGTCTCGTTTTACTCGCTTGCTACGACCTCACGGGGAGGAGGTTATCTGCACTTATTATACATGTAGTACGAAATTTGTCAAGGGATGTGTGCCGAAAAAAATGTGTAAACAAGTGTCCTTTTTAATAAGTGCGGCGCTAGGGCCAGACTTTGCAACAACGGAGACAGCCGATGACGGCAAGAAGTTCGGCAAACAGAAGTCGAATGACAAATTCTGTAATAATTTGCTTGGATGCATAAATGGTATATGCCTTTTCCAACCAATGTTTATGAGGGCTGATAGCATGGCGTTGTCATATATATTAACTATTCTGAGAGTGCGTTTCCGCCAGATTTTTTGAAAAAAGACAGAAAAAATTGCAATTTTTCCGAAAAAGTGGGCAAAAATTCACTTTTTTTGAAAAAAATGCAGAAAAAATGGCGGAAATGGTGGCTGAGGATAGTTAATAGTTATGTAAGCTTTCTTGCACGATGCAGGAAGCGCCAATCTTCAACAAACAAAAATCACGAAAATGAATAACACACCCAATTACCGGAAGTGGTTCAACGATTCTACCGTTGTTCCTGCCGCCGAAGTCGAAACAACCACCGTTGTCAAAGGTCAGATTCTTGCATCTGGCTCAGCCAACCATAACCAAGCACCTCCTACCAACGGGGACGGACAACTTCGTTATTAATCCAAAGACGCTACGGAATAGTCATTGGGAAGGCTTTTTGCCCGGAATGCGAGAATTAGAGTACCCATCAGAAGAAGAGTTGTCTAATTTTATCGATCAAAAAGTAGCATCTTTTGTGGAAAAAGCTAAAGAAAAATGCAATAAGCAATGTAGTTAATTACAATTAGGCTATTTTCAGGGAAGGAACTGATATTTTTATGCAGGAGTATCGACATATGCAAATCGTTATGTCTGTTGAAGCATAGATAAAAAGTTTCTTCTCTGAGATAGCCATTATATACAGAATTATGAAAAGGGCGCTATTTCTACTATTTGTTTCTTCAGTTCTTATTGGATGTAATGAAAATGGTGCAAATAATAATGAAAGTGAAACATATATGGATACTCACTATCTACAGAAAAACTTTCATGAATGGATAAAAAATACAATATCATATATAACTATAGATGAAACAGATTTTGCAAATCAGTTAAAAACAGCAACGCATAATGTTTCGGATGACAAGTTACTGACAGCTTTTCTTCAAACTGTAGAATCAGGTGCTTCATGTGCTTCTAGGAACAGAAGCATTAAATATTTATATGCTATTGGCTTTGTTGCTTATGTTTCCCAATTGGATAGCGATATTCAGGAATCGGTTGATACGACATTGTCCAGATTATTAGCAAGAGATGAAATTTCTCTTTTGGTTTTATCTGACCCTTTAGGTTTTGACGCATTGCGCATTTATTCAGAGGGTACAGACGAAACTATTGATCCACCAGACGACACCCCTTGTAGGTCGTTATATTATGATATAAATAAGTATAGGCAGTTATCTAAACAATACATGCAACATCTTCGGGACAGGTAAAAAAAGAGAGGGCTATTCTTGACTTGTTGATTCAAAAAGTATAGTCTATACATGCATGACAACGAAGACAACACCGCGACTTCTTTTAATTGGCAATGGGGTCAACTTGGTTGCCCGCAGCCATAGCAACATATCATATGATCGGCTCTTACGTAAGGCAGCCAAGGATAAAGGTGTTAAGATTGAGGAATCCGATAGTATTGACTCCTTACATGAAAAGCTGGCGAATTATGGCTACGCGCATTCAAATGACAATCCCTATGCGGACATATATCCCGCATTGTCAGATTTACGACCTACCTATGCCCATCATCTTCTGAGTGCATTTTCCCATGCCTTTTCACACATTCTAACTCTGAATTTTGATTATGCTATGGAACGGGCATTGGGATGCCGTATACCGACAGGGAAAGAAAGCCCTCTTCAAAGTATTCCATGCCTGAAAGGTAAGAAGGTTTGTCATATCCATGGAGCAGTTAATCGAGAAACCCCAGAAAACAGCCAATGTATCATTTCTGAGGCATCCTATCGCGAAGCTCTTGCTTTGTTTCCGCAGAATCTTCCGGAAGGCTTTACAAATGAACAGGAAATAGGCAAAAAGAGTCCTTGGTATGTTGATTTCATTACAAAAGAGGTTCACATTTGTGGGGCAGCAATGCATGATAACGAACTTCTATTGTGGCATGTATTGAAATTACGCAAGCAGTGGATAAAACGTCAGATTGGTAATACCAAGTGGACGAACCGTATATATGCCTATTTGTTCCAGCCGCCTGGGGAAAAAGGGAGAATTCAGAAAATCGCCCAGAGAATCTACGGGACTTATCAGTAGCTCCTATTATCATTCAGGTTAGGAACAAAATGTCGTCCGAAGAAGGTTTCAATGCGGCATGGGAACGATTGATTGGCAAACTGTTCCTGCGTGTGCAGAATGTGTATGTTTATCATGACTCGCTACAAAACCTTCCTCTCGGAAAGACTCCCAACATAAGGAGCCGGAGAAGGAATGTGTCCATTTCTCTTTCTTCTGATTTGAAGTATCCGGAATGGTGTGTTATGCGTATTCCATACAAGAAACTACGTGCAGAAAACCTAAGGGAAAAATACTGGCTGTTCTATTGCGGAATCCGAGGTAAGGTTTATTTGTGGCGTATTCCCGTTGAGAAATTGCTGAATCTTGCACCGGCTCAGGAGCAAGAGGAAGAAAATAAAAGATTCGTTGTGTACTTGGATTACAAAACAGGCAGACTATATCATCTGCGGACGCAGCAGGCATCCGCGAACTGCATTAAATCTCGCGCTAAAAAATTTGATTCGTTAATTGTCACGCTATAATTTCTAACACGGCACAAACTATGTAATTTCCCGCATCGCACATAAACCATCATCTAGAAAGGACTTTGTGGGAAGAACAACTTGTTATCAACAAGAAGAGAGGCGTATAAGTTAGCGTATATGGGGCACGTGCAGAATAAGAATCAAGTCCAATTTTACATGTATTGATCCGGAAATGGCGTTTCTACTTCTCTATCAAGCTACCGAAAATAGGCTTCCAGGTCACAAATAAAACAAATAAAGGCATTTTTTATGCCGGTTTGCATATCTATCGTTGACAAATCGCCTTTTTCTGGTAAAATAATCGTGCTATGAAAACGGTGGTGCGTATATGCTCGTTTGAGATTACCAATATAAAAAATGTCAGGCATGGGAAAATAGACATGCCGAATCGGCTCCCTGGCTATGCGCCAGAAAAAGGAGAGCTGCTGGGCATTTATGGCCAAAATGGTTCAGGCAAGACATCCGTAGTCAATGCTTTCGTTTTGCTGCAACGACTTATTTGCGGCTTACCATTGGAGTCAGACACAGCTTCTTTGATTACTTGTGGGGAAAAGGAAGCTTCGGTTGCCATTCTATTCAGCATAGAACGCGACAATTCCAACATCTTTGCACAATATGCGGTTACTATTGGCAATGATGCTGACGGGGCTAGAGTCAAGAAAGAGAGCTTTACCATCAAGGCAAATGCCCCCAAAGCTCGAACCAACACCGTTGCAGAGTTTACGGAACCGGAATTACCGACAGTTGCAGAGTTTGTACCCAATGCATCTTTCAGTAAAGTCTTAGGCAACAGCTCCAGACAAGATTTGGTCATCAATAAGGTATTGGCATATCAGGAGCGCACCTCATATATTTTCAACCAAAGGCTGTATCCCTTGTTGATGAAGCTGGGGACGGAAGGCTGCGAGGCTCTTCGTGCGGTACGTTGCTATGCGGAACGGAATCTTTTCGTCATCGGCCACAGTAAATCTGGCTTGGTTAACGTCAACTTGCAGCCCATACCTATTTCCCACACAGATTCAAACTGCGATTGTTCCGCTGTGGGAACCTGCCTGATTAATCTGAACGCACCGTCAACGTTGCCGCTTCCCATATATCAGGAGTTCAAACAATCCCTTGCGCACATGAATCAAGTGATGTGCAAGATTATTCCCGGCTTCAAATTGCAGGTTCGGGAACTGGGGCTTGAACTGAGTGCGATTAATGAAGAACTGATGCGCATGGAGCTTTTAGCTTCCCGTCAAGGTGTGGAGATACCGTTGAAGTTCGAGTCTGATGGCATTAAAAAGATTATCTCGATTTTGCTGTATTGGATTATCGTCTCCAACACTCCGGGTTCCTGCCTGATTGTGGATGAGCTTGATGCCAGTATTTTTGAATATCTTCTGGGTGAGCTTCTTTCTGTATGGGAGGAAAATGCCCAAGGACAGCTTATCTTCACTGCACACAACTTGCATCCTCTGGAAATGCTCGATAAGCGTAGCGTGGTGTTTACCACGGTAGATCCGAATCAGCGATTTATTCGTATGAAGAATATCAAGGCAAGCAATAACTTACGAGATGTATATCTGCGCTCTATCTTTATTGGGGGGCAGGAACTGGAACTGTATGAAGAAACCAACAAAACGGAAATTGCTCGCGCTATTCGTAAGACCATCCCGGGAGATTAAGAGCCATGGCAGCAAGAAAGGTTTTATTGTTCATAGTGGAAGGGCAGTCGGATGCCGCTGCACTGGAGGGAGTACTTGCCAAGTTGCTTAGCAATGAGAAAATCCGGTTCCATGTGGTCGGTGCTGACGTAACAACGCTGGAGAGACGAGGAACAACCAGCGTAAAGACAATGCTCAATGATTTGGTTAGAAAATTTGTGACCTCCTATCGACTGCAACCTAAGGACTTGTTGCAAGTTGTTCATCTAATGGATACGGATGGTACGTTTGTCCCGGAATCTGCCATTTTGGAAGATTCTTCAGCAAGTGGATTTCAATACACGACAACAACTATTACAGCTCCGACAAAGGACAGTGTAAGAAAACGTAATGCAACCAAGAGTAGAAATAAGCTCCTCCTAGCCACCATGGGAACTACATACAAGAGCATCCCCTACGAGGCATACTATTGCTCTCGCAACTTGGAACACGTTTTGTTTGATATTGAGAAAGATTGCACAACAAGAGAAAAACTGAAACTCGCCGACCAATTCGATGAGAAGTATAGGGACACCCCGACAGATTTCCTCAACTTCATTTCAACTGTTCCTCCGGCCGTTCCAGCCAACGAATACGTTGACTCATGGAACTACATTACCAAACAGGGAGAGCTACATTCCTTGAAAAGAGGTTGCAATCTGCACATCCTATTGCACAAGATATTGAGAAAACACAACTAAAAGAACAAAAATAAGGACATACTCCAACAATAACAACGCTATTTTAGTATGAATTCAGCTCAAAGACAAAGGATTTTAGATGCAATAGTGGAGTACCAAAAGGCTGATTTTGATACGCCTTTCCAGAAGAAGTACAAAGACACTGATACAAATACGGTTGACACTATTCTAGTGGGAGAGTATACCATTGCTGAGCTTTTTGCTGAGTCACGTAAGGCAATTGATTTGCTAAACGAGTTTTTGGAAACAGGAAATTGGAAAGCTCTCCCATCCGACAATGTTCCATTATCATCATATGGTAGCTTTTCGTTAAGCTCTAATATTGCAAATATTAGAAATTATTTCGCTAGCGCCTCATATGAACAAGCGGCTCAATATGTAAAAGCTCTTGTTTATTTCGAAATGCACTGTGGCATCTGGGCGCAAAACAAGAGAGGGCGGACAAGCACTAATAAATCATTGGTTGACCTCGAGGAAAAACTGAAACGTTCATTGCTTCATGCTAAAGAGAGAGAAAAGAACGTAGATGCCTTGATTAAAGATTTAGACGCAAAAAAAACGGAAATAGAAAACCTGATTAGAACAAAAAAGCAAGAGTTGGAAACCATAAAAACCAATCAAACAGATTCAACAACAATCTTAAGTAATATCAGAAATATTGAGGCTAATGCGAACTCATTTCTGAAAACGATAAAAGAATCAAACGATAAGGCCAAAGATATTATTGATAAACTTGAAAAATCCCAAGATTTAGTTGACAGGCAAATTTCGACAAGCCAAAATGATATTTTAGCCACGAAAAAATCGCTGGATGCCTTTAATGAAGAAGCAAACACAAAAATCTCTAAGATTACCTTGGACTACAATCAAGTATCCACATACGCAGAAGGAGTCCGAAAACTTATGCACTTCATTAATGATGGCTCCTTAGCTCATAGTTTCAATATGAGAAAAACAGCCATCCAAAGTGCGGTAACGCGCTGGGGCTGGCTCAGCATAGGTGGTTGCCTTGCATTGGGGGCATGGATATGGTGCGTGTTCGCATATTTGCAAACTAATTTAGCAGAAGGAACTCAATTTACTGATACTGGAATCATTATATTTGCGAATCTTATTATAAACATCGGAAAAACTTCTCCGATGATTGTGCTGTTATGGTTTATCTTGGCTCAATACAAAAAAGAGAGACACCTATTGGAGGAATACGCATACAGAGAAGCTGTAGCTGCAACTCTTACCTCTTATTTAGATCAGTTGGAAGGAGAAAATGATAAAAATAAATGTGCCTTGTTATTGAGCACAGTTGAAAAACTGTATACAAAACCTATAACGATAAATGAAAAATGGTGCTCAAATTTGTTCAAACAAAATAGCCTCAAAGAGGCAACAAAGACTATCACCGACATCGTTAGAGCTATAAACAATCCTCAGAATAATAAGTTATAGGAAATGCTCCTTTCTGTGCCTTATACTATTCCCAAACGCTTCTGTCCTCGGAGACGCACCCTTCTCAAAGGGTATTCACCGAGCCTGCTTTTCGATACGATTTGGAAAGCAGGCTTTTTTAGTTTATCGCCCCTATATTTCTTGGGGCAAGCCCATAAACTAAACTTATCAATCAATAAATAAATGCCACAAAAAATTTCACCTTACGATACGACAAGAGCGGCAGCCTTTGAGCTGTGGATGCAAGCGCCTAATCCCATGGTTACGTTCTTTAAGACATTGAACGTAACGAGGCTTATCAGACTTTCCCGAAAAAAGCACCTGAAGTTCAATATGCTGTTGAATTACTGCATTGGCAGGGCTGCTGTGGGCATTAAGGAATTCTACATTCTTCCTGTAGGCAATAAATTGGTACAATATGATTCTATTGCTGTCAACACCATTGTGAAAAATAAAGAGGGCGAAGTAAGCTCCTGTGACAATCGGTATACGCCGGATTTAGAAACATTTAACAAGGAATACCTGAAATATACGGCGGAGGTTGCCCTTAATTGCCGGGATAGAGACCTCTCCGCAGACTGTATGGTCATCGGAACCTCTGCTATCATTGATACCGAGATAGACGGAGCGGTTGGCATGAATAGCGGCATTTTCAACAATCCTTTTATCATCTGGGGTAAATACCGCCGCAAATGGTTACGCTATGAGCTGCCCATCTCCTTCCAGTTCCACCACACTCAAATGGATGGAGCCCATGCAGGCCGCTACCTTAAAAATCTTCAAGAGGAAATAAACCAATTGCAATATCCGCAACAAAGCGTGAGTTTGTAACAGTCGCAGCTGCCTCTCCCCTTTCTTTCATAAAGTGCATATTTTGCACTTTATTGTTCTTTTTTATACATGACAGCAAAAAAAAGACTTGACTATCTTCTTCATTGTGTTATTTTTGGCGCATGACAACAAAAAACAAGAAGGTAAGTTTAAGCGAGCTTGCGTCCATACGCAGCGGATTAGTGTTGTCTCGAAAAAGGTCTCAGGAAGAGCGCGGAGAAATATATGCTTTACTAACTCTGCGTTCCGTGAAAGAGGATGGTGAGTTAGATATGTCAGCAATAGATAGGTATGTTTCTGTAGGTGTGTTACCCAACACATATCAAACCTCTGTTGGGGATGTGATTGTGCGACTTACATGGCCTTACTCCGCTGTGTTGATTGATGAACAAAAAGCCGGTATGCTTGTGTCCTCTCACTTCGTCATTATTCGCCCGGATAGAGAAAGATTAAATTCCGGTTACCTGCATTGGATATTAAACCGGCCGGCTATGCGTCGCCGGATTTACGAAAACACTTCTGCAAACATGATGAATGCGGTGAGACCTCAGTTTTTTTCTAAATTAAACATTACACATCTTCCAATGGCTAAACAAGTGAAGATTGCAGCGTTGCAATCCTTGCACCGGCGGGAACAAATACTACTGAAGAGGTTACGAGCAGAACGGGCTCTTCTGGCTCAGAGACTTACGGAAAACATTTACAACGCAACGATATAAATATGACAACAAAAAACGACATCGAGCAAGTGCTCTGGAAAGCCTGCGACAGCTTCCGCGGCAAGATAGATAGCTCCCGATATAAGGATTACATTCTCTCAATGCTTTTTGTGAAGTACCTTAGTGATGTAACGGCTGAGAAACGGGAGA
>SUVJ01000088.1 GCA_015062045.1 Akkermansiaceae bacterium
AGAGTGGTTCAGGAAACAGGGGGTAGTCTCATTGCAGAGCGTAGTCTGTAAAGGTTAGGAAACCGCCGTATGCCATAAAAGGCATGTACGGTGGTGTGTGAGGGGGCGAAAGCCCCCTACACGATTGGCGGGAGCAACGGCGCTGACCATCCATACACCCACCAGGATCATGCAGGTGGCGAGCCCACTGTAAAGAGTGAGCGAGCCTATGCCCCATGCCATGGCAAAGGCGGTGGCTACCACGGGTTGCACGTAGTTGTAAGATGCCACCACGGGTGCAGCCAGGCGCGACTGCGCAAAGTTGAGCACCAAATAGCATACAAAGGTGCCGATGCCCACTACATACATGCAGCAAAGATACTCCACCCGGGTGACAACGGTCCACTCTACGTTAACGAGGTGGTCCGAGAACAAGGGCCACGTGACCAAGGCGGATATGGTGAAGAGCCATTTCATGAGGGTGAGCACCCCGTAGCGTGTAATAAGGTGCGCAAAGAACACGAAATAGCAGGCTGCAAATACTTGAGAGCCCAGGCACATGAGGTCGCCAATCATGGCGCCCTGCCCTTCATCTGCCCCGGCAGAGCTGAGCACCATGGTAAGAGCCCCGCCACAGGCCAGCGCAATACCCACGGCGCGCTTAAAACAAATGTGCTGCCCCATAAACAGAGCAGCCATCAATAAAGTAAACACCGGTATTGCCGTAGAGGTTACAGAGGCATTAGTGGGCACCGTATATTGCACCCCGCCTACGTATAGGAATTGATTGAGCGCAATACCACATAGCGACATGGCTATGAGGGATGGCCAATCCTCCCGCCGTATTTTTTGACTTTTAACAAATGCAGAGATGCCCCAGAACAAAACGGCACTGCCGGATACGCGCATCAACGCCAGAGTTATACCATCTATGTTCCCCTCCTGCATAATAAGTTTACACATCGGGCTCATCAGTCCGAACAAACAAGCTGCCAGCAGCGCGGCTGCGTGACCTTTTACTCGTTCACCCATCATGGCTGGAGAAATTGTACGCCCTTTTATACCTTTTGCAACCCTTTTCAGCAATGATTTAAAAGAAACTTAAAACTTTAAAATTTAAGAGCAAAGAAAAATGCACGATGTCGCATTGCAGGATTGCCAAGCGTGCTTTTTTATGATAGATTAGTAGCCGTGATGCGAGTTCTGACCGGATTTTTATGCATATTGAGCGGAGTTTTGCTCAGCAGCTGCGGAGACGGCAAGAGCTCTGCGGAAAAATTTGCGGCAGAAAAGATATTGCTCATCGGTAATAACTCCGAGCCGCAGAGCTTAGACCCCCACAAGGCAACAGCCGTGGCAGACGGCAAGATAATAGCCACATTGCTGGAGGGCTTGGTGAGACCCGACCCCGCGCAGGAGGCAGGCGTGTTGCCCGGTGCCGCAGAGAGGTGGGAGCATAATGAGCGCGCGGATGAGTGGCTTTTTTACCTGCACAAGGATGCCGTGTGGAGCGATGGCACGCCCGTGACCGCGCAGGATTTTGAATACGCCTACCGCAGGATTCTGCACCCGCAGTTCGGCGGGCGCTATGCAGAGATGCTCTACCCGCTGCAGGGGGCCGCAGCTTTTAACAAGGGGGAGACCACATGGGAGCACGTGGGTGTAAAAGCTGTGGATACGCACACGCTTAAATTAACCCTCAACGGGCCAACCCCGCATTTGCCACAGCTTTTACTACACTTTACCTGGTGCCCCATACCCGCCCACCATGTGGAGGCCAACGGCGGCATGTTCGACCGCAGCAGCCGCTGGGCCAGGCCGGATAATTGGGTGGGCAACGGTGCCTATGTTACGGAGGCGCACCACCTCAACAATTACCTGAGCGTTACCCCCAACCCTAAATACAGGCGCGCCCATGAGCTTAAAAACAAGGGCATACGCTTTTTGCCCATTGTAAACGGATACACGGAGACCCGCATGTATTTGGGCGGCAAACTGCATATCAGCAACAATGTGCCGCCGGAGATGATTAGCTACGCGGCAGAAAAAGCCCCGCAGGATTTTTGCAGGGATCCCTACTATTGCACCATTTTTTACAGACTCAACACCACCAAGCCACCGCTCAATGATACAAGGGTGAGAGAGGCTTTGAGTTTGGCCATAGACCGCGATGCCCTGGTGCACAAAGTGGTAAGGGGGGCGGGCACCCCCACCTTTTGCTTTACCCCGCCGGGGGCAAATTACCGCGCCGAGCAGCCCGCAGCGGCAAGCCTTACGCAGCAGGAGAGAGAGCAGCGCGCGCGCCAACTGCTGGCAGAGGCCGGCTACGCGGGGGGGCAAGGGTTCCCCACTCTGGAGCTCATGACCACCTCTCGAGATGTGCAACGCATTATGGCAGAGACCATACAGGCCATGTGGGCAGAGACGCTGGGTATACATGTGGAGATACGCGCTTGTGAGTGGACCGCCTACAAGGCCGCGCAGCAGGGTATGGAGTATGACATATCCTCATCCTCCTGGAGCGGGGACTACCTGGACCCCGCCACCTTTGTGGAGCTGTGGCGCAGTGGGGGCGGCAACAACTGCACCGGCTGGGGCAACCCCGCTTTTGATGCAGACACCGCCGCCGCAACCGCCACGGGAGATGCCGCCACACGCTGCCACCACCTGCAACAGGCAGAGCAACGCATGCTGCAAGAGCACCCCATTATACCGCTGTACCACAGTGAGCGCACCTATTTGCGCTCCGCCCGTCATATACGCGGCAGGCAACCGCGCCTGCTGGATAATTTCCCCTTAGATGCCGTAGAAGTTGTGCCATGATTAAGTTGCTGCTCAGACGCTTGGGCCAGGGCGTGCTGGTCATTTTCGTGCTGGAAACCATCACATTCTTTCTGGTACGCATGCTGCCGGGTAACCCGTTTTTGGGGGAGCGTAAACTGCCGCAGCATATCATGGAGCAACTTAACAGCCTTTACGGGCTGAATGAGAGCGCCTTGGTGCAGTATTACAACTATTGGAAAGGTATTTTGCTGCACGGGGATTTCGGCCCCTCACTGGTGAGGGAGGGCCTGCAGGTGGCGGAGATTATTGCAGAGTCCTTCCCCGTATCCTTAGCTCTGGGTGTGGTGGGCATGCTTATTGCCATATGCATAGGCATACCGGCAGGCATGCTTAGTGCCTGCTACCGCAACCGCTGGCCGGATGCCTGTATCATGCTGTTGGCCATGCTGGGTATTTGCATACCCGCCTTTGTGGTGGGACCGGTGTTCGGTAAAACCTTGGGGCAGCTGCCCGGGCTGAGCGTTGCCGGGTGGGACTCCCCGTTGTGCATCATATTACCGGCACTTACGCTGGGGCTTATCAACGCGGCGTATTTGGCCAGGCTCACCCGTGGCGGCATGCTTGAGGTGCTGACGCAAGAGTACATACGCACGGCCAAGGCCAAGGGAGCCAGCGGATTGCGCGTCATGTTCATACACGCCCTGCGCAGTGGGCTGCTGCCCGCGGTATCCTATTTAGGGCCTGCGTTTGCGGCACTTATCACCGGCTCATTTGTGGTGGAAACCTGTTTTCAGGTACCGGGCATGGGGCTGCACTTTGTGAATGCCACGACAGACCGCGACTACTTTTTGATACAAGGGTTGGTGCTGTGCTACGGCATACTCATTGTGGTGGCTAATTTGATAGTAGACCTGGTATTGATAGCCCTCAACCCACGCCTGCGAGCCCAAGGCACAGCATAATATACAGCACATGCAAAAGATTGAATATCAGAAAGGTAATTCTTTATGGAAAGACGCTCGGCAGCGGCTTTTCCGCAACCGTGCGGCCATGGCTGCGCTCATTTTTTTGCTGCTCATGGTGTTGGCCTGTTTTGTGCTGCCGCTTTTTCCCTGCATTGATAACCCCAATACCACGAATTTGAACAACATAGCAGCCCCGTGCAGTTGGCAGCACCCATTCGGTACAGATCAATTGGGGCGAGACCTGCTGGCGCGTGTGCTGTATGGCGGGCGAATCTCTTTGCTGGTGGGTATTGTAGCCACAGTGGTGGCACTCATCATAGGCTTGGTGTACGGGTTGATATCCGGCTACATAGGCGGGCGAACAGATGCGCTGATGATGCGCACGGTGGATGTGCTGTTTGCACTGCCGTTCATTGTACTGGTTATCGTGTTCTCGCTGAGCATTGAAGAACCCGTGCAAGAGCTTACGGAAAACATTATTGCCGCCACGGGGTGGAGCCGCGAGACGATTGCCCCCATATTGGGGTTGGTGCCCCTCTTTATTGCCATCGGCGCATTGGGCTGGCTTACCCTGGCACGCATTGTTCGCACACAAACGCTTGAAATCAAGGCTCTGGAATACGTGCAGGCTGCAAGATCCCTGGGCTTGGGGCACCTGCGCATCCTCTTCAGACACATTGCACCCAACATATTAGGCACGGTGGTAGTGTACACCACCTTGGCCGTGCCGGGCATTATGCTCACGGAGTCCACGCTTTCCTTCATCGGCTTGGGGGTTAAAGCCCCCAACTCCTCCTGGGGTACCCTTATTAAAGAAGGGGCGGACCGCATGGAGGTAACGCCCGAGCTGCTGGTGTTTCCCGCGCTCTTCTTCTGCCTCACCCTGCTGACATTAAATTTCTTGGGAGACGGCCTGCGCGATGCCATAGACCCGAAATCCGCCAAAGACTGAACAGGAATTACGAGGAGGAACCATACCAACACTTTGACTTTATAAATACGCAAACCGTATTTTTTGCTTTGTAAAAACTTGCAAACAGGGGAGAAAAGGAGTAGAATGGACGGCGCATGAATGCTACGCAGATTCACGATGTGCTCAATAAGTTTGAGGTTTCCCCATCCAAATCGCTGGGGCAAAACTTTCTTATAGATGAAAACATAGCCAAATGGATAGTCGCCCAGCTGGAGATTAGCCCCGAGGACTGCGTGGTGGAGGTAGGCCCGGGCACGGGTGCGCTCACCGAGCACATGGCCCCGCTGTGCCGCAAGCTCATTTTGGTGGAGTTTGATGCCCGCTTGGCAGAGTACCAGCGCACGCGCTGGGCAGATACCCCCCATGTGGAGGTGCACCATGCAGACGGAGCCTCTTGGGATCCCCGCCGCCTGTTTGCCGAGCAACCGGTTAAGTTCATGGGCAATTTACCGTATTCTGCAGGGGGGGCAATTTTAGCCAACTTTCTGACATCCCCCTGCGCCTGCAAGCGTGCCGTGGTAATGCTGCAAAAAGAGTTTATAGACCGCATATTGGCAAAACCGGGGGATGATGCGTATGGGCTGCTCTCCCTGCGGATTCAGATGGACTGGGTACCCAAAGCACTCAAGACCGTGCCGCCGGAGGCGTTCTCCCCGCGCCCCAAGATTGACTCCACCGTCATGCTGCTCACCCCGCGCCCGGCCACGGAGCTTCCGCCTTATGACCACCGCTATATGGATGAGCTGATGCGCCGCTGTTTCTCCCAGCGCCGCAAGCAGATGCGCAAGCAACTGCCGGATTTCCCCGAGTGGGAGGACGTGGCGCAAAGCATTGGTGTGCCCTACACTGCCCGTGCAGAGGAATTGAGCTTGGCCCAATGGGTTGCGCTCACCCGTGCTTACGATCCGCACCCCCTGTGCGATGTAGCGCAAAAGGATGATGAGCTTTTTGATGTGGTTGATGAGCAAGACCAAGTATTGCGCCAAGCCACCAGAAAAGAAGTACACGATAACGGGTTGATACACCGAGCGGTACATATTCTGGTGTTCAACAAGAAAACGCATGATTGTCTGCTGCAAAAGCGCTCCGCCTACAAAGATCGCCACCCCGGCGTGTGGGATTCATCCGCAGCGGGCCATTTAGATGCGGGGGAGGACTATGAAACCGCCGCCGCCCGAGAGCTGAAAGAAGAGTTGGGCATTGAGGATGCCCGACTCATCAAGGTATGCACCATACCGCCGAGCGAGGCCACCGGCATGGAGCACGTTACCCTTTATGCAGCCCTGCATGAGGGCAAGGTGCGCTTCCCCGCGGCTGAGATTGAAGGTGTTATCCCATTCCCGTCCGCACTTATTGATGCATGGTTGCAACGCCGCCCGCAAGATTTTGCGTCCTCCTTCGCCCTGTGCTGGAAAGAAGTGCGGAAAATGATGTAACACAAATACAAGGTACAAGGGACAAAGTACAAAGTATTGAGTTCGGTGCCGTTCACGGTCCTCGGCGTTAGGCAGAGGGGGGGGGTAGGTTCGTCTCCGGCATTGCGCGACATCCGGCGCAAACCCGAAAATTCGTTGCCTTGTAAAGGGTAAATCCGTTAAGGATAAATCAGAATAATCTATTGCCATGAGGCGCGGTTAGGTGTACACTGGTTTTGTACAAGATGCAGCAAAAAGCCTACATAGCCATCGACCTGAAATCATTTTATGCCTCTGTGGAGTGCATAGAGCGGGGCTTGGACCCGCTGAATACCAACTTGGTAGTGGCAGATGAGGGGAGAACGGACAAAACCATTTGTCTGGCCGTTACCCCGGCGCTTAAATCATACGGCATACCCGGCAGGCCCCGGTTATTTGAAGTACGCCAAAAAGTAAAGGAGGTAAATGCTGAGCGGGCCTACAACGCGCGGGGGCGCAAGCTTTGCGGTGGGTCTCATGTTCTTGCGGAGCTGCTGCAAAATCCTCAACTTGCGGTGGAGTTTTTGATAGCCCCGCCCCGCATGGCTCACTACATGGAGTACAGTACACGCATTTTTAAGGTATACACAAAATATGTATCTGCCGAGCATATTATAGTGTACTCCATAGATGAGGTGTTTATGGATGCCACGCCCTACCTTGCCACCTACGGCTGCACCGCCCATGAACTGGCAAAACGCATTGTGCAGGATGTATTGAAAACCACCGGCATTACCGCCACGGCCGGCATTGGCACCAACCTGTATCTGGCTAAAGTTGCCATGGATATTGTAGCCAAGCACATAGCCCCCGATGCCGATGGCGTGCGCATTGCCGAGCTGAACGAACTGAGCTACCGCCACAGGCTGTGGGCTCACCGCCCGCTGACGGATTTTTGGCGTTTGGGGAGGGGGTATGCCCGCAAGCTGGAGCACCACGGGCTCTACACCATGGGTGATATTGCCCGCAGATCCCTACAAAATGAGGACTCCCTGTACCGCATGTTCGGTAAAAATGCAGAGCTGCTCATAGACCACGCTTGGGGGCATGAGCCCTGCACCATTGAGGCTATTAAAACCTACCACCCCGACAGCAAGAGCTTGGGCTCCGGGCAAGTGTTACACGAGCCCTACTCGCCACAGAAAGCCAAGTTGGTGCTGAGAGAAATGGCAGACCTGCTCACGCTGGATTTGGTGAAGAAAGGATTAGTGACAGACCAAATTGTTATCACCGTGGGGTATGATATCGAGAACCTGACAGACCCCACCAGGCGCAAAAGATACAAGGGAGCCGTCAAGACGGACTCCTACGGGCGCGCCGTGCCCGAGCCTGCTCACGGCTCCATAAATTTAGGACGATTCACGGCATCTACAAAGCTCATTTTGCAAGCCGTTACAGAGCTGGCAGATAAACTGGTGAACAATGACTTGCTGGTACGCCGTTTGACGGTTGTTGCCAACCATGTTGTGCCGGAATCCGCACTGCAACACCTGCAGCCCCCCAACAAGCAGCCGGAGCTGTTCACCAATAATGAGGCAGAACAAGCCCGCAAGGAGGAGGAGGCTTTACAGCTGCAAAAAGAGCGTAACATGCAACAAGCCATGCTCCGCATACGTAATAAGTTCGGTAAAAATGCCATACTCCGGGGCATGAATCTGGAGGAAGGAGCCACGGCACGAGACCGCAACTCACAAATAGGAGGCCACAAGGCATGAACCCCGACAACACAGACCAATACGCAGATATTATTCACCTGCCCCGCCCCGTTTCTCATACGCACCCGCCCATGAGCATGGAGGACCGCGCCGCACAGTTCTCCCCCTTTGCCGCCCTCACCGGGCACGATGCCGCCATTGCTGAGGCTGCCAGACTCACCGAACAGCGCCCCATATTGGATGAATACACCAAATGGCAAATCAGCGACACCCTACAACAGGCAGCGGCAGACCCGCAATTAAGCCTGCACATCGTCTATTTTGTGCCGGATACCCGCAAAAACGGCGGCAGCTACGCAGAGACTTGTGGCAGCGTCAAAAAATTAATACCACACCGTCAATTATTGATACTGAATAACGGGCAACAAATTTGCATTAACGACATTGTGGAGCTCACCTGCCACGGGTAAGTTCAAGTAATGAATATTCCGCAGCCCCGGCGGGAATTAAATGTTTGTATTTCAAAATGGTTGCGCTATTTTCGCGCGATTTTCGCTCTGGATGTATGACGCAGATAGGCAAAGTTGTTGATGAAAAAGTGTTGCCGGATGGAGTGTAATGAATCACCCCGCAGGGGATGAGAACCTGCGGGGTGATCTGAAAACTTAACTAAGGATAATAGCGATGGTTTTCATTAGTGGTGCAAACTACCGGTACCAGCGGTATGCTTGCGGGATGCGATTCATGGAGCTGTAATCACGTGGGTAGGATCCCATATCTTGGGGGCTTGTCAAGGTGCGGTGTTGATTTGGATGATGCGGTCTGAGTGGATTTTGAGTTCGTCTGTGATGTGTTGGGTGTCCATTTGTACGCAGTAAACTCTAAGTCCTTCTCGCCGCGCTAGTTTGAGAGCGGGTACCATGTCTGAGTCTCCGGTTATGAGGACGATGGTGTGGACGTTTTGGCGGATTGCCATGCAGGCTATGTCCATACCGATGCGGAGGTCTACGCCTTTTTGTTTGATGTCAGGTTTGATGTCGTTTGCGTTTAGGGTGATGGATGTTTGTGAGGCTGCGTTGGATTTAGGCCATACTATGGGTTTTACTGCCCATGTGTTTTGTTTGAGTTCTCCGAGTCTCAGGGCAAAGTCCGGGGCTTGCGAGAGGCTGGTGTGGAGTCGCTGGGCGCGTTTTGCTAGGTCTGAGTTGCCAAGGTCTATTTGCGCTTTGCTGATGGGGTTGATGATTTTGGTTTGCAGTGGAGGGGCATCGTAGTAGTAGATTCGTAATAGTTCTTTGCCGTGAAATTCCGGTGTGTTTCGGATGCGGTCTGTGACT
>SUVJ01000089.1 GCA_015062045.1 Akkermansiaceae bacterium
GCTGACGCGGCTACACCGCCGGGCTACCATATATCGCCCCTCGCCGGGGCTCTGATTTCGGCGGGCATTCGCCCGCAGGGTATCCCCTACAAATTACCATTTATCGAGTTTTTAGAGATGCCCATTTCGTAATTCGTCTTTTTTTACGGTATCGCAGCAAGCAAGGTTTGCGTATACTGATGCTGCGGGTGGTTAAATACGGCATCTGCCGTGCCATATTCCACAATTTTGCCGCGTTGCATCACGGCAATGTTATCCGCTATGTAGTGTACCACTGAAAGGTCGTGAGAGATAAATAACATGCTGATACCCAACTCTTTTGTTAAATCTGTCAGCAAGTTGAGAATCTGGCTTTGAATGGAAACATCCAACGCAGAGACAGGTTCATCCGCCAATAACAGAGCCGGTTTGGGGGCTATGGCACGGGCAATGGCAATGCGCTGGCGTTGCCCGCCGCTGAACTCATGTGGGTACTTATACATGTGCTCGGGGCTCAACCCCACTCGCTGCATCAGCTCTGCCACGGCATCCTCCCGCGCTGCTTTCTTGAGCTTTTCGCGCTGCTCCAAAGCCTCTGCCAAGGTGGAAAAAATGCTCATGCGCGGGTTGAGGGAGGCATAGGGATCCTGAAACACCATCTGAAAATCCGTGCGGCGGCGGCGAATCTCCCTTGGTGGTAAGGTGCTTAAATTGACGCCGTTGAGAATAATGCTACCGGCAGTAAGGGGCTGTAATTGCATAATGGCACGGGAGAGCGTAGATTTACCGCAACCGGACTCCCCCACTAAGCCCAGTATACTCCCCTTCTCCAGGCTCAGGCTCACATCATCCACCGCACGCACAAACTCGCCCGTGGTTCCCCAAGTATTACGTACGGGGTAATGCACGCATGCGTTGATGATTTTCAGATAAGCCATGGGCAGATTCTAGCAAAGCGCACGAATGCGGTCAAACAAAAACACGCCGAAGTCAGACTTCGGCGCATTTTTTGAGACTTTAAGTAAGCCCTTGGCTTACCACGGTGTTACTTACTTGGTGGGAGCAACAGTGGTGGTGGTCTCTACGGGCTGCTGCTGCTGTTGCTGCTGCTGGCAGGAAACGAGAGCGGCGGCCGTAAGGGCAAGAATAGCGATGGTCTTCATATTGAATCTTAACTAGTGTTTGATGGTTTGAAGCGTTCTTCAACCAATTGTAGGTTGCGAACATCCCCCAGTATAATGATTTTCCCCCGCTTAGCAAGATAAAAATGTGTGTGTAACAAATTTTTTACGCACCGGTTCAAAAAAAACACGCCCAAGTTTAACTCAGGCGTGCTTGTGTGATCTTTCGGGTAAGCTCATGGCTTACCGACTGCCACTTACTTCTTGCTGGTCTCAACAGTAGCAGGAACGGTGTTGTCAACAACCGGCTGCTGTTGCTGCTGCTGCTGCTGGCAGGAAACGAGGGCGGCGGCCGTAAGGGCGAGAATAGCGATGGTCTTCATATTGATCTTGACTAGTTTTGATTGTTTGAAGGTGTCCCGTAATCCAAGAGTAGGAAAAGGGCGCAGGCACATTCTACACCATCCTTTATGCCTTTGCAAGCCTAAAATGAGTATGTGATTCAAATTTATTACCGTTTCTTAAGTGTTTATATTATTGAAGATACTTATTATCAAATACTTATAATGCTGCCATTTTTTATAAAAAAATGTGAATAACTTATCTAAACAACTAAAAAAGAAAGCTATGCCCAATTATAAAATTAACGTTTTTCCGCTGTTTTACCGTTTTTCGGAGGGGGATAGATTCACCTGATTCAGACCGCTTCGAGCGGATAAAACATGCTGTCCTGTATCAAGCCACCAATGCGCATTGCATACACCCACCCGAATTATAGCAAAATATAAGGCAATATAAGCGATTTTGACTATATTACCTTATATTTTGCTATAAAACCTACTCATAAACACAGAAATAGATTGAAAATTCGGGGATAATATGAGAGGATGACCCCGGACATGCAAAGCACAGATACCATAGCCGCCATAGCCACCCCGCCGGGCAGCGGGGCCATATCCGTTGTACGCATGAGTGGCCCGCAAGCCACAGCCGTGCTGCAAGCCTGCACCGGCAAGGTAACACAGGCACGGCGCGCCACGCTGGCACACGTGCGAGATGCCCGCGGACAGGTGATAGATGAGGTGGTGGTAACATACTTTGCAGGCCCCGCCAGCTATACGGGGGAAGATGTAGTGGAGTTCTCTTGCCACGGGGGCAGGTAGTAACCCGCCGCGTGTTGGAGCGACTGCTGCAATGTGGTGCACGCCCGGCAGAGCCCGGGGAGTTCACCCGCCGCGCCTTTGAAAACGGCCGCATGGACCTCACCCGTGCCGAGGCAGTGATGGATGTTATCAACGCCGGCAGCGACCTCGCCCTGCGTGCCGCACAAAACCAACTGCATGGGGCCATTTTCCGTAAAGTAGAGGCTGCGGTGGACAAGCTCATCTCCGTAGCGGCGCATGTGGAGGCCTACATTGATTTTCCGGAGGAAGACATTGCGCCCGACACCACGCAAGAGCTGGTGGACGCCGTGGATGCCGTGTGTGCAGAGCTGCGCGCCCTGCTGGCCACGGCAGATGAAGGCCGCCTGCTCAGAGAAGGCGTGCGCACGGCTATCATTGGTGCACCCAACGTAGGCAAGTCAAGTTTGTTGAACATGTTACTGGGCTATGAGCGCGCCATTGTGAGCGACACCGCCGGCACCACGCGAGACACCATTGAAGAGAGCGTATCCCTGGGCGGCTTACGCCTGCGCCTCATCGACACCGCAGGCCTGCATGACAGTGCGGATGCCATAGAACGCGCCGGCATGGAGCGCAGCCGCCGCGCCGGTGCAGAAGCAGACCTGGTGCTGGAGGTAGCAGATGCAACCCTGCCTCCCACACACACAGAACTGCCGGAGAGCACCGCCCAACACATCCTATTGCTCAACAAGTGCGACCTGCCCGAGCACCCCGCCTGGCAGGGGGTGCAAGCCCTGCGTATCTCTTGCCACACAGGCCACGGCCACCAAGAGCTGGCAGATACCATTACCGAGCGCTTCCTGCACAGCAACGGAGAACTCGATACCCTGGCCGCCATCAACACCCGCCACCGCTATGCCCTGCAACAAGCGTTAGACTACCTGGCCGCCGCCCGCACCGGGCTGCTCAGCGGCGTCTCCCCCGAGCTTATGGACATTGACCTACGCGCCGCACTGGATGCCCTCGGCTCCATCTCCGGCCGCATAGATACGGAGGACATCCTCACCCGCGTATTCGCAACCTTCTGCTTGGGTAAATAAAGAGGAGGCAACACAGGGCAAACTCATTAGGAGTATGACACTTTCTTCAGATTGACAATTTACCATTTGGGGACCTCTAAAAATTCGCCAAATGGTAATTTGTGAAGATACCCCGCGGGCGAATGCCCGCCGAAATCAGAGCCCCGGTGAGGGGCGATATATGGTAGCCCGGTGGTGGAGCCGCGTCAGCGGCGGAACCCCGGGGAACCGGAACAAACAAACAGGAACCCCGATTGAGGGGTGACATAATGCGTGGCTTAAATATGGGGCAAAATACATATAACCCCTCAATTCAATGCACAACATTATGCCACCCCTGCGGGGTTCGTATTTATTTTTGCATATTTCCCGGGGTTCCGCCGCTGGCGCGGCTCCACACCCGGGCTATTTTATGGCGCCCCTCACCGGGGCTCAATAGTTTGGCTCGCTTACGCTCGCAAAATTCAAAATAAATGGATTAAACCGAGTTTTTAGAGGTCCTCAATTTGTAGGTCTGACTAATTACCGAACGTTATACTAGTTATCTGCCCAATGCGTTTGCCCTACCGAACCTGATTCCCTCTACCTTGCGTGAAATTGAATTGAGCTTCCCCATATGTTTTTTTTACTCTCCCTTGGCGCCGGCGGTGCGGAGGAGGTCTGCAAGGTCGGCGTAGCCTTTTTGGGTGGCGATGTTGAGGGGGGATTCACCCTTGGTATTGGGGGCATTAGCATCTATACCAGGTATGGTGAGCAGATGGCGCACGCAGTCTGTGTTGCCGCGCATGGTGGCGGCTAACAGGGGTGTCATGCCGTATTTGTTGGTAGTATTGGGGTTAATGCCATGGTGAGCAGCCAATAGCTCCACACAGGCGGGGTGGTTGCGGTAGGCGGCATTCATTAAGGCGGTTTCGCCGTTGGTGTTGGTATGGTTGGCATCCGTACCCGGGGCGGCCAGTAACAGGCGCACACACTCCGTATGGCCGGCATTGGCAGCCAGCAGCAGGGCAGTGTTGCCGCCGGAATCTGCGGCATTGATCTTGACACGTGGATGAGCCAACAGGCGGCGCAGCTCCTCTGCCTTGCCGGTGGCGGCGGCCTCCCACAATGCTGTGGGATTCGGCACAGCCCCGGCGGCTATTAAAAGCTCTGCTATTTCTGTAAGATTCTCTTCTTCCGCAATTTGCAGAGAGCTCATACCCACCGGCCCTTTCTCCAAATCTATACCGGGCACAGCTAACAGCATGCGCACAATCTGCGTGTTATTTTTGATAACAGCAATGTTCAAGGGAGTTATACCATGAGCATTAGCAAGGTTAACATCTATGCCGGGGGCGTTTAATAGGAGGCGTACACATTCCGTATACCCCTCACCTGCTGCAAATAAAAGTGCAGATTGTTGATTTGCCAATCGCTCGACTGAATTAGGATTTGCACCGGCTTCTAACAACATTTTTACGTGTTCTGCATTACCGTTTGCAGCTGCACACACTAAAGGGGGTACAAGATTGGTCCCCTCGTAATTGACATCAATACCCGGGGCTGCCAAAAGCAAGCGTATGCAATCTGTGGATTGCTGCTCCAGTGCCAGTAAAAGCGGGGTATAGCCATCTTCATTCACAGCATTGACATCTATGCCCGGCAGAGCCAGCAGGCGGCGCAGCTCCTCTGCATTTGCCTCGCCTGCGGCCCGCAGCAATGCGCGGTTGTCGGAGGGGGCGGTTCCGGCCTCCATAAGCAACAAGGCGCATTCCGTAAGCTTATTGTTTTCTGCAATATCCAAAGCGGTATAACCATCATTATTGCGGGCATTGAGGTTGAGCCCGGGGTATTCCAAGAGCAGGCGCAGGCACTCTGCATGGTTATCCATAACAGCTGCGTGCAGCACTGTGTTGCCATCCGTTGTGGCGATTTCGGGCAAGATTCCCGGTGCATTCATCAACAACTTCACACAGTCTGCATAGCCTTTACCCGCAGCAATATAAAGCGGTGTTTCCATGATGGCGGTGCACACATTGGGGTTGGCCCCGCCCTCTAACAAGGCGCGCATACACTCTGCAAAGCCGCCAAGTGCGGCATAATGCAATGGCGTGGCAGTTTGTGATTCTTTGACATCCGGGTTCATACCGGCAGCCAGCAAAAGGCGCACATTCTCCGGCAAATTGTTGCCAACAGCTGTATGCACGGCATACGGTGAAGAGCCGAGGTTGATGCCGGGAATTTGCAGTAGCCTCTTTAAATAAAAGGGGTTATCTTCGCTTGCGGCACACATGAGCACTGTTTTTTTAGGGTCCTTATGCGCATCTGTTTTGATACCGGGTGTATTGAGCAGCAATTCAAAACAATCTCTATGATTCCCCATAATGGAATACATGAGGGCGTTGCTACCCTCTTTACAACGAGCATTAATATCACCCCCGGCGGCAATGAGCTCTTTTAAGCACTCAACATGCCCTTTATTAGCAGCTGCCATAGTGGCTGTTATACCTTTAAACTCATTAGCGGAATTAACATCTGCCCCGGCGGCCAACAGTAATTTAAGGCAATCTGTATGGCCATGGTAGGCGGCAGAGAACAAAGGCGTTTCATCGAATTTATTGGGTAAGTTCACATTGGCCCCTGCCGATATAAGCACCGGCAACAGCTCGGTATTGTTGCTCAACACAGCATATAATAATGCCGTGCTGCCCTGCTCTTTATCTTGATAATTGACATTTGCCCCGTGCCGAATGAGCAGAGAACAGAGCTCATTAGCATTCTCTGCACGCACGGAGGAAATGAGAAATGTGCTGCCATCCTTAAAAATGTCTGCCTTTGCGCCGGATTCCAACAGGGCACGCACCACCTTTAAATTGCCCATTTTAGCTGCATACACCAAGGGGGGCATGCCGTCTTCTTTATCTTCATAATTGACATCCGCCCCGTGTTTGATAAGCAGCTCCAATATCTCATAAGGCTTATCCTTGCAAATGGATAAGGTAAGCAAGCTTGTGCCGTTCTCCGTATAAAGATTGGGGTTTGCCCCTGCCTCCAGCAAAACACGCACTGCTTCAATATGGTCGTTTTGAATAGCACCCGACAACGGGTTTAAATCCACCCTATCACCCTCGGGTAGTTTTGCCCCGTACTCCAACAACAATTTAACATTATCCGTTAACCCGAAATAGGCTGCACTGAACAAGGCCGTATCTCCACGAGCCGTGACTTGATTGGCATCTGCCCCGGCTGCCAGCAGAATACGCAAATCCTCCGGCCTGTCATAATTGCTGAGTATCAACAGCGGTGTTACCTTGTTGTTGTTAGCACAATTTAAGTCTATACCCGGGGTGGTGGCCAGCAATTGAAGAAGCTCCGTATGCCCGAAATTGATAGCCACATGCAACGCGGTATCCCCATTGGGCAAGGGCTTATTGAGTTCCACACCGGGAGCTGCCATTAACAGTTTAACGCACTCTGTATGCCCCAGGGTAACGGCTAATGCCAACGGTGTGCCACCAACGCTGTTAGCGCGGTTTACCTCTATACCGGCTGTGGCAAGCAGTTTTTTTACAGCTTCCGTATCATTTTTGATAACCGCTTGGGTTAATGGTGTTTCACCATTGGCAAGCGGCGCATTAACATCCTGCTGCTCCGCCTGCAATCTCGGCTCTACAGGCTCTTGCGCCATCAACGCGCTGCTGCATATCATGAAAATAGCGAGGCTCCGGGCATATACTTGTTCCATGCATAACATTGTACACTTGCATCCATGCCTTGTACAGCAAAAAGGAGATTTTAGGATGAGATTATATCAGGCTAATGCTCGCACATTTCTATTTATTCGCCTCGCTAAAACTCATAATAAGAAAATAACCATACCCGATTTTTAGAGATTCCCCATCCATGAAAAGTGCCTGCGGAAGGTCAAAACTTCTTGAAAATTTCATCAACTTGACTTATTTCGGAGGAAGTTTTTCGCTTTTGGTGGCGAAGAACTTAACATTAATCAAAAAAAATAAGATGAAAAACAACAAGAACAATACCAATTCCGCCAACGCAGCGGACGCAACCCCGATTATTAACCTTAACCCTGCTGAGGATACTCCTTCTGCCGCACCCCAAAACACAAACCGAAATACAAGCACAATGAATACATTAAGCATACAAAATAAATCTAATGCGATTACTCCTATCGTTACGGTTGGTTGCACCCAACTTATTGCTCAAACTCTGATGGATGCATGCCCCAGTTATTATTTCCCTAACAAGGTGCTGGCGTTCAATGTCGAATGTGTATTAGAGCAAGACTCAACTATTATGGTTTATTTTCAGGCTGATGATGAGGGTGATTTACTCATAACCCGAGAACCGCTCGAAGGGTCATCTTTAACAGAAAAAAACGATGCTATGCAGATTGAGATAGACAGTCCTTACGCAGACACCTTGCATTTTCACAAACGTTTGCAGGGTGATGAGTGGAAGCATATTGACAACATATTGCTTTGGCTACCGGAAATGAATGCCGACAAGGTTCGATTATTCACGCTCCCGGCTGGCACCTACTACATCAGTGCGCGCTTATCTAATAAAAGCATGAATTACATTAATGACAACCGTGCGCTCTTTCGCTATGCGATTCATTCGCTCAGCTCTTTTTCTCCCGTTCGTTATATACCGGATGCTTCTATTGTTGGTATGCTTAATTGCGAGAAATATTTCGATGGCGATGCTGACTATCACCCGTCTGCACATATTCTTTCCTGTAATGATGACATTTGCCGTGCTCAGGTGTTTCCCGTGCTCACGGCAGAGGGTAAAACTGCCCTCAAGTATGATGGCCCGTGGGGCTGGACTTGCACCCGCAATGCCGCTGCCATCACTATTACGCCCACCAAAGGAATGCCTCTCAGCTTTGTGGTAGATGAAACGGACGCCTCCCTAGCCCGCCCGCAGGGTGAAACGCGCAAGCGCGATTTCCGCGTGCAGTTGCAGAATGCTGATGGCTCTGCCTGCACCACGGGTGAGCCCGCCCGCATGATGCTGACGGATGCCACGGGGCTGAGCCTAGTGTTCGATGCCGATAGTGGCAACGTCATTGCCACAAAAACATCCGAGGGTAGGGTGCATGAAAAAGCTGTGCGCGATACGCAGATTACGGAGGTTATTGAAAACGGTCTGCTCAAGTCAGTTGTATCTGTTTCGGAGGGTGCGCTGGTCACGAGCGAACAGACGGACGGAAGTATTCTTATGGAATATTTCCTCCCAACTAATATTACTGTAAATGATGATGGTTCTTTCATTACTAGTGGTTTGCCTTATAAGACTGACATTTATAAAATCGCTATAGTTGATGAAGTGCAAACTACTACTGTTAGGCATCAGCAGCAAAATCTTGAAGAGCACATGACTACCCGCGTACAGAATGGTAACACGGTCACCATCACCAAGGGTGAAGGGGCAGAGGCGATTGTGCGCACCTTTACCACATCCTACCCCACCAACGGCATCATGCAGCGTATCGAATCCGTACAACGCGTGGCGGATGAGCTCCCCGCCTCCTGCTCCTGCACCACCATGCAGTATACCGAGGGCGGCTGGTTACTGATTGAGCGCAAGGAGGGCTTCGGCTCAGAGCTTGAGCAAACGGAGCAGTTCTTCTATAACGAGCAGTTCCGCCTCTCCCGCAGTTTCCGCCA
>SUVJ01000090.1 GCA_015062045.1 Akkermansiaceae bacterium
CCTCACGGGGTTCGCATATATTTTTGCATATTTCCCGGGGTTCCGCCGCTGGCGCGGCTCCACGCCCGGGCTATTCTATGGCGCCCCTCACCGGGGCTCAAAAAGTCGGCTCGCTAACGCTCACGGACCCTCCCCCACAACTACCAATTTGTGAGGGTACCAGAGTTTTTAGAGATTCCCAAATGGTAAATTGTACATTGTAAATAATGGACTTACCGGGTTCATTGTCTAATGCGTTTGCCCTGGGCGGATGGGTTAATTGAATATGATGTTGCCGTTTGCTGCATCGATGCGGATGGTGGAGCCCTCCGGGTATTTCCCGGCGAGTATTGCCATGCTGAGGGGGTCGAGCAGGTCATGCTGGATGGCGCGTTTGAGGGGGCGGGCACCGTATACGGGGTCGTAGCCGTGGGTGGCCACCAGCTCTGCGGCGGCATCGCTGAGCTCCATTTTGAGTCCGCGGGCGGCCAAACGCTTGCTGACACGTTGCAGTTGAATGCGGATGATGTGCTTGAGGTCATCTGCCTGCAGGCGGTCGAAGATGATGATGTCGTCCACACGGTTGAGGAACTCGGGGCGGAAGTGACCGCGCAGGGCATTCAACGCTTTTTCATTTCGGGCGGCGGCATCTTGCTCATTGAGGATGAATTGGGAGCCGATGTTGCTGGTCATGATGAGCACGGTGTTGGTAAAGTCTACCGTGCGGCCTTGACCATCGGTGATTCGCCCGTCGTCCAACACTTGCAGCAGCACGTTGAAGACATCCGGGTGGGCTTTCTCAATTTCATCAAAGAGCACCACGCTGTAGGGGCGGCGGCGCACGGCTTCCGTAAGCTGCCCGCCTTCATCATACCCCACGTATCCCGGGGGTGCACCGATGAGGCGAGAGACACTGTGTTTCTCCATGTACTCAGACATGTCGATGCGCACCATGGCGGATTCGTCATCAAACAAGAACTCTGCCAGGGCTTTGGCCAGCTCCGTTTTACCCACACCGGTGGGCCCCAGGAAGATGAAGGAACCCAGCGGGCGGTTTTCATCTTGCAAGCCTGCGCGAGAGCGGCGCACGGCATCTGCCACGGCCTTGACGGCATCTTTTTGGCCGATGAGGCGGGCACCGATACGCTCCTCCATGTGCAGGAGCTTTTCGCGCTCTCCCTCTGCCAGACGCGCGGCGGGGATACCGGTCCACGTGGAGACGACTTTGGCGATGTCTGCCTCTGTAACCTCCTCTTTGAGCAGGCCATCCCCACTGCTTTGCAGGCGGGTGAGGGCAGCGCGGGCTTCTTTGGCGGCGTTTTCTGCGGCGGGGATTTCGCCGTAGAGAATCTCTGAGGCACGCCCCAAGTCGCCACGGCGTTGGGCTTGCTCTGCCTCGGTGCGCAGGGAGTCGATTTTCTGCTGCGCGTCCCGGGCGCGGGTGACGACCTCTTGCTCGCTCTTCCACTGCGCTTTCATGGCATCAACCTTTTCTTTAGTGTCTGCCAGCTCGTGGGTGATTTTTTCGAGCCTCTGCCTGGAGTCGTTATCCTTTTCTTTAGCGAGGGCTTGGCGCTCCATCTCCAGCTGCATGGCGGCGCGGTTGAGCTCATCAATTTCTGCGGGCATGCTGTCCAGCTCAATCTTGAGGCGTGCGGCAGCTTCATCTACCAAGTCAACGGCTTTATCGGGCAAAAAGCGGTCCGTAATATAGCGGTTGCTCAGGGTTGCGGCGGCTACTAATGCGCCGTCGGTAATATGCACGCCGTGGTGTACCTCGTAGCGCTCTTTGAGGCCACGCAGAATGGCGATGGTGTCCTCCACGCTCGGCTCAGCCACGTAAACGGGCTGGAATCTGCGCTCCAACGCGGCATCTTTCTCGATGTATTTGCGGTATTCATCAAGCGTGGTGGCGCCGATGGTGCGCAGCTCACCGCGTGCAAGTGCGGGCTTGAGCAGGTTGGCGGCATCCATGCTGCCTTCTCCGCCTGCGCCGGCACCCACCAAGGTGTGCAGCTCATCAATAAAGAGAATGATTTCACCGTTGGAGGAGGTAACCTCTTTAATGAAGGCTTTGAGGCGTTCCTCGAACTCGCCACGGTATTTGGCACCTGCCAGCATGGAGCCGATGTTGAGGCTTACCAGGCGTTTGCCTTTCATGCTTTCGGGCACGTCGCCATCCACAATACGGCGGGCAAGCCCCTCCGCAATGGCGGTTTTACCCACACCGGGTTCGCCGATGAGCACGGGGTTATTCTTGGTGCGGCGGGACAGAATTTGCAGTACGCGGCGAATCTCGCCGTCTCTGCCGATGACGGGGTCTATCTTGCCTTGTCGGGCACGGGCGGTGAGATCTGTGCCGTATTTCTCCAGCGTTTCAAACTTGCCCTCGGGGTCTTGGTCCGTCACGCGCTGGTTGCCGCGCACCTCTTTGAGGGCTTGCAGGTATTTGGCCTGTGTGAGCCCGCAAGACTCCATGGTGCGGCGCAGCTCTGCATTTGCCTCAAGCATGCCCAGCACCACGTGCTCCACGCTCAGGTAGTCGTCTTTCATGCGGGTACGCTGCTTCTCGGCTTCGGTTAGGCAGGCATCCAGCTCCGGCCCTATGCCGGGGCTTTGGGCTACGGCTCCTGTTTGGCGGGGCTTCTTTGCCAGCTCGCTTTGCAATGCCGTGCTCAACCGTGCCGGGTCTACCCCGGCCTTGTTGAGTACGGAGGCCAGCACGCCCCCTTGCTGCTCTACAAGCGCCAGCAGCAGCTCCGCAGGGTAGATTTGCGCCCTCCCCCCGCTTTGGGCTTTCTTTTGTGCCGCTTGCAGCGCTTCCATTAGTTTTGTGGTAAGGTTATTGTTCATTATGCAGATAAGACACGCGTGTTATGCGAAGTGTTCAAAAATAATTATGCGAAGTTGTAAAATGGCCGGAAAAAGGAAAAATTCGAGGTGAAACGTTACTGATGGGGCGGGGTAGGGGCGCCCGTGGTGAGCGGGTAATAGGTGTTGAGGAACTGCTCCGCCTGAGCTTGGGACCAGATACCGGCGCGCAGGTACATGTCGATATAAGGTTTAGCGGATTCGCGGTCGGTGGTAAGATTGGAAAGGCTGCGGAGGGGGATATTACGGCTGACACCGTTGTTGAGCAGGTATTCCAGCACGGCAAAGGAGCGGGCATTGCAAGTGTTGGGGTAGAACTCGTTATCAAGAGTGTGTTCTCCCTCGTGCAAGTTACCGCCTGCGGCGTGCAGGAGTTTGAGGCAGTCCAAGTGGTTATGGCTGATGGCCGTTTCCACCCCGTATGGGTGGGCACCGTGGCGTAGCAGCAGCGCCAGTGCGGCGGCGTGCCCGTTTTGTGCAGCAAGAGCGGTGGGGCTGAGGTCATCCCCGCCGAAAATGCAGCTGTTGCCGGGTTCCGGTCGTTTGAGGGCTGCGGCGTAATTGAGCTCTGCCCCGCGGGCGATAAGCTCGGTTAAGAATGGTACATCTCCCACAGCAGCGGCATGGGCAACAGCGGGTAGACCGAAGGAGTCCGTTGTGTTAACGGACAGCCCCGCCGCAATATGCCTTTTGAAGGCCTGCAATGCTGCGGTGTGGTTAATTTTGGGGTAGTGTAATACAACAGTACCATCTTTGTCCATATAAGACCGTGCACTCAGCTCCGTAACAACATCTCCCGCTTGAGTCGGCACGTCGGAGGCTGTCATCGGGTAGTTCTCGGGTATGCCGTTTTGAGATACGCAGGCACACAGCATCAATAGCGCTGCTAATAGAGCTTGTTTGTTCATGCTTTCAGGTTAAGCGTTACCAATCAAGCTTCCAATCCACATCCACACGTATGGTGTTGCCTTTTTTGTCAACGTAGTTCACGTACCCGTTTTCTGCGCCGAACTTGTAGACCTCCATGGTGACTTTTACGTCGAAACAGCAGTAGCGGGCGATGTCGAGCATCTTTTGCGGGTCGCCGTCTTTTTCGTACTCCGCCCACCATTTGAGGGCATCCGTGCCTTCTGCCGTTTTGGAGTTGCCGAGGGTAACGGAGGCCACGGAATCCAGCTTGAGGCGGTGGCCGATGCGGGAGGTGAGGTCTGTGCAGATATCCAGGTTGTTGGTAACATCGGCAAGAGTCCAGAAAGTAAAGGCTTGCAGCACCTGATAATCGAAGCCGATGTGGTTGTACCCCACCACCATATCTGCCATGCGCAATTCTTCAATGAGCTGCTCAACTTGGTCCTCCGTATAAATATGGTAGGCGTTATCTTTGGTGGAGTAGGTAACCCCCACAGACATTCCCATTTTAGAAGCCTCATGCCAGCCACCCACTTGTGCGGCAGAGCGGCGGGTTTCCAAATCAAAGTATACAATGTTTTTCATAACTGACCGGGGCTTAAAGTGCGTCTTAACCCTTCGTAGAGCATGATGGCTACAGAGGTAGAGAGATTCAGCGAGCGAGCGTGTTCACCGGGCATGGGGATACGCAGGGCGGTGTCGGGGTGGGCGTCTATCCATCGCTCGGGCAACCCTTTGGACTCCGGCCCGAATACCAGGTAATCGCCGTCTTGCAGGGGCAGGGTAGGCTCCCAAATGGAGTGGGTGGCTTTGGTGGACAAATACCAAAATCTTGCTCCCGGTGCGGCGGCGGCCTCCAGCGCATCCAAACTGTCCCACAGGTGCAGGTCTACATGGGGCCAGTAGTCCAGCCCGGTGCGGCGCACATGCTTTTCATCCAGCGAGAAACCCAGCGGCTTTATCAGGTGCAGCCGTGAGTTTGTTGCCACCGCTAAACGCCCGGCTGCGCCGGTGTTGTGCGGAATCTCCGGGTGAAATAGAACAATGTGAAACATGGCGTGTGTTTACTTGGCTCCTTTGCCGAAGAGTACTGCCGGAATCGTGAGTAGTATCAATTTGAAGTCTACCCACAAACTCCAGTTATCAATGTATTTGAGATCCTTGTTGACCATGAAGTCAAAGCTCTCCGTGTTGCTGCGCCCCTCTACCTGCCAGTAGCAGGTAAGGCCCGGTTTCACACTCAGACGGCGGCGTTGAGAATACTCGGGGAACTCCTTGGTCTCGTACACCGGCAACGGGCGGGGGCCTACAATGCTCATATCCCCCAGCAGAATATTGATGAGCTGGGGCAGCTCGTCAATCGAGAACTTGCGGATGAAATGCCCGAACTTGAAGATGCGTGGGTCGTTCGTGAGTTTGAAGATGGGGCCATCCATCTCATTGCCGTACTTTTCCTTCACCTCTGCCAAGCGCGCCTCGGCATCTGCATACATGGAGCGGAACTTCCACATGGCGAAAGGTTTGCCATATAGCCCGGAGCGCTGCTGTTTGAAGAAAATGGGGCCTTTGGGGTCGCTGAGCTTGATGCCTATGGCGGCAATCAGCCACAAGGGAGAGCTCAAAATGATTGCCACGGCAGCCATTATGCGGTCGAACACGCTTTTGAAGAGTCGAGCCCAGGAGTACACGGGGGTGGAGGTGAGGATGAGCACGCGGTTGTCGCCTATGTCGCTCACATCTGCCCGCATGTTGATGGGGTGGCTGTCTTTGAGGTGCACGTAGATGTCAATGCCCTGTAGCTCGCAACGGTTGATGGTGTCCTCATTATCATGGTAGGCAGCCATACCCCCAAAGAGGATGAGGCGGTCCACATGGTTCTCTTCAATGAGTTTCTGCACTTCTTGTTGAGGCGTTTGCGGGGTGATTTTCGCTACAACACAAAGGCTGCGTTTCCAGAAGTCCGGCATGGCAGCCCAGTTCATTTTAATGGTTTCGGGGGTGCCGGCCAGCATCACTCTACGCAGGTGTTTGCGCCCGGTAGAGGTGTTCATCTGTAGCAATTTCAGGATAAAATATCGCAGGAAAATCACAATCGGTATCAGGATGAGGCACACCAGAATGATGTGGTTCATGAAGATGGAGATCTCATTGTTGAATACCAATTGATATATACCCAACATGCAGAGGTAGTATACCGTGAAGGTAAATAATTGACGCAATGCCGTGGTAACGCGTTGCAGGTTGCCACGGTGGTAAAAACCTACCATCCGCAGCAGTATCGGCACAGCTGCTACTGCGGCGCCTGCTAAAAACGGACTCGCGGTAAAGGCGTTAAAATTCGGCTCCGCTTGCCACCCGAATAATGGGGCAATGGCGTTGGCTACAGCCGGGGCATAGTAGGCGCATGTAAGTGCCGTAAGTAAATCAATAATCGGCAAGAAAAGTTTAATGATGGTTCTGCTGCGCGTCATGTCCGGGGCATTTTACCTTTTTTGTGCTGCTAAAACAAGCAAAAATTAAACTCCTGCCACGCTGCGGATGCGTGCCCTCTCAAAATCTGCCGGGCATACGGTGCATAAAACTTTGTCGCCGGGCTTAATGATGCTTAACAGGTGCTCCTCTTTTTTCTGAATGAAAGCCACCGTGGGCTTGCCGTTGGGCATTACGGCGTGGTATGCCGTGGGGGCAAAACGCTCTTGTATGGTGCAAATGCAGTCTATGTATTGAGAGGGGTATGCGGTGTTCATGTCAAAATCAGAAAAAAGGGATGGCTTTGATGCCGGTTTCCAGTACGTCTCCGGCGGAGTCTGTTGCGGTTTCTATTAAACTTTTGGAGCCTCTGGGGGCCGGTGCTTTATCCGTTTCTGCCTCCGGGGTTTGGGGGGCAGGGTCTGCATCTTCCCCGGAGCCTTGCAGCATGTTGAGCCCCTCGCTCACGGCGCCGGTGGCAGAGTCCAACAATGCCCCGGGATTCAGCACATTGGTAATTTCTCGCACGCGGGCGCTGAAATCCTGCCGCGGGTCATCGCCGGAGCCACTTAAGTTGATGTTCACCCAGCGGAACCCTTCATCTCCTTTAGCCGTGAATAAACGCGGAATGAAGGCAGAGATAATGCTGCGGAACGGCTCTGTGGTGAGGGACAAAAACTCCTCGATATTCTTTTCATTAATACCGATGCTGATAGAACCGTGCAATTTGCCGTCCTGCTCCAGTATCACATGCCCTTGCACGCGCACCTCATCATTTTTGGTGCGTATGTTGATATTGTCGAACAGCCAGGCTTGCTTGATATTGCGTGCCTTGTTGGTATGCGGGAATCGGATGTCGCAATCCGCAATGCTGATTTCAATGAGCTTGAACGTATCCTCCAGATAATCCGTGGCAGCTTGTTGCCCGGGGATTCTCAGTGCCATGTCGGCACGGTCACTGCTGCCGATGTAGCGCATCACAAAGCTGAGGGCTCGGAAACGCCCCTTGCGCAGGGAAAATTGGCCGTCCGCCGCGTGAATGGCTCTACGCTTGCCGTTCATTTTGAGGTTGCCGGAGAACTCGCCGGTAAGAATCTCCTGCCAGCTTTCGCTCAATAAACGCTCTACATCTGCATTACCTACGCCGATACTCAGATTCCAATCCTTGTTTTTGACATTGAAGGAGCCCGTGGCCTCCATGTTGCCTTTGGTGAGGGCTAATTGGCACTCGCTGAGGGTTACGGTGTCATTAGCGTAATCCAGCATGGCGTGGCGAATGCTGCTCTTGGCCAAATAGCTGTGAGAGGTAATGAGCGTGCCGTTGCGCAGCCCTACATGCCAAGCATTCTTCTTGCCTGCTATGGGGGTGGCGGTCATGCTGCTGCCTTTTAAAGAGTAGCGGTAGGGCTTTTTCTTGGGGTCAGAGCGCCTCAGCGTGAGGGTGCCCCCGGTGTTGCCGCATTCAATGCGGTCTGCTATATAGGTGTCGGGCGTGAAATTGCTGAAAAATCCGCCCTCTTTTTCCGGGTAGCTCTTCAGTTGCTCCTTTTTGGTGTCCATTTCTGCGGTGATTTCTTTCACCGTAATTTGCGTGGCATGCAGGCATTTATCCCACAATTCCCCGCGGTTGATTCGGGTGTTGATGCCTTTGATTTCCGCCTTCTTTAAAAAATCTTTGCTGCTCCACTCCACGCTTGCCAGTTTAACGGTGTCGCCGTCCAACTGCAGCGGGGCAGGCAGGGTAATATCTGCCTTGAGCTTGTTGCTGAGCGTTTCTTCCAGCTTGCTGCGGAAACTATCCCCCTGCAGCCAGCCCAGCAACCAAAAATAGCAGATGGGCATAAGCACCAGCAGCACGCCGAAACAGCATGCCACTATTATCAGGAACTTACGTTTGCCGTTTGTTTTTTTGTCTCGCTTATGCAAGCGGCTCCCCCTTTTTCTTTTTCTTGCCATGACCCCCGCGATTATGCCATACGCGTGCGCGTGTTTCAAGAAAATAATGCAGAATGCCACCTTTGTTGCGGGCTATAATCAATAAAAAACGCAGGTGGTGAAAATAAAGTATTGACATATTTGCTTGAATCTGCTTTACTACATGCGATAACTTCATACGACATTTTTCTTATGAAAGCCACCACTCTCATACTTGCAATGGCCTGCGCAGTAGGTTTCAGCTCCTGCTGCTGCCAGTCTCAGTCTATGCCCCCGCTGCGCCCCATGCCCACCGGTGAGTGCTGCAACCAGGACCAGCCGCAGACGCCCCCCGCACAGGCTCCTGTGACGACTCCCACCAAGCAGCTTCCCGTTAGCGAGGGTAAATAAGGCTGTTGCCTCGGCTGAACTCTGTACAGAGAGTGTCGGCCCGTTGATTCCTTTCAAGGTCGCTCCCGTTCGGGACGGCCTTTTTTGCTTGTTTTATGCGGATGTGCTTGTTAAAATGGCACCATGAAACGCATGGTAGCATTTCTCTTGATGGCGGGGTGCGTATGTGCCGCCGGGGTGGGTAAAGTTCAAACGGTTGAAAAAATGCCACAGCATGAGGTGGCGGTGCAATGCGTGCCTGTTGATGCTGCGGCAAAACCCCGCAATGTCATATTGATGATTGGGGATGGCATGAGCTCCGAGCATGTATGGGCTGCTTGGGTATGCAACGGCGGTAAGTTGAA
>SUVJ01000091.1 GCA_015062045.1 Akkermansiaceae bacterium
ATCCCTGCACGAGCCGCTCAAAACTCATAAAATCAATTCTTACAATCATGAAAAAGACAATTATCGCTCTTATGGCTTTGGCAGGGGCTGCATCCGCAGAAACAACTGTGCTTTGGGATTTGGACTTTACATCTACAGGGGTAGTTATCAACACCGCTGATGGAATCACTACAACTCTCGCCAATAACAGTACGAGAACTGATGATATTTCTAACGGTGCAATCACACTCAATAACGAGCCATTAAAGTTAAATCAAAGTGCCGGTAACCTCAGCTATTCCGATGAATTTACGCTCGTAGCAGTAGTTCAGTTGGGTGTGCAGCCGCCCAGTGGTAATCCTAACCAACCCAACACATGGCCTGCAATTTTTGGCTTAGGGGAATCGGATACATGGGCATGGAAGCCGTCCTACTACACTGCTACTAGCACTTTCCATCTTGATAAGAATGGGTTCGAGAATTGGGATGGATCCGTTCAGCATGTTGACCAGACGAACAAGGCCTCCGGTGGCATTACTTATACTCAACCCACAGTAGCTGGCACTTATGGTGACACGATTACCGTTGCTCTGCAGAATAATGGTAAGGGTACTCTGACTTTGTACGTGGATGGCGAGGTCGCTGGTTATACAACGATTACAAGCGCAAATGAATATGGTTCGAATAAGTTGATTAAAGTATTCAACTTTGGTGCACGTAATGATGGAGGCAATGCATCTAATATCATTCTCCATGACGCTCAGTTTGTCAGCGGTTTGACGACTCAGATTATCCCCGAGCCCACCACGGCCACGCTTTCCCTGCTGGCTCTCGCAGGCTTGGCAGCACGCCGCCGCCGTCGCTAAAGCTATGGCGTGACAAGCCGCCGTCGGGCTTCTCGTTGATTCGCCCAGACAGGCCGCAAGTAAAAGCCTGGGTGGGCGTAGGCTTGCCGAAGCTCCCCTCTTTTTCATTGAATTGAAAACAAAGCCGTTGCTTCTAACCAAGCAGCGGCTTTTTGCTACATCAAAAAAGCACCCTGATGGGCACCTCGTGTTTCCGGTAGTATTCGGCCTCGTACTGCCAGTCGTGCTTGTGCCATTTGTAGGAACCGTTGTCTTCATCCGGCAAGAAATTGACCAGCACTACCTCGGCATCCGGGAAATCATCCCGCAGCAAGAGGTAGGCAATCCAGCCCGTTGTGGGTGATGCCGGATGGAGCAGGGGGGGGAGACCTTTTAATCAAAGACGCAAACATGGATGAAATCCGTAAGCCAGGCAATGGGGGTTGCGGCAATGGACAATGGGATGTCGGCAATGTCTAACAGCAGAACAAGAGGGCGGCGCAGTTGGTTGCCCGTGGTGCGTCTGGTTGGTAATTGCTTTATCATGAGCACGGCGTTGTTGGTAAGCTTGGAATTTTGGGATGGTGATGGGTGCCATTTTTGGGCATGGCTTAAGTCAACCTCGGATGCCGGGAGCACGGAAAAGGTTTCATCATAGAAGGAGTTGGCATAGTTGCGATAGGGGCTTGTTGCTTTGTCTAGCTGTGCTTTGCTTAAGACGGCATAGAAATACTCCTTTGTTTGTTGGTAGGGCATTACCGCTTCATCTCCCATAATTTGATGGGGGTAGGTGATGATTTTGCCGCTGCAAAACAGGCTCATTCCTGCTAAATAATCCCTATTTTTGACTCGGGCAGGAATATAAGCCACCGGCAGTTGCACATAGAAGAGGCCGTCTTTTTCCCACACCTGTAGTTGCTCTTTGGTGTAATGTTGGGGGGTGGTGGTGGTCTCCTTAACCAGCCGAATTTGATGCTCGGGGCATTGTTGCCCTATATCGTCTAGCATGCTGCCGGTATCAATATGAGTTATGCATGAGCACAAACTCAAGGTGCACAGGGCGGTGGTGGTGAGGATGTTGCGGATGCCGAACATGATGCTTAAATCTCTTTGCCGGGCTGTTGCGGAGCCGTTTTAACCAGGCAGGTTACGATAAAAGATGCCACGCCGGAGATGGCAGCTACCGCCAGAGCCAAGCCGGCCACCATGCCATACTCTATACCATCATCTCTCAATTCATCAGATGCCTCTCGCAGTACCCGTATTTGTTCCTCCGGCTGCATGGTATACAAAACACCATTGAGCATGTAGATATCTGTCATCTCCCACAGCAAGCAAAAAACTGCGCCCAAACCTACAAGAACACCTGCTACCGTGAGCATTTGCAGAACCAGTGATGCGTTTTTCTTTGTTAAGAGTTTCATTCCCTATCTCCTTCTACCCATAATAATACTCCCCCGGTGCTGAATCCGCAACAAGAAAGTGCAAAAAACTGTTTTTTATGGGACACGGGTGGGCACTTTGGCTGAGATTAGATTTTATGTAATGTTTCCGCCGCCGCTGCCGGTGGCAGCTTTGGCGTGACAAGTAATGTTTGATGTTTCCGCTGCCGGTGGCAGCTTTTGGCGTGACAAGTAATGTTTAATGCGAACCCGCATGGGCGAGCCCGTTGTGTGCTGCAAGCACCCTTCATGCATGCGGGGGTAAGGTGAATTTCTATAGGAAAAAATAGTAGGCAAGGCTTTACGGGTGAAGCTTCACCGTGGCGTATCCGTCACTGTTTACCATAGTACGCCTGCGCCCGAACCAGGGTAGAACATAGGCCTCTGCTGTAAGGTGGGCATCGCCGAGAGAATTCGGGTCGATATAGAGCACTTGCCCAACAGCTTGGGGCATGTAGAGATGATAGCTGCCGTCATCTGCCGGGCGTATATCGGCTAGTTCACAGGGGCATATTTTGCCATTCAGGCCAAGAATATGAACTTGAGCCGTGCAAAGCTGCACAACAGCCCAACCAAGTGTTAAGAGCACGCCCACGGCAAGGCACAGGGCGGTTGTGGTTAGGATTTTACGGAATGGAGCCATATTGGATGAAAGCTCGTATGCAGAAAATAAGAATCGGTAACATGGCTATATAGGGCAGCAGGGCTATAGCATACAGCACACGGCGCAGTACCGGGCCGGTGAACGGGCGGCTGCGAAGATTGTTGCCCATGATGATGAAGGGCAGCCAAAGCAGGGTAAACCAGCCCCCCAATAGGGGTGTAGTGAACCACCAAGCCAGTGTGTAAAGCAACAGCGGTATATTCAGCAGAGCGTAGGTTTTGGTATGATGGGTCAGGGATGAGAGAATCCACAGAGAAAACGGTATCAAGAGCGTACAAAGCCCCGTGTACCACAAAAAGGGGAACATGAACAGTTGCAACAGTGCATTGAGCACCAGCCATATACCGCTGAGCACCAACCATAACTTGCGAATAACGTGGTCCATGAGGTTAGGGAAATGTTTGTTGTGAAAGGGGGGGGATGTAATCTTATTTTATTAATATATGAGGAATCATCAGTATGTTCACGGCCGAGCAAAGGAGGGCAGACGGCACATCCACCGCAACAAAGGCAGCCGCGGCAAGCGGGTAGGCATATAAGGCATGAGCCGTGGTGCGGGTTTCTTTGGTACAAAGGCCATTCGGCAGATTTTTGTCAAACGATATCATGAGTTTGGCAGGCTTACCCGGTAAGCTGGTGAGCCATTCAGAATCCGGGTGCAGTATGTAGCGTTTATCCTGATAAGAGGGGGCAAGCGTCAGCTCATGGTATCTGCTGCCTTTTTCTGAGCCGGGAATACGGATATATTCACCGCCGGAATTCTTCAATTCTTTCCAAATCCAATTGCTCCGATGCTCAAACTCTGCGCTTTCGCCACGGATATAGTGCCGGTTGCCGATGCTGTACACCTCTTTCGGCTCTGAGATTTCAATGCCGGAGTGTATTTGCCCCATGTCGATGAATCGAGCACAAAAGTTTGTACAGCTCACGCACGCCCCGGCGGCAAGATACAGGGTTGCGGTGGCAAGGATTCTGCGGATGGTGGGCATGGGGTAACCAAGCGTTTATTTGTTACGGGGCATTATATCCAACGCCGCCCCTCTGTTCAAGCGTGGATTGTTCATTATTGAGCATTGCGGGGGATGCAGAAATCCTCCGGATTATCATATCGGAACAAGTGGCGGATAGGCGGCCGGCCTTTGATGTTGTTGAAAGTGAGGATAAAGCCTTCTTTTACAAATTCAATCTCATTCTTCCAGCCTCCTATGTGAGAGCCGACATGCACCACCCCCGAGTATTCGAACATATCGCGGTCATTGCGGCGGTAGATGACATAATAGCCATTGTTCCAATTGCCCACCGGGTCTACGAAGATGAGCAGAACATTACCGGCCTCATCCGTAGTCCAGTCTGCCGGGCGGCTGTACCTGAGGAAATCCTTTTTCTTTTGCCCGCTTCCCGGAATCGGAGAATCCGCTAAAGCATACCAGATTTCTTCAACAGACTCCGCAGGGACATGCTTTTTGTCTGCCCGGATGCTCCAATATTTGCCATCGTACCATCCCGGCAGGGACTCCAAGGAACCGGGGGCTGCGGCCAGTTGGCGATTAACGGCGTTATCCGGCTTAATCAGCTCTTCTGTTACGGTGTTGCGGGGCGTAATTGCGCAAGTTGTTGAGGCAGTTGCGATAAAAAGTGCAGAATATACAATTGTTTTCAGATTCATCGTGTTTTAAAGATAGTTATTTGGCGGGCGGCATTATATCATTTCCCGCCGACCTGTTCAAGCGTGGATTGATATTTTGTTGCGCGTTTTTTCCCCATATAGATGCTCTCCCTTTCCCCTTTTGATATAGGGCTATTGTGCAAATTCGTAAAGCAGGTAACAAGGGGTAATGATACAGCAGGCTGGTACATCAACACAGATAAACAGTGCTGCGGCGGCCGGGTAAGCATACAACGCACGCCAAGACAATCGGGGCTTCGTCTGTATCCGCGCGACAGCATAGCCCTTATCTTTGAAATAACCACCACATTCAACGGAACCCGGAAGACTGCGATAGGCCCGCATCGCATAGCACCCGATTGCCTTTTGATTTTCTTTCGGCAAATCGCGTAGGGGGGTACTTAAATCCTCTGCAAACAACCAAAGTTTTTCGTTGGTTGATTCTTGAAATTCAACCTCATAATATGCTTTGTCTCCATTCGGAGCCGCATACACATAACGATCATTCAGCAATTCATCAGGAAACACAAGCAGCTTGCCGATTCTGTAATGAAGCACGGCCTTTTCCCCCTGCACATAGTATTTGTTGCCCACTTGATATACGGGTACTTTGAAATCCATACTCGCGTCATCTTTCCCCTTGTTATCGTTATGCTGCTCATACTCAGTCGTTACAATGGCTTGGTACCAATTTGCGCGGCTCAGCATGGATTCCCCGGTGCGCATGCACGAGCTCAGCCCCACCGCCGCAAGGCACAGGGCTGTGGTGGCAAGGATTTTGCGGATAATGGGCATCATGGTCATAACTAAACGGTTATTTATACTAACTATATTATTTATGTGGATAATATGAGACTACCAATTTTTTTTGAAATCAAGGTGTTTTACACCTAACTGCCTTAAGTAGGATACAAATTCGTCGTCGCCTCTGTCTATGTAAAAGTTCAAGATATTCACCTTACCATCGTAAGCTGTAGCATGGATGTCGGCACCGTGATTGATGAGTATTCTCTCGATATTCTTTATTCTACCATCATCATCTCCATGACTCCATACTCCATAAGCGCCCCATAATAAGGGAGTGAAGCCTGCATTGTTTTTTATCTCGGTATCTACGTTACATGTTTCCAGTAGATACTCACAGGCTTCTTCATAGCGATTCTGGACGGCATAATGCAAAGGGGTATGCCCCAAATTGGAAGTTTTGTTGAAGTCTGCGCCATAATCTTTAAGCACTTGCAGGACATAAAGTCCCCGGTGATGGTTACCCCACGCACCATGGCATGCCCTATGGGCTAATGTTATTCCGTTTGCCTTATTTATTATCGCATTAGGATCTGCTCCGGCTTTTAGCAAAAGAGAAACATCTGCCACCGGATTATTGTACTTAAAGGCTTTAGCCAAATAATGTTCATACCTCTTGTCTTTTATACCATAAGAATTATACAGGTATGCTTTTGCCTCAGCAGAAGTCATTTTCGCTACCTGCTTCGCAGTAACGGGAAAATACCCATAACTAGTATGACTTTGGCACGATACAACTGCCAAAAACAAAATGTAAGCAAACACTTGCCACTTAAAATGAAACATCGTTTTCATTTTGTCTTCATCCTTTCTTTCAGAAATTTTTTATAGGTGTATATGGTCAGAGAACTTACCAGCACCCCCTCGCATGTGGCCATAAATAAGTTATCCATTCCATGAGACCTCGCCCCGGCTATACAGAACAAGACATTAATAATAAAAAATATATAAAATATAGCTTTCATAGCAAACTTACATAAAATGTTGTTATTTAAAGAACCTGCTTTTTTCTATGTCGGGGCGTAATTGCGCAAGTTGTTGAGGCAGTTGCGATAAAAAGCGCAGAATATACAATTGTTTTCAGATTCATCGTGTTTGGAAGATAGTTATTTGGCGGGCGGCATTATATCATTTCCCGCCGACCTGTTCAAGCGTGGATTGATATTTTGTGGTGTAAGCGTTATTGTGCAGTTCCTGAAATTCTTCATACAGGAATGTTGAGAGAGTAGTGATGATAAAGGCCAGTATGACCAGAAGAGAGAACAGACGAGAGTGCCTGTAAAAAAAGGAGCCGGAGCTTATTATCGGTGTGTTTGCAGCAAGGAAAGCAACCACAAATGAAGGGAGGGTGGCTAGGGGCGCAAAGAGAATGAGTGCGATTCCGAGCCCATCGTTTATTCGTGAGAGATGCGCGGCCGGATCAGCCAGCACCCAAGCGGCTATGAATTGCAACATATACCATACACAGGCCCGCGGCAGACGCGATTTTGCGTTAGTTGTGCAGATAAAGAACCACCCGGCCAGCCCCGCCCCCCACATGATGAAATGCAGCATGCAGTTGCCACACGCGTGCACCCGAAATTGTGTATATCCCTCATCAAACAATATGCAATAGCGCTCATGCAAATAACACGCCAACAAACAGTAGCCAACCAGTGCAATCACGGCAGCCGTAGAAAGAAGAGGTGCACTTATGCGGTTGGGCGGCATTGCCTTGTAGAGGGGGGGCTTTGTTTAAAATGCGGCGCCGATGATATCGTCTATCAGGAACACCGTAACACTGACCACATTAAAGGGGGCTTCTACCGCGAAACATGCCGCCGCTGCCGGTAGGGCATACACCCCGCGCCAGGTTAAGTGGCGGTCTCGGTACTGATTCTCGATAGACACGGTGTGGCGCAAGTTTTTATTTTTGAGATGCGTTGCTTGATTAGGTTGCAGCGTTACCCATTTTGATTGAGGGGTAAACTCCATTTTGCCGTCTGAATCGGCTCTGACTTCTCGGTATACAATATTGCCCTCTGTTCCGGGAATCGGTTTCATCTTCCACCCGGCCATGTGGTACCATTCATAAAAGTTCTCCCATGAGCGGTAGCGCACATTGCGCAGGGCGGTTTGTTGCCCTTTTGCATACTCTTTACCGCCGATGCGGTATACGGCGTTCTCTTCGCAATAAACGCCATCTGTTGCAAAGGCGTGTTCATAGCAGCGTTTATATGTTCGCATGCAAGATGCCAAGCTGATAACAGCCATGCACAAGCAAAACAGCAACAATGCTTTATGGGTGTGGTGAGCTTTCATAGCACTATCTTATCATTTTATATTGAATACGGCAAGTATATTTTAAACCGAGAGCGTTCTTTTGAGGAGGGGGGCTCTAAAAAGTATAGCGATTGGTTATTCTTTTGAATGGGTGCTTTTTCTTTTAGCAGAGATGAAGAGCAGGGCTGTTACCACGGATAGTAAGAGGGTGGGCACGGTAATTGACAGTGGCAGGATGTATTGCACGATAAAGAGGTTTTCTTCCGCCGCTTCGGGGGCATTGGCGGGGTAAATAACCTGTACCGTTTCCCCGACGCTCCAAAGCGGTTTGCCGGAGTTACCCATTTGGCTGCGTACTTGGTGTTGCTGCCCCTCTGCGGTACGGAAGGAGAGGAATGCGTACTTGATGGCGGAGTCTGCCGTTGCATTCTGAGAAGCATCCGGGCCAACGGAGGCGACCACTGCCGTGGCTTTTTCCCACTCCCATTGACGTGCTGCTGCATGGTACCAAAAGAATGCAGCGGCCAGAATCCACAGAACGGAAAACGGTAAAAACAGGTAACTTGCAATCTTAAGTGTGCGCATAAGTTGATATCAGGAGTTTAACATGAGCCGGGATATTGTCAAATAAAAATATCAGCTTTAAGCCGGGCATCATACGTGTCCCAAAGATTTGGATCACGTTGATTTACGAATTGGGGATCTCGAAAAACTCACCTAAGCCATTAATCTTCCATCCTGAGACTTACCGAGGTCCCCACAAATTGGTAGTTGTGGGGGAGGAGGCGAGCGTTAGCGAGCCGACTTTTTGAGCCCCGTCGGGGGGCGAAAAAAATATCGTACCCGCGGGCGAATACCCGCCGAATTTGATAGCCCCCGCATGGGGGCGAAATAGCTTAGGCAGGGGCGTAAGCCCCTGCACGTGGAAATAATAACCCCGAGCCCGGAGCGACGGAGCGAAGCGACGCCGCGTAGGCCGACAGATGTGTATAGCGTAGGGCGTAAGCCCGGAGCGGAGCGTGACTCGGGGTTAACACCCCTCGTGGGGATTGTGTCGGCCTCCTCGCTTTGCTCGTCGGGCTCTATATTATTTTATTCGGTTAGCAGGGGTCGCG
>SUVJ01000007.1 GCA_015062045.1 Akkermansiaceae bacterium
CCGCCGCTGGCGCGGCTCCACGCCCGGGCTATTTTATGGCGCCCCTCACCGGGGCTCAATAGTTTGGCTCGCTTACGCTCGCAAAATTCAAAATAAATGGATTAAACCGAGTTTTTAGAGGTCCCCAATTTGTAGGTCTGACTAATTACCGAACGTTATACTAGATAAAGAGGATAGTTATGATGATCCATATTCTAATCATTACTTAATAGAGATAAAACCTACAAGATATAATAGTGTATAAGTAAATAATGATTTATCGGCGAGGGGGGTGCGCAGCCCTCTCGCTTTAATCTTTTTCAATGGACATTATTATAGAAAAAACAACATTATCTCCTATATAATGTCTTTTCATTAAATAAGTACCGAAAGGGAGTGTTTCTATAGTCGCTTTATCTATAAATTTTTCAGATAGAAAATCAAAATCGGCGTCGGTTAAATCTGCCAAATGTTTGTGTTTACTTGTCCCCTTTAATTTATACGTGTGTAAAAAATAACGATTGTCTTCATAATCGTTATTAATATAAGACGTTACGTAACTCCAGCAATCATCTTTTATTTCAATATAGGTATAACCTATTAAGTATGTGCCTTCTGTAGGTAATAGACCGAAGTAAGGAGACCGCAGAGGCTTTCTTATTTTTTCGGAGTAATAATCGCATTCCCATTTTTTTTCGGGCCAGCGATCCAATACTCTATACAGATAGCTCATGGATGGCATATAAGGATATTTTTCAAGTATCTCGGGATATGGACTACGCAAATCAGGTTTATATCCTACTAACTCCTTTAATGGTTTTCTTAATGAGTATCCTTTTGCGGGAAAAAAAGAATCAGGGTATTCCCTTGAAAAGATATGCACAGCATAGCCTTGCCTGATGAAGAGCAGGTATACCACAACCCCGATGATGAGCAGTAAAATAATTTTAGGCACGTACTTCATGCTTTGCAGATATTAAAATTAGCAGTGAGTTTTATTGGCTGCCGAAGAATATCATTTTTTTGTAATCAAAGCAATGATTATCTTGATTATTCTTGTACGAGACAATAGTGTATAGTAAATAATGATTTATCGGCGAGGGGGTGCGCAGCCCTCTCGCTTTAATCTTTTTCAATGGACATTATTTCAGATCGAACATGATAGTTACTTATATATTCATATTTTATTAAATAGGTGCCGAAAGGAAGTGTTTCTATAGTCGCTTTATCTATAATTTTTTTTGATAGCAAATCAAAATCATCGTCAGTTAAATCTGCCAAATGCTTGTGCTTACTAGTCTCCTTTAATTTATACGTGTATAAAAAATAAACCCAGTCAGGATGATTGTGCTCATTAAAAGGCACTTCGTAGCTCCAACAATCCTTTTTTATTTCAATACGTGTATAATTTATTATGTATGTCCCCTCTGTAGGTAATAGTCCGAAGTAAGGAGAGCGCAGAGGCTTTTCTATTTTTTCGGAGTAATAATCGCATTCCCATTTTTTTTCGGGCCATCGATCCAATATTCTATACAGATAGCTCATAGATGGCATATAAGGATATTTTTCAAGTCTCTCGGGATATGGACTACACAAATCAGTTTTATATCCTAATAACTCCTTTAATGATTTTCTTAATGAATAACCTTTCACGGGAAAATAGGAATCAAGGTATTCCCTACGATAGACATGCACAGCATAGCCTTGCCTGATGAAGAGAAGGTATACCACAACCCCGATGATGAGCAGTAAAATGATTTTAGGCACGTACTTCATGCTTTGCAGATATTAAAATTAGCAGTGAGTTTTATTGGCTGCCGAAGAATATCATTTTTTTGTAATCAAAGCAATGATTACTTTTGATTATTCTTGTACGAGACTTTTGAGAGTCGCTCAATGTGGTGGAACGAGTGCAGACGTTTTACTGAAGCTGCCGCTTTACTACACGCAGATAGCAGCATATACGCATGCGTACGCATTATATTGTTGCAATCGGTAGGTGTTTTGTGGTAGTATTCATCCCGCAGTATCCCCCCCTTCGTTATGTCCGGTTCAGAAGAAAAGTCAACATCTCCGTTATTGCCGTTAGATATTCCGGATGAACAGCATCCGGAGAAAACGATTGTTGTGGAAACGCCGGATGAAGCAGCCCCGTATGCTCGTGTATTGTACCGCAGGTTGCAATCTGCGCTGGATGCAGGTAATGACATGGAGGGCTTCAACATTGTGCTTCAATTGCTCAAGGAAAATCCGCAGGATGAAACGGCCCTGCAATTGCAGCGACAATTGGGGCAGCGTGTATATAAGGAGGCTGCGCGCGAGCTTTCTACAGTGCTGTCGGATGGTAATTTGAACCGTATTGCCCAGCTGGTGAAGCGCCTGAGAATGATGGCAGATGAACGCCAACTTTGTGATTTGCCGGGGTACCGCACTGCCGCTGCAAAGGTGGATGAGGCAGAACGCCGCTATTGGAACGCTATGTTGCTCTCCGGCATCAGCAAGATGAAAGATACGCCCGATATCCGTGAGCGTGAGGCCATGGCCGCTAGTGTAGAGAAGTTTGCAGCCTCAAAAAAATTAAGCTTTACACCCGAGCATAAAGCCCTAATCGACCGTGTGCATGCGGATTGGGCACACCATTGCCATTTGGAGGAGCTTCGTAAAAGTTTCCGTGAGCAAGAGGCCTTTTATCTGGAAATTCAGGTGCGCGTAAATGCCGGAACGGATTTGAAACTGAGCCGAGAAGAATTGGCGCGGTGTTTGGAGGCTGTTACAGAGCTGCGCGAGTTGCCCGAAGCAGAGGAATTGATGAAAAGAATCAATGCCTCATTGCAAAAAGTACGCTCCATTCTTTTTGCGCAAACTCGCCGCAAAGCCATTATCAGCTCTATTGCCGGTATTGCCATAACCATACTGGTATTTAGTGTAGCGCTGGTAATATATGCCTTTGCCGGGGCCGGCTCCCGAGCAGACACCCTGCGTAATGCCCGCACGGCACGCAATCTTGCTTTGGTGCAAGACTATGTGGAGGGTATTGAACCGCTGCGGCCTTTGCGCACTGCATTGAGTTCATCTTATGAGGACGAGCTGGCGGCTTCCGCTGCTTGGTTGCAGGAGCATAAATCCCTGTGTGAACAACTGGAACAGATAGAGGGCGAGCTTAAAGATGCTGTATCCGCCTTAAATTCCCCCGGTGTAACCCCTGCTCAAATGACAGGTGGGCTCGTTGTCGTAGAAAAAGCCGGCAAGATTTGCAAGGAGCTGGATTCCCGTTTCAACTATCAGGCAAAAGAAGCTGTTAAGTCATTGATTCAAAGCTACACCAACAGTATGGCAGAGATTCGCCCCACGGTGCTTTCTCGCTTTACTGCACCGTCTTCTCAGTTGACACTTGAACAACTGGATTCTTTGTATAAAGAGTACGTTAACTGCCGAGAACTGCTTAAGGTTACTTACGAAGAGCATGAGGATATTCGCCGGGCATTTACTGCTGCTGTTAGTGCAGAGTTGAGCAGAATGAGTGCTGCTGCCCCCACCCCGGATGCCGCCACCGCCATAGTTGCCGAGTTTGATAAGTACAATGAGAGCATGAAGCTTGACCCCTCCTTGCGTGCCTCTCTGGCTGACTATTCACGCCGCTTTACTCTCTTTAATGAGTTGCCTCAAAAGCTGCTCACTATTAAAACGCTGCCGGAATATATCGAGGCACTGAAGGTTTGTGGTGATTGCTATAACCGTGTGCCGAATGCCGTGCCGGTTTCTGCCATAGAGGCGATGGTGGGTAAAGAAGATGCCGCCATGCGTGCCTATAAGTATAATGAGTTCTTCAAAGATTCTGATGCCGTTGCCACGCCGGAGCAGATGATGCCGCTGTTGCTTAAATATAAGTCTGTATATGCAAACGGCACTCCTCTTTATGAGGCTGTGCAGAAAAATGAGGCTATTAATGATGCTATCACAGACCTTTGTACGGACTCAAAACGCTTTTGGCGCAATGGATTTGTGCGCGCGATAGGGTATGGTGATTGGGTGTATACCGGGGCTAAAGTAGGGGAGGATAAGGTGCGCCAATATAACTCTAAAGGTGTGCTTTACGGAAAAAATCTGTCTCCCAAATCTAAAAAAGACGGCTTGGTGCCCGTGCGTTTGCATGACTGCCGCGCAGAGATGGGTTTCTCCCCCGAGAAACTTAAAGCCGGCACGGTTACCCCGGCACAGTTGCTGATGAATGTAGCCCGCTTTACGGACCCTGCTTGCCCGGTATTTGCGCGCGCCTATCTCTTCCGCCAAATGGTATTGGTGATGGATGAGCTGGATCCCATGGCATCCGGCATAGCTTTCTCTCCTTCTCTTAAGGCGGATGTAGAGGCTTTTAAGAAATTACCCAAGGTAGCAGATAAGCAATACGGGTGTTGGATGCAGGGGCACAAGCTCAACACAGAAACCCCGTATGTTAAGTTCTTTGAATCCATTGCCGCTCATGATTACAAGGCAGAGATATTGGCCGCCATACTCCCCATTACGGATGCCACTGCCACTTACGCCGGATTCTTGGATGCGCAGGGTAATGTGATTCGTGTAATCCCCGGTGAGGATGCTTTGTATGTAATGAAAGACGGTGCGATGGTACCGCACACAGCAGAGGAAAAGACCCCATACCTCCCGCTGTTTGTACTCAGCTTGCCTACACCGGCCGCCAATTGATGTAGGGAAATTAGCCCGACAAAGCTTGGCATCCGTTGATGCCTTTGTCGGGCTGTTGGGGGTTATTCTTTGTCCTCCTTTTTAGGAATCGGGAAGAGTCCGGATGGCTGAAATCTCAGTTTAGCATTGCCATCTGCCTTAGTTTTTTTGAAAAAAGTACCGAATCGGGTGATATGTACCCCCTTTGCATCGGCTGAGCCGTTAATAATGGATGCAAGCACCGCCTCTACAGCTGCAGAGGCGGTGGAGCGGGTTGCACCCGGGCCCATGTAGCGTTGCACACGGGCAATAAGTTGTTTTTTATTCACTTGTTCTTAAGAGCATCTCGAATCTCGCGCAGCAGGAGAATATCCTCCGGTGTAGGTGCCGGAGCAGGGGGCTCTGCGGGGGCTGATTCTTCCGTCTTCTTCTTAAAGCGCAGCTTGCAAATAAGGCGAATTGCCAAGAAGATGGAGAGTGCGATAATCAGAAAATCCACAACGGTTTGCAGAAAATTGCCGTATTTAATACCATTGTAGCTAAGGGCTGCCAAGCTCTTATCGCCTCCGGCAATCAGAGAGATGCTCGGCATGATGATGTCATTAACCAAAGAGGTGACAATTTTGCCGAAGGCACCACCGATGATAACACCGATAGCCATATCTACTACATTACCTTTCAAGGCAAATTCCTTGAACTCGGTAATCCATCCTTTTGTTGCGGTTGTAATTTTGCTCATGGTTGTTTCTGTTTAGTGTTAGATTTTTTTGAAAGCTTTTACGCCCCATTCCTGGCAGGTCCATGTGGAGCCGTCCGTACTGGTGAAGATGCATACGCCGCCGGTGGCAACCTTAATGTCGTGCTCTGCGCAGAACCCGGCATAGTCTCCGGTAATGTACGGGGCAAATCTGATGGTGCCGTTGGAGGATACGCAAAGCAGCACCTCGTCTTCCTGCACTTCGCCTGCAAGGGCGGTCCAGTTGGCAATGATTTGCTCTACATCAACTTTCCAGCCCGGGGGAACAATGGCCTCTGCGTTCCACTTTTCAATGGCTGCTTCACCCAAGGCATCCAGCTCCTCGGGGCTCAGGGTGGCGGGGTCTTTGCCCTCTGCCTTGGCAATGTCTGCCCCCAAACGAGCTTTTGTTTCTTCCTCGCTGTGGTTTTCGTCGGGGCCGTAATCCACCTCAATAAAGCGGGCATCGGGCTGCACAGGGCAGGGGTTGCCCAGCTCCTCTGCTGCAAGGGCGGCCGTACCCATGGTGCGTTGCAGGGGGGCTGCAAGAATGCGGGTGGGGGTAAGGCCCAGCTTAGCTAAGTATTTGCCGATGCCGCGTCCGCGTTCTTCTTCTACCAGGGGGAGGTCGGTGCGGGAGCCGACTCTGGTGGGTGTTTCACCTTTGCGGAAGGTGTTGCCGTGGCGTGCAATGATGAGTGTTTTCATATTGGTTGTAAGTGAAAGGTGGTTAAGCCGGGTCCTCCTCAATACGCAGGTTATCCATAATGTATTGGCGGCGGTCCGTGGTGTTTTCTCCCATGTAGAATCGCAGTAAATCCCTCAAGCGTTTGGCGTTTTCGAGAGAAACGGACTCCAGGCGAATATCCTCGCCGATAAAGCCCTTGAACTCTTGCGGAGAGATTTCACCCAAGCCTTTGAATCGTGTAATCTCAAGGTTGCGGCCCAGGGCTTTAACGGCTTTGTCTCGCTCGTTTTCCGAGTAGCAATAAATGGTCTTTTGCTTGTTGCGTACGCGGAACAGCGGAGTTTGAAGAATATACAAGTGGCCGTCCTGAATCAGCTCGGGGAAGTATTGGATGAAGAAGGTGAGTAGCAACAGGCGTATGTGCATGCCGTCCACATCGGCATCTGTTGCAATGACAATTTTATTGTAGCGCAGGTCATCCAAGCTGCGGTCTATATTGAGAGCCAAGTGCAGAAAGTCGAGCTCCTCATTGCTCTCCATAATCGCATTTTTATTCATGCCGAAGCTGTTGGCGGGTTTGCCTCGCAGGGAGAATACAGCCTGTGTTTCGGCATCTCTGGCCGTGGTAATGGAGCCGGAGGCAGAGTCGCCCTCCGTAATGAACAACATGGTTTCCTTGGCGCGCTTATGTTTGGTGTCGTAATGCACGCGGCAATCGCGCAGCTTTTTATTGTGTACGCGGGCTTTCTTGGCGCGTTCCTTGGCCACTTTGCCTTGTACATCTGCAACCTTTTTACGGGTGCGCTCACTTTCTTTAATTTTGTCTTCCAGCGCATCGGCAATCTCCGGGTTACGGTGCAGGTAGTTATCCAGCTCCTTGGCCATGAAATTGCTGACAAAGGTGCGGATGGTCTCCTTACCCGGGCCCATGGTGTTGCTGCCCAGTTTTGTTTTTGTTTGAGACTCAAAGAGCGGCTCTATCACCTTGATACTGATGGCAGCCTCAATGCTTGAGCGTATATCTGCCGGCTCATAGCTTTTTTTATAGAAGTTTTGCAGCGTTTTGACAATAGCCTCACGGAATGCGCTTTGGTGTGTGCCACCCATGGTGGTATGCTGCCCATTGGCAAAGGAGTAATACTCCTCACCGTATTGGTCACTGTGGGTAAACACTACCTCTATGTCTTCACCTTTCAGCTGAATGGGCGGGTACAGCGGCTCTGCGCCCATTTCTTCCTTAAGCAAATCCAACAAACCGTTGCGAGATACGTGGTTTTTACCGTTGAAATTAAGGGTTAAGCCCGTGTTAAGGTAGGTGTAGTAACGGCACATGCGGGTGACATACTCCGGGTTATAGGCTGCGTTCTCCGCAAACACGGTGCGGTCTATCATCCACGTTACTTTGGTGCCGTCTGCCTCATCCGTAGCTTCCGTTATATCCGTGCCTTCAATCATTTCTCCGGCAGAGAAGGTGATACTACGGGTTTGCCCCTCTCTGAATGCCTGAATTCGGAAGTATGAGGAAAGAGCATTAACCGCCTTAATACCCACACCATTAAGACCTACGGATTTTTGGAAAGCCTCGTTATCATACTTACCACCGGTGTTGATTTGAGCGGCGCAATCAAAAAGTTTACCCAGCGGAATCCCGCGCCCGAAGTCGCGCACCTCGCACAGGCCATCTTCCGAAATGCGGATGATGATTTTTTTGCCCGCGCCCATCACAAACTCATCCACGGAGTTATCAATCACCTCCTTAAGCAGCACGTAGGGGCCATCATCGGCCATGCTGCCATCCCCGAGCTTGCCGATATACATGCCGGCGCGTGCTCGTATATGCTCCTGCCACGTCAGTGACTTAATGTTATCCTCCGTATATTCTCCTGCCATATTTCGTTCGCTATATTAGCATATCATGCCTCTGTTTGCAAGCAGTAAATATGACCGTTATTCCGTTTGAAACCGTAATTCTGCTTGATTTTTTACCGGGTAGCGGTATACTGATGTTGCAATGGCAAATTATGCACTTATTTTGGCTGGTGGCAGCGGCACACGTTTTTGGCCGCTTTCTCGCAATGCAAAACCCAAGCAGTTGTTGGATTTGTTCGGCAACGGTACGATGCTTCGCCAAGCCGTGAACCGTTTGGGCGGGCTTGTGCCTACAGAGAATATCTTTATATTGACCAATGCGCTGCAAGAGGCAGAGGTGCGTAACCAAGTGCCGGAGCTGCCCGCTGCCAACATAGTTGCCGAGCCTGCCCGCAGAGATACCGCTCCTGCCGTTTCTTTGGGTGTGGCTCTTGTTGCAGCCAGAGACCCGCAAGCCAATATGATTGTCATACCCAGTGATTCTCTTATATTGGATGACAAGGCATTCCGCTCCCTGGCGGCAGATGCCCTTGATTTGGCAGGCCGAGAAAAGGCTTTGATGACAATAGGCATACGCCCCACATGGGCTTGCCCGAGCTATGGTTATATTGAACGTGCTCAAAAACTGAATGATGCGGCACTTATGCATGATTGCTACGAGGTGGTCAGATTCCGCGAAAAACCGGATGCCGCCACGGCAGAACAATACCTTGCAAGCGGTAATTTTACTTGGAATGCGGGCATGTTTATTTGGAATGTGGCATATGTGCGTGCTCAGCTGGCATCGCATACCCCTGAGCTTGCTGACTTTATAGACCGCCTCACGGCAGCGGAGGATATTCCCGCCTTTATTGACTCTGAGTTTGCCAAACTCACTCCCATCAGCATAGATTTTGCGCTCATGGAAAAAGCTGACCGAGTGCTTAACTTTGAGGCCTCTTTTGATTGGGATGACGTTGGTTCCTGGATTTCCGTAGGCAAGTATCTTGAGCAAGATGCTGCCGATAACGCCGCTAATACAGCGTTGAGCGCTCAAGATTCCGCCCGCAATATCGTCTTCTCTGCCAAGGGTAAACATGTTGCCCTGGTGGGGGTGGATGACCTTATCGTGGTTGATACGGGGGATGCTTTGCTGGTGGCACACCGCGACCGGGCGGATAAAATCAAGAACGTGGTGGCTAAGCTGCCGGATAATCTTGTTTAACAGAATTTGCTCATGCACCCTGCGCTTGGTATAGATATGGGTAAAGCCCGCATCGGCATCGCTGCTACGGATGCTTGCGGTATTCTTGCCCACCCGGTGGAGAGCATCCATTTAGATAAAACCAAGCCAATACCACGCATTGCGCAACTGGTGCAAGAACGCGGTATCCGCACCCTGGTGTTGGGGCTTCCCCTGCGTGCAGATGGCACAGAGGGCTCTGCCTGTGAGTATGTTCGGAAATTTGGCGCAGAATTACAGAGAAAATTCCCCGATATCCCCCTTGTGTACGTAGATGAATACTACACTACTATTGAGGCTGCAAAAAAACTCCATGCCGCCGGAAAAAGAGCAAAGGATTTTAAACCTATCATTGATCAAGCCGCTGCGGTGGAAATCCTTAACCTATGGTTGGAACGAACGGGGCCTCCCGTTGATATGGAATATCCGGATTTTTATTAGCGGTTTTTAATCTTTTAAAATATAAAACTTTTTTTGAACAAAAATGATGCAGTAGGAGTCATAGCTATGATTACCGCATCATTTTTTATGAAAAAGCTTTTCAGTATAGCATTGGCCGGGGTAATGGCTGTGGGGTGTATGGCCTCACAGGCAGAGGCTCGGGTGAACGTCTCCGTTAATGTCGGGGGACCTGTTGTTGTGGCGCCGCCGCCACCACCGCCTCCGGTTGTCGTGGTGCCGCAGCGTCCGCCTGTCGTGGTACCCCCGCCAAGGGTTGTTGTGCCACCGCCCCCACCTGTCAGGGTGTGTCCGCCACCGCCTCCGCGTCGCGTTTTACCCCCGCCACCGCCCAAGCCTCGGCATCCGAAGCATCCGCACCACCATGGGCCTCATCACCGTGGGCACGGTCCGCACCACCATTGCCGTTGATAAGATTTTGAGTTGAGAGAAAATAGCTCGGCGTGTCTCTGTTGAATGGAGAGGCACGCCGATTTGATTATTTAAGCCAGGCCAGGAACTCTCTGTTGCCATCCATCCCTTTAATGGGGGAGTCTGCCACGCCCATCCATTGGCGGCCCAGCTCTTGGGTGACAAAATCGCGGATGCGGTTGACGGCACGTTGGTGCAGGGCGGGGTTGCGCACAATGCCACCGGGGCCAATATCTTCCGGTTGTAATTCAAATTGCGGTTTCACGAGCACGAGCATATCGCCACCTTCCTCCAAACAAGCATAAGCTGCGGGCAGAATGCGGGTGAGAGAGATAAATGAAACATCGCTGACAATAAGTTGCACTTTCTCCCCCAAATCTTCCGGTGTCATGTATCGGGCATTGAAATGCTCTTTAACCACCACGCGCGGATCGTTGCGCAGTTTATCTACCAGTTGATCCACCCCTACATCTACGGCGTGCACGCGAGTGGCTCCGTTTTGTAGCAAACAATCCGTAAAACCACCCGTGGAGGCACCTATATCCAGACAAATTTTACCTTGCGGGCTGACGGGGAATGCGTTGAGCGCACCCTCCAACTTGAGCCCGCCACGGCTGACATAACGGGGTTTATTGAGCACCTCTATGCTTGCGGTGTCTTCAATTTTGGTGCCCGGTTTATTGATAACCTTGCCGTCTACCGTGACATCGCCACTAAGAATGAGGCGCCTCCCTTGCTCGCGGGAGTCGCATAGCCCCCGCGCAGCAATAATGACATCCAAACGTTGTTTAGCCATGGATTAACGGCGGCGCTTAAGAGCGCGGTTCTGACCGGGCATGACGGGGAACTGCTCTTTTTGAGCAGGTGTCATGACGGGGCGGGGCGTGTAACGTGCTGCCTGTACGGGTTGGGGGGCGGGTTTCTTGAATTCGGGCTGCACCTGAGTATTGGGCAGGGAAGAAACAGCTACGGCGCTCTTCTTAACAACGGGCTGCGGCTTGGGCGCTTCTACCACAGGCTTGGGGGCAGGGGCTTGCTTAACCTCGGGCTTAGGCAGCTCGGGTTGTACCTGCTCGGTGCGTGCGGGTTTTGCCTTGGGTGGCTCCGGTTGAATCTGCGCTGTGCGAGCCGGTTTAGGCTCGGGGGCTTTTACTACCGGGGCGGGCTTCACCTCGGGCTTGGGCAGCTCGGGTTGCACTTGGGTGGTGCGGGCAGGCTTAGGCTCCGGCTTTTTGAACTCCGGCTGCACTTGGGTGGTGCGGGCCGGTTTGGGCTCGGGTTTCTTGAATTCGGGCTGCACCTGAGCAGAACGAGCCGGCTTGGGGGCAGGGGCGACAACCGGTTGATTCTTGCGGATAACATTGGGGAGCTCCCAATTGGTGTAGGTGTTGTCACAGGAGCTCAGCGCGAAAGCCAGAGCAGAGAGTGTAAGAGCGGTTCTTTTCATAATATCGGTGGTATGTGTTAAAAATGTGTCAGGGGTAACAAATTTCGGCAGCGTAGGCGCCCATGGTGGTAAAGGCGTATACAACGGTGAGTATGCACATCATGCCGAATATGATATCTTTGGAGAGGGGGAGATTTTTGTCCTGTTTATGTTTTGGTTTAAGGCTCAATATAATGACAACGGCAAAAGCAACCCAACTGATGAGGTAAATGTTCTGCCATACGGGTTGGTGCAACAGCTCTGTGCCCGTTGCCTTGACGGCAAAATAGGTGCTTTGCGGCAAGATAGTGAGAATAGCAAACTCCGGTCGCAAAACAGAGGTGCTGAATAACCTTAACCAGACAATGCCCCAGGTGAGCAAGATGACAGGAACGATAACCGCTGCCATGAGCCCACCCGTACCCAGCATGCCCGTGAGCATTCTGCCGCAGCTGAGCAGAATCATCAACGGGGTCAGCCAATAGATGTATTTGAGCCTGTTCATGGGGCGCAACTGCTTAACCCAGCCAATTCCAAGTGATGGGCACCTCAATGTCCGGGTGCAAACTGAGCATGGCAGGGCTGCCGAGCACGCATTGCTCCAAGGCGGCCTTATGCGGGGTGTCTGCCGGCAGAGGCAGCGAGATAACGGTTTCTATGCGGGCAATGCGGCGCGGGTTGGCACTCATCTCTTTACTTACTTCAATAGTGGTGCCGTTAAGGTTTAATCCTTCTTTATCTGCATAAATACCCATGATGGTGGCCATGCAGGCAGCCATGGCAGAGCACATCAGGTCTGTCGGCGAAAAAGACTCACCTTTACCGTGGTTATCTACGGGAGCATCGGTGTAAATAGTTGCACCGCTCGGCCCATGCTGCAGCTGACAATGCAGCCCGCCCTGATATGTCATATTGCACTTTACCATGCGGGCTATTCTACACCTTGATGAAAGGTGCGTCAAGGTGGAAAAGAAGTCAGCCGAAATTTTTTAGCTGGAAATTCAAGTTGAATTGTGCTATCATGCGCGCGCTATGTTATCTGACCGCACAAAATCGGGTATAGAACGTGCGCCGCATCGCAGCTTGATGCGCGCAACGGGTATGAGTGATGAGGATATACGTAAACCCTTTATCGCTATTTGTAACTCCTTTAACGAGGTGATTCCCGGCCATGTTCATTTGAACAAGGTTGCTGAGCTTATTAAAGATGAGGTGCGTAAAGCAGGCGGCACCCCCATTGAGTTTAACCTGATAGGTGTGTGTGATGGTATTGCCATGGCTCACCATGGTATGAAGTTTTCCCTGGCCAGCCGAGAGCTGATTGCCGACAGCGTGGAGACGATGCTGAGTGCTCATGCTTTTGATGCCTGCATTTGCATACCCAACTGTGACAAGATTGTGCCCGGCATGGTAATGGGGGCTCTGCGTTGCAATATACCCACCATCTTTTGCAGCGGTGGCCCCATGGCTGTGGGTAAAGGCCGCAATGGTGAGGATTTGGACCTCAACAGCGTGTTTGAAGCCGTGGCTGCTTGCACGGCAGGTAAAATCAGCGAAGAAGAGCTGCATTATGTAGAGTGCAATGCCTGCCCCGGTGCAGGCTCTTGCTCCGGCATGTTTACGGCAAACTCCATGAACTGCCTGTGCGAGGTATTGGGCTTGGCCTTGCCCGGTAACGGCACCCTGCTTGCTCTTTCCGAAGAGCGCAAGGAGCTGTGGCGCGCTGCCGCACGCCGTGCTGTGGAGATGGCCCATCAGGGCGGCCCGCTGCCCCGTGACCTCATCACGGAAAAATCCATTGATAATGTATTCACCTGCGATATGGCCATGGGCGGCTCCTCTAACACGGTGTTGCACACACTCGCCTTTGCTGCAGAGGCCGGGCTTGACTATGACCTGCGCAGAATTGATGAAATCTCCCGCCGCACCCCCAATATCTGCAAGGTGGCTCCCAGCTCCCGTTTCCACATGCATGATGTGTTGCGTGCAGGTGGTATCATGACAATTCTTGCAGAAGTTAACAAGATTCCCGGTGCGCTCCATACCGATTTGCCGACTGTAAGCGGTAAAACCCTGGGTGAGCAGATGGAGGGGCTTTCTACCCAGGACCCCGTTGTGATTCGCACCGTGGAAAACGCCTATTCTCCCGATGGTGGGTTGGCTGTGCTCTTCGGTAATCTTGCAGAGCAGGGCTCCATTGTCAAAAAAGCCGGTGTGCTGCCGGAAATGATGGTGCACCGCGGCCCTGCCGTTATCTTTGAAAGCCAGGAGGATGCCTGCGCCGGTATTCTGGCGGACAAAGTGAAACCCGGCGATGTAGTCGTTATCCGTAATGAAGGTCCCAAAGGCGGCCCCGGCATGCAGGAGATGCTTGCCCCCACCAGCTACATTATGGGTAAGGGCTTGGGTAACTGTGTTGCCCTTATTACGGATGGCCGATTCTCCGGCGCCACACATGGTGCCTGTATAGGCCACGTCTCCCCCGAGGCGGCGGAGGGTGGGCTTATAGGTCTGCTCAAGGATGGTGATATCATCTCCATTGATATTCCCAACCGCTCCATCACCGCTGAACTCAGCGACCAAGAAATTGCCGCACGCCGTGCTGTATGGCAACCCACCATGCAAGAAGTTGACGGTAAGTGGCTGAAACGCTACCGCAAATTGGCAACCAACGCAAGTAAGGGAGCCGTACTCTCTTAACTCCCCCCTAATAACACACTCAGAATAATATAATGAGCGCTGATAAAAAACAAAACCCCATAGCCAAGTACTTCTCGGAGTTCAAGGTGCTGCGCGAGTGCAGCAAGGACTTCTGGTACACTAACTTCATTCAGTTCTTCGATGGTCTGTCGTATTTCACGCTGATTATCGTATTCACGCTGTTCTTGAAGGACTATTGCGGCTTCAATGATGCCGATGCTCCCTACTGGGTGGGCATGTACACCCTGTTCTTGTCCATGTTTGTATTTGCCGTGGGCACCATTTGTGATATTATCGGTTTGAAAAAGACCTACCTGATAGGTTTCTCGCTGCTCATCGGCGGGCGTCTTATCATGGGCTTGGGTTCAGACTTCGGCATGCACATTTGCGGTCTTTCACAGGAGGATTCCAAATACTTCGTGATTCTCGGTATCGCCATCCTTTCCTTCGGTACCGCCTTCATGAGTCCTTGTATCTCTACCTCCATTCGCCGTTTCACCACATTGCGAGCCCGCCCCACGGGATTCAATTTCTACTACCTGTTTATGAATATCGGCGCATTCTTGGCCGGTATCGCCATTGTAGACCCGCTGCGTGCTGCATTCGGCCCCATTAACAGCTTGTGGTGGGTGGTTAACATCGGTACCGCCTGCAACGTTATTGCCTTTATCTTCACGCGTTTGATTGATGAAGATAACTACGCCGTACCCGAGGAGCGTATCGCCAAGAACGAGGCCGCCAAGCGCCGCCCCTTGCAGCTCATTTGCGAGGTTGCCAAGGAAAAACCCTTCCAGAAGCTCATTGTATTCTTGGTGCTTACATTGGGTGTGCGTTTGGTGTTTACCCTTCAATTCCTGGTGATGCCGCAGTACTACACCCGCGCCATTGGTGATGATTTCTCCCTGGGCTTGGTGAACTCCTTTAACCCCTTCATCATTATTACCGGTTTGATTCTCATCATCCCGATTCTGAACCGTTTCTCCACGGTGAAACTCATGATATCGGGCATGACGATATCTGCCTGCTCCATGATTCTGCTGGCGGTCCCGCCGGAGTGGTACTTCATTATCCCCGGTGTAGAGACCATCGGCCAAGCTTACTTTGTAGCCATCGTGGCCCAGATTATCGTGTTCGCCTCCGGTGAGCTGCTGTTCAGCCCGCGTTTCTCTGAGTACGTGGCACGTGTAGCACCCAAGGATAAGGTGGCCTCATACATGTCATTGTCTGCATTGCCCATGTTCATTGCCAAGCCTATTAACGGCGTGGTGGGTGGTTTGCTGGTATCCTACTACTGCTACGACGGCATTGCTGCCAAGATGGATACCGGGCACGTGGATTTCTGGAATTCTCCCGAGTTCATGTGGACTATCTACATGATTATGGCTTTCATCTCCCCCATTGCCATTATCCTCACCAAGGACAGCTTTGTGTCTGACAAGCCTGAGGAAGATGCCGGGGATGTCGTTGCTTCTGATGCCTCTGAGGAGGAGGCTGCTCCCCGGAATGCCTGATATTGATAACAACTTCTGATTTTCTGATAACATGTCTCAAAAGAACTACAAGAATAAGAAGAAAGCCGCTTCTCAGGTAAAGGCCAAGAATGCGCCTGTGGCAGAAACTCCCGTTGTTGCAGAGCAACCTGCCGTAGCCGAATCTGCCCCTCAGGCTGAGGTTAAGACGGACTGGTCACCCATTATCAAGGATTTCTTAATCCTGCTCGTTATCATGGGCATTTTGGGTTATGCCTGTAACCTGCTTAAAGATGCCTTTGCGCCCAAATCCCCCACGGACTCTTTGGTGTCCCTCATTCGCAAGGGTGATGTCAAAGATGTAAAAGGTGAGGAGATTGACGAGCCTTTCCTCAAGGAAATTAAAGAGGGCAAAGAGAAGGATGCCGACTTTATCAATACGCGGGATTCCAATGCTCGCACCCCGCTTATGTGGACGGCGTATGCTAACTTCAATGACCCCGAAAAGGCAGAGGAGACAGACATCAACCGTATTTACTACCTTGATGAACTCTTTGCCAACGGTGCCAATATTCATGCTGTAGATGTAGATGGTTTCAACGCCTTGCATTGGGCTGCATGGAGCGGCATGCGCTTTATCTCCTATAAACTGGTGAAAAAAGGGGTGGATATCAACCAACCGGAGTACAACGGTTATACCCCGTTGATGCTGGCTGCCATGCGTGGTAATGCTACAGTGGTGGATTTGCTGCTCAAAATGGGTGCTAACCCCACTGCCGTGAACAAGGATAACCTTACCGCCGCGCAGTTGGCTGCCAATGCCGAACAGGCGTACAAGAAGCGTGACTCCTGGATTTACGGCCCGGTATTCTCCGAGAACCGCGAAAAATCCTACCTGGAGACATGCAAGTTGTTAGCTGAAAACAAGGGCAAGATTTCTGACGAAGAGCTCAGTAAACTTGAGGTTGAGCTGGAGATGGAGATGCTTGCTTCTCAGGCCGACTCTCGCGCCGAGCGTAAGATTGCCGAGCTTGCCAAGAAAGACGAGACCCGCGCAGCCATCTCCCTTATCCCCCTGGTATCCCTGAATGAAGCCGACATAGACCTGCACCACCGAGTAAAGGCCGAGGCCAAGGCTATTGTTGCCATGGAGAAAGAGTACGCTGTTGAGGCATCTGCTCTTAATAAGACGGATGATGCCGGCAACACGGCTTTGCACATTGCCGCCAAGGCCGGCAAGTCTCTTTGCTGCTATCAGCTCGTCAATGTTGGTGCAGATATTACCAAAAAGAACAAAGATGGCAAGACCCCGCTTATGTTGGCTGTTCTCGGCGGGCATGTCGGCACGGTAGAGGTGTTGGCTGCTGTTGATAAGGTTGAGCTTAAAGATACTGCCGAGGAGACGCTTAAGATGATGGAAGCCACGGCTGATATTCCGCAGGCAGATGCTTCTCGCGCTGTGCTTCAGGCGGTGAATCCGACCTCTCTTAAGTTGAAGGACCTCGAGTTTGAGACTCGCCGTGAGGCTTCTGATAAGGCATACGCTAAGGCTAAGGCTGAGGCCGCTGCCAAGGCTAAAGCAGAAGCAGAGGCCGCTGCTAAGGCTGCGGAAGAAGCCCGTGCTAAGGCCGCTGCAGAGGCTAAAGCCCGTGAGGATGCCCTTGCACTTGCCGAAAAAACGGCAGCTGAGAAAATTGCAGAGGCTGAGCAGGCAACCAAACACGCTCATGATAACAGCTCTATGGCTGTTAAGGCGATGATTGCTGCTGATAAAGCTCGCATTGAGGCCGAGCAGGCAAAGGCTGCCGCAGATGCCGCTAAGGCTGAGGCAGAAAAGAATGCAGCCTTGGCAGCAGCTGCGGAGAAAGATGCCGCAGCTGTTGAAGCAGAGGCTAAAGCTGCCATAGAGGCTGCTAATGTCGCCAAGGCTGAAGCCGCAGCTGCTAAAGCAGCTGCAGATGCCGCTAAGGCAGAGGCTAAGGCTGCAAAATCTGAGGCAGAAGCCGTTAAAGCCGCTGCCGAAGCTGCCGTAAAAGCAGCAACAGAACATGCACCTGTGGCTCCCGTTGCAGAGCAACCTGCTGCATAAGCCATCGTTCTACTGATTTGAACAAAAAAGGGCGAGTCGATTTATTTCGGCTCGTCCTTTTCTGTTAAAATTATTTTTGCACCTTTCTTTTACGTGGTGCTTTTTTGGGCTTGCGGGGTGTTTTTTTACGGGTAGGGGAGTATTTGTGTAAATGTACCTGCATGAGCAACAGCGTGAACATGGAGGCAGAATTAATGCGTACTGCGGCATGATCCGCAACGGCCTCTGCCATGCGCACCAATTTTTGTACGATGGAGGTGTATTCATCGGCATCCATCTCCGGTAAGGTGTCTTCCAGCAGCCCGTGTAATTGCACCAAGGCACGGTAAAGAAGCATCCAGTTTGAGTCAGATGTCGCCGGCAATGTCATCAATATGCTCTCCGGCAGGGCATCAAGCAATTTTTCAATCTTTTTTAATTGCCTGTGTACCTCTTTGCCGGCCGGTGTGTGTGCCGCGGCCTCTATCATGAAGCGAACATGGGTGGATAAATCCCCGTATGCTTCCAATACCTCCCGCGGTACAACCCCGAGTTGGGGAACCTTGCCCTCGCATTTCTCTGCAGCCTCAGCGAACAGACGTGCCAACACGTCTGCTTTTCCCTGCGGAGTTAATGGTTCCCGTTCAAATAGCATCGCTTGCTTATTCTACCATATAGGCATACGCTTCTCAAGCCTCTTTTTTGCGTTTCCCTTAAGTTTAATGTTGCAGGGGTAGATATATTGTTTAAATCAGGACAAAACCCGAATAAAACATATATTGAAAGCTAAAAAAGTGAATTTAGGCTGGAAATTCTGAGAAAAAAGCGTATAATGCGCGCGCTATGTCAGAAGAACAAACTGTTAATACCGCTCCGGGTTCCTCCGAGGAGGAGCTGATTGCCGTACGCCGTGAGAAGGTTGACAAGATTCGTGCTTTGGGGGTGAACCCCTATGGCTGCCGTTTCGATGTCACCACCGATCCCGGTACACTTAAGGCTGATTTTGAGGAGGGTAAACAGGTTAAAATTCTGGGCCGCATTACGGCGTTAAGAGATATGGGCCGCACGCAGTTCTTTACCATCAGTGATGTAAAGGGCGGTATTCAGTGCATGCTTACTAAGAAATCCTGCACGGAGGAGACTTGGGCATTGTGGAAATTGTTGGAGCGTGGTGACTGGATTGGTGTGGAGGGTGAAACTTTCATTACCCGTACGGGTGAGCCCTCCGTACGAGTGGATGCCTTTACTGTGCTTTCTAAGGCTCTGCGCCCCATGCCTGATAAGTTCCATGGTCTGGCTGATATGGATTTGCGTTATCGCCGCCGCCATTTGGACCTGATGAGCAATGCCGAGAGCGCTGATCGTTTTGTGAAGCGTTCCCTGATTATTCAGGAGATTCGCAAGTATTTGACAGACCGTGGATTCTTGGAGGTTGAGACCCCCATGCTACAGGATATTGCCGGTGGTGCCGCTGCCAAGCCCTTTGAGTCTTATTACAATGCACTCAAAAAGGCCGTTACGCTGCGTATTGCACCGGAGCTTTTCTTAAAGCGATTGATGGTGGGCGGTTTCCCGAAGGTATTTGAACTGAATCGCAATTTCCGCAACGAGGGTGTAGACCGCCGTCATAACCCCGAGTTTACCGTGCTGGAGGTCTATGAAGCCGGTGGCGACTATGAGACCATGGCCTCGATGATGGAGGAGATGATTTGCACCGTTGCCGAAAAGGTGTTCGGCACGCTCAAATTTGATCAGTATGATGAAAATGGCAATGTGCGCTGGACGGTGGATTTAACCCGCCCGTGGCGCCGTGCAGATTACAATGACTTGGTGAAGGAGGTTGCCGGTGCAGATTGGTTTGAGTTGACTCCCGAGCAGCGTCGCAACCGTGCCGAGAACGACTTGCACATACAAATCGGTGAGGAACTTGATGACACGGCTGTAACTCAGCAAGTGTACGAAAAGCTTGTTGAGGAGAAACAGGCCAACCCGCTGTTTGTATGCCATGTTGCCAGAGACTTAGTGCCTTTGGCCAAGGCTAACCCGGAGAACCCCGAGGTGGTGGATGTGTTCGAGCTTGTTATGAACGGGCAGGAGCTTTGCCCCGGTTACTCTGAGCAAAATGACCCCATTGAACAGCTGGAGCGTCTTAAGCACCAGGCCGGCGAGGAAACTCAAAAGATTGACTATGACTTTGTTGAGACTCTGGAAAGCGGCATGCCCAGTGCCGGCGGTATCGGCATTGGTATAGACCGCCTTTGCATGCTGCTGACGGGTGCTTGCTCTATCCGAGACATCATCCTCTTCCCGCAGTTGAAGAACCGCAATTAACCCCCTTTCATCTTGCCCCCTCCCGTCTGTTGGAGGGGGCGTTTTCTTGTGCCTTGCTATTAGCAAGCTCTATATGTTTTTATGGCATAGGGGGTAGCATGGCAAGATTTTGCTTGCTTTAGGCAGCCTGTTGTGATAATGAAAGATAAGTGTGAATGCCGTAATATCACAGTGGGTCGGTAAACGTGAGCACCAGGAGGATGCTTACATGGTTCGGCACTATCCTGCCGGGACCCTGGCCGTGGTGTGTGATGGCATGGGTGGGCACCAGTTCGGGGCCTTGGCCTCTAAAACCGCGGTGAATGCGTTTGTAGAGGCGTTCGAGGCTGAGACTGACGGCACAATATCCCTGCGCCTTCAAGAGGCTCTGGAGGCCGCTAATGATGCCGTGGGGGATGCGTTTGCAACAGCAGGAGCCTTTGGGGGCACAACGTTGCTGGCCACTTATGTGGGTGGCGGTGTTTTGTGGTGGATTAGCGTGGGTGATTCACCTTTGTATTTGTGGCGGCACTCACGCCTGATACGTTTGAACGAGGATCACTCCTTGCGCTCGGTTTATATGCAATATGTGCATGCGGGCAGTCTTACCTTTGAGGATGCTCTGGCCATGGGGCATTCGTTGCGTTCTGCCGTAACCGGTGACAATATGGAGCTGATAGACGCACCGATGACCCCATATCCCTTGTTACCGGGGGACCGCATATTGCTGGCAACGGATGGCTCGGATGACTTGTTGTACACCCCTGTGCTGACAGATACGGTAAAACACATCTTTGAAGAACGCAACGGGAATTTAGCAGCGCGGGTGGTGGAAGCATGCCGTGCATTGGAGAGCCCCTATGCAGACAATGTAACCGTGATCGGAATGGACTGGGATGCCTGAAATCTAGCATATTTTGACGATATGGGGGGATTATAGGGTCTTTACTGCATGAACTGTATATACCTTACCCATGGATATGCTGATGGTCACTATGTACTACCGCCTCTGCCATACGATATTGCGGAGCTGGAGCCACTGGTGAGCGCAGAAACATTGCTGTTGCACCATGATAAACACCATGCTGCTTATGTTGCAGGTGCCAATGCTGCCGCAGATGAATTACGCAGAATCAACAACGGGTCTTTAGGCCCGGAACACGCTGCATGTGCAACGCAAAAACTCGCTTTCCATTTGGGCGGGCATATTTTGCATACTCTTTATTGGCACAATATGATTGGCGTGCCACCATGTTTGCCACAGGGGGCATTTGGAGAGGCTCTGGTGCATAGTTTTGGTAGTTTTGACTCCTTTTGCAGATTATTTGCAACGGTTGCAGAGAGTGTGCAGGGGAGCGGTTGGGCTGTGCTGGGTGTAGACCCCGTTAGCCGTCGTTTGATGGTATGTGGTATATGCCGGCATCAGGATGTTATGGTGCCCGGCTTTACGCCGCTGTTAGCCTGTGATGTATGGGAGCATGCCTATTACCTTACCTGGCATAATAACCGCAAGGGATACATAGATGCATTCATGCGTCATGTCAATTGGCAAAATGTTGCAGAGATTTTTGAAAGGAGCTGTAGCCATGGGTACTGATATTTCTATGAATAGGGTGGTGGGTAACTCTTGGTTTGCTGCCATATTAGCTGTATTGGAGCTGATATTGGGCTTTGTCATGCTGAGTTTTCCCATGTTGTTGGGCACGGCAGCTGTATGGGTGACCGGTATTGCTCTCGTAATAATCGGATTAGTGCACTTATGGCATGTATTCACGCTTAGAGGACAAAGAATGTGGAGCCTGTTATCGGGCATTGTCTACATTATCGTAGGTGCAGCCATGGTGTTGCTTCCGTTGGCTTCTCTTTCCGTTATCACTATGGTGTTGGGCGTTTGCCTTCTCTTTGGGGGGCTCACGCGCCTGATGCTTGCTATCTCCATGCGTAAAGAGCAGGGGAGCACTTGGCGTTTCTTCAACGCTATCGTTTCCATCATTTTAGGCCTCATGGTGGTGTGGAGCTGGCCGGAGTCTTCTCTCTGGTTGGTTGGTACCATTATTGCCGTAGAAATGATTTTCTCCGGTTGGTCTCTTCTCTTTATTTCTCTTGTGCCTAAAGATAAACAGAACTGAGCCATATCATATTCGGCTTTTTACCACAATGCGTCGAGGGTATTTTGCCTCGGCGCGTTTGTTTTATTCTTGACGCCATGCGGAATCCTCTGTAATATGTGTCTAATATCAAATATATTTTACTGATTATTCATGAATCGTTTATTTTTGAACATTATAAGCGTGTTTTCCATTGCCTCGGCGTATGCCGCAGAGGTATGTACGGATGGTTGCGTGGTAGGCAGCCGGGAAGACGCGTACGGGGTGTATTCTCCCGTGCCGGCGTCGGATATTAAGATGATAAAGCAGGCACCGCGCTTAGCGTCGTTGGAGGGTAAAACCATAGCCATTGTAGGTGGTAGTTTTATGGCAAAGGTAACGCATCCGGAGCTTAAACGCCTTATCATGCAGGAATTCCCGGATGCCAAGGTATACGTGCTCAGCGAGGTAGGGAGTGCCGGGCCGTTTCCCGGGGCGGGCATGCGCAGTGAGCGCAAAGAGGCCTTTGAAGCAAAGTTGAAAGAGTTGGGGGTGGATGCCGTTATATCCGGCAACGGCGGGTGTGGTTTGTGTTGCCCCAAAGAGACCGGTAATTGCAGCGTAGCAGAGCATATGGGTGTGCCATCTGTCATGATTGCCGCCCCTGCTTTTGCAGAGCAGGCGCAACGCGCAGCTGCCGCCGCCGGTGTGCCGGTGTTACGTGTGGCGATATACCCGGGGGCATTTGCTACCCATACACATGAGGAGCTTTTGAAAAACACACAAGAGAAACTCTGGCCTCAAATAAAGAAGGCTCTTACCGAGCCGATAACGGATGCAGAGCGCAAGCAAGCCGCCCGTTTTTCTTCAAAAGAAAAAAAGGGCATTGTGTTTACCGGCAGCGTAGATGAGGTAAACACCTATTTTATACAACAGGGGTGGAGTGACGGGCTGCCTATCATACCGCCTACACAAGAGCGAGTTGCCGAGTTTTTGCGGTTCTCCCCATACACCGCAGATACTCAACTGGCGGTATTACCCGTTGCCAACCGTGCCGTAACGGCTTTACATGTGGCTATAAACGGGGTTATGGCCGGGTGCAAGGCGGAGCACATGCCCATACTCATTGCCTTTACCAAAGCCATGGGTAATGGCTATTTTCGGCGTACACTCAGCAGCACCCATGCATGGAATCCCTATTGTTGGCTTAACGGCCCCTTGGCTCGCCAGTTGGGGGTGGATTCCGGCGCCGGGGAAATCAGTGCCCCCGTCAATGCCGCTATAGGGCGATTTATTAACCTGGCTATGCGTAATTTAGGGGGGTATTACCCCGCTATTAATCGCATGGGTACATTCGGGTATCTCATGCCTTGGTGCATGGCAGAGGATGATGCTGCCGCCTACACTTTGGGCTGGCGCCCTTACCATGTGCAATTAGGTTACGGCATTAATGAGAACGTACTCACAGCGGCATCTGCTTTAGAGTGGGGTAACAATATGTCCCCCGCTACCACCAATCCGCAGAAAATTATGGAGCTGTTGGCTTGGGATGCCACACAAAATGAACAGTTTGCCGTGGGCTCCGGCACTCCGTTTGTGTACCGTACTTTTGTGATGACGCCATCTGTAGCCGGTAATTTAGCAAAATCGTATCGCTCAAAAGAAGAACTTGAGGCCGCGCTGATTAAAACGGCCCGTCGACCGCTAATGGAGCGTGCTTATGCCAATTACTGGGCTAATCCCGGTAGTGTTTTTGATCCTCAAACTTACACTGTATCCCGCCATGCGGCTAAACTTAAACGCAGTGAACATGCGGAGACTACAGCCACGCCGCCTTGGCTCGCTTGGTGTGGGGTAAAATCGTTAGATACTGTACCCGTAATGCAAAAAGAGAAAACCGCTATTCTGGTAACGGGGGATACGGATCGCAATAAAACTATGTGTTTGCCCGGTGGTGGCTATGGTTCCGTGCGCATAGAGTTGCCTGATAATTGGGACCAATTGATGGAGGAAAAGGGCTATGCTCCCTTGCGCTCATTTTATTTGAAACCACGTCATGACGTTACACCCTTAAAGCCCTGATAACCTATAACAGGAATACCCGGGGGGGGTGCCCCCCCCCGAGCCTCGCCGTGGTATTCCGTTGCTGCCGGTTCTCCGCGCTATATTCTCACGCCCCTGAACGAGCACAAAGTATCTAATTGTTCCCCTCGCGTTATTTATATTCGGACGCGCTGAAAATCCCATCTATTTCATCGCGTTCCGTTTTTACTTGACTTGCGGGATGTGTCTTATATAATGCGAATCATGAGGTTATCTTACATGATATTTCCGTTGATGTTGCCCGCTGCTGTAGTTGCTAAGCAGGCTGAACAAGAGGAAGCTATTCGACTCATGGAACTGAGTCGAGGATTATATGAGTTAGGAAAATTCGAAGATGCTAACCGAATTTTAGACCGACTGTATGAATATTCTGATACACACAACATGCCGTTAGCCTTACGTGCAAAGATTGAAACTTATGAGTTGTCTCTGCGATTTTTCATTATGGATAGAATGCAGAATAGCTACTACTCTATGTGGAGACGCAGCATTTATGTCCCGGCCCCGGAACTAGGTTCTCTCAGCATGATGAAAAATCAACAGTTAAGTCGTGATGTACCACTGTTGAATGTTGACATAATCGCATTTCTGTGGAATCGGGCAATTGCAAAAGCCGCTAAAATTCAGGACTCTCAAACGGCTGATTTATATTTTGCGGATGTATATGCGTTGAATAAATTGGCGCAATCCATGGAAGCTCTACTTTTTTTATGTTCACAAAATAAGAGTTTTTTGAACGAAAAAGCGGCAGAGCCCAAGGCACTTTTGCAAAAGGAACTCTTAAGAATTGAGTCTTATTCCCGATACGATTCAGTGTTACTTCAAGACAAAGATAAAGAAGATATTAAGCTACCCTCCGCTGCTGTCTCTGCGGAAGCGGATGAATATATTCAACAATGTTTAAGCATTTTGGAAGCCGTACCTGATGAGGATTTGCCGTTTTATGCTGCCCAAGTATGGATTCTATCCGAAAAACTCCATATCTATCAACTGAGTGGATACGATTTTCCCGGCGCGCATTATCGAGAAAGGCTGCACCACTTGGCACTACGCGTATGCAAGTGTGAGTCTCCGAAGCGCTCTACCTCTATTTTTATGCAATTACTGTTTCAAACAGTTTATTCAGCTGCTCATCATTTGTATTAACCGCCGTAATGAGCCGTTTCTTTAATCGTTAAGTCTATGGTTATGCGGATAGGTTTTTCTTTGATTTGCCTCATCCACATAAAGCACGGTGGGAATTTGTGTACGCTTTTGAGCAGAGGCGATGATACGACGCTGTACCTGCCTTACATCATTTTCTTTGAAGGGGCACACGTAGTCGCTGAGTAATTGATTGGCGGCTATGTTTTTGTCTGCCAACTCATGGATAATGCGGTCCTGCTCCGGGTGGGCGGGTTCTTTAAGCGTACCAAACAAGGAGGCGTATTTCTCGCTGAAATATTTGCTGAGCAGGTAGGTATCCATGCAATACATGTTACCCAAAGGTGCCAAGTAGCCACCGGCGTTGCCATACAACACAAAGTTGTTCATCATCAGGTCATGTCGAGTAACGGCACTCAACGGCATCAACTCGTTCTGATCGGCGTATGTGCTCAGCAGGGTATTCTGCAAACGGGCATTGAGAATATCCGTTTTGGTGATATTGGCTGCTTTAGCCAGCTCCTCGGGCAGGGTGGATAATTGCAGGCTTGTTACATGGAAGCGGAGCGTATCTGCAATATGAGTGTTACCACAGAATGTTACACCATGCACATGGGTTTTCCCCATAGCTTCAACGCTAAGCGCTGCCAGCAATGCGGATTCCGGTTCATCAAGCGGTATACAAACTCCATTATAGCCGTTGTTATGTGCAGTGTCCCGTATGCCTCTTATAATGGCCTGAGCCAACAATTCGTCGTCTGCGGGCAAAGCTTTGGCATCACCCGCCGCGCTCAAAGAAACGGAGCGGGACTCTGACTCGAAGAAGGGGAATCTGGTATGTGTGCAGTTGCCCGGCAGGTAAATGCCCGAGCCTCCGCCATACAGCTCACCATTTGAGGTACCTACATGGCGCACGCAAACCACGGGGACACCGTTGGTATCCGCCTCCCATCGGCGCTCTGTCTCGTCTGTCTGCGCGGCTTTTGCGTGCCAGGCATCCGTGGGTAAGTGTACAATAATGTCCGGCTGCAAATCGTCTATGACAACGGTTTCATTATCCACATCCACATATACGGAGAGACCGTTAATATCTACCACATCTGCATTTTCCAGCTCCGTTACACTGTTGTTTTCTAACAAGAACGGCACAATAATACCATGGCGGGGTATATAAAGCTGCGGTATGGTGGCATCAAAAAGGTCGTCCTCGTCATCTTCTAATTCAACGGGGAACAGACCGGGCATGGGCGCGTATGCCCCCAGTAACAACGGCGTATCGCCAAGCTCTTGAGATAAGTATTCAAGTGCTGTTTCCGTTTGCTGTAAAAAGGAGTTGCGGTCTGCCAGGTCCAATAAGCCGGAACCGCAAAGGGAATAAGCCGAAGCTATGACCATGTCTGCACCTCGCTCCAGACACGCGCGATAGCCTTGAACGATGAGTCGAACATTTTGATTGAGGTCGGCTGTGAGAGGGGCATTTTGAATAATGCCGAGTTTGATTTTTCCGCTCATTGTAAATTTTGTCTTGAATCCGGGGGATATGCTGCCTTATTTTGCTTAAAATTGCAAGCAATTTCTGCGTATTACAATGTATTAAATTCTATTTTTTATAATTTTTACTAAAAAAACGGGGCTGTAACAGCCTGAAATTATAATTTTCTATAAAATTTTAGTAAGAAAAGGCCACGCCCCGAAAAAGGAGCGTGGCTTTGTAGAAGTGTGTCAGTAAAACTTACTTGAGAATCATCTTGAAGTCAACCACAACGGCGCGGTCGGCTGTTACCAGCACGGGGTTGCCGTCGATAGCGGTGATTTCGGGAATCTCGAGTACAAGCTTCTGCACCTTGGCAAGTGTATCTGCCAGCGGGCCTACCGCCTTGGGAGCCTCACCACGTACACCGTTAAGGATGGTGCCAACCTTGGTCTCCTTAATCATCTCGGAGAAGTCATCAGCGGGCAGGATGCGCATGGTAGTGTCTCTCATTACCTCGGTGTAGATACCACCGGTACCGAATACCATGACGCGGCCGAAGTTCTTGTCGCTGTTGACACCGATGATGGTTTCGGTGGCCTTGGTAATCATCTCCTGAATGAGTACGGAAGCACCTTTGAGCCGGAACTTGGTGATGGAACCCCACAGGCCGTCCCATGCCTCGGTGAAGGAAGCCTCATCGTTAATGTTGAGGTAAATACCCTTCATCTCGGTCTTGTGCAGGGCATCGGGAGCAGAAAGCTTGAGCACCACCGCGTTCGGGAAGATGGTCTTGCAGAAGGCAAGGGCTTCCTCCTTATCGGTGAAGTTACCGCACTTCGGATAATCGATGCCGTAGTGGTCCATGAGCATGTTAACCGTCTCCTGGGGCAGGGAGGCCAGGCCGGCTTCCTTGGCTGAGGTAACGGCGGCTTTAATCTCTGCAGGCACCTCGCCGGTTTCACAGGTGGCAAGCTTCTTGCCGCGGAAAGCCATTTGAGCTTTCAACAGACCAAGCAAGCGAACGATGTCTGCGGGATACTCGTAGTTGAGGATCTTGGCTTTGTCGAGCAGAACGCGGCCTTCATCCACACGGGCACCACCCACGAAAGAGCAGTAGATGTTAACATTGGGGTACTGAGGAGCCAGCTTGATAACGGCCTCTGCAGTGCCGGGGCAATCTGTTACACGCTGCGGGGTAAGCAGTACAAGAATGTTCTTGTACTCGCCGCTCTCGCAGAGCACCTTGAGGGCAGCCTCATAGCGATCTGCCTTGGCATCACCCACCACGTCAATCGGGTTGCCGAGGGATGCCTCGGGGGTAAGCACGGCACGCAAAGCTTCAATGGTCTTCTCGCTGGGGCGGGCAAGATCCAAACCGGCCTCCTCGCAAAGGTCGGAGGTAAGCACGCCCACGCCGCCGGCGTTGGTCAACACGGCGACCTGGCCGTCAAACTGGTTGTGGTTGCAGTATTGCAGCACCTCAAGCAAGCCGAAGAGCTCGCGGTCGTTGTAGGCTTGGATAGCGCCTGCACCCTGCAGAGCCATCTCAAGTACGCGGTAGTTCGGGGCAAGAGAGCCCGTGTGAGACAGAGAAGCCGCCTGGGCCTTGGCGCTCTTGCCGGGCTCCATGATAACGCAGGGCTTGGTGTCGGATACCTCTTTAATAACCTTGAGGAACTCTTTGCCGTTCTTGAGTGACTCAAGGTAGAATACGAAAGCGTTGGTGTTGGGGTCATCCTTAAGGGCTGCAAGCAGAGCGTCTTCACCCATCACAGCCTTGTTGCCGATGGAGATGAAGTGAGAGAAGCCGATGCCCTTGCCGGCTGCCCAGTCCATGATAGCAGAGCAGTATGCGCCGGACTGAGATACGAAGGCAACGTTACCGCGTGCAGGGAAACCGTCTGCGAAAGAGGCGTTTACGTTGTCGAAAGTGGAGATGTGACCCAAGCAGTTCGGTCCGAGCAGGTTGATGCCGTTATCCAGGCACTTTTGAGCAATGCGCTTTTCAAGCTCTTTCTCACCAACCTCTGCAAAACCGGCGGTGATGATGGAGATATTCTTGGTGCCGTTGGCTACGCAGGCATCTACAACGGGCTCCGTGAAACGAGCGGGCACGAGGATTACTACCAAATCCATCGGCTCCGGCAGCGTATCTACGCTGGCATAACAGGGCTTGCCGCACAGCTCTTGACCGGCCATCTTGGGGTTTACGCCATAAAGATTCCCCTTGTAGTCAGCAGCAATAATGTTGTTGAATACAACGGCGCCCAGCTTGGAGGGGTCAGCGGATACGCCAACCACGGCAATGCTCTTCGGATTGAAGAATGATTCGAGTGACATAGTATAATAACGTTGTGAAATTGGTGCCTGTATCGGCTCTGCGTGTATTTTAGCATGTTCCCTGCCTGTTTTCAAGTGTCTTTCACGTTTTTATGTCTCATTAACACTATTTTTTACAGAAAAACACCCCGACAGAATGTATCCGCCGGGGTTAGAGTAAACTCTATGTTGTGTTTCATCAGCGAATCCCGCTGATGAGTAGCTCCGCATTATTCTGAGTGCGCTTGATATTTTTTAGCAGGGTCTCCAGTGCTTCCCACCCGGGCAGGGTAGCCAGTTGGCGGCGCAGTTGCTGAATACGGATAAACTCATCGGGGTGGTACAAGCGGTCATCATTACGCGTACCACTTTGGGGGATGGAGATAGCGGGGTAGATGCGGCGCTCAGAGAGCTCACGGTCCAAGCGAATTTCCATATTACCCGTGCCTTTGAACTCCTCGAAAATGATTTCATCCATGCGGGATTCCGTATCCACCAAGCAGGTTGCAATGATGGTAAGGCTGCCGCCTTCCTCCACATTACGAGCAGCACCGAAGAATTTACGCGGACGCTCCAGCGCATTGGAGCCGAGACCGCCGGACATAATGCGTCCGCCCACTTGGTTTGCATTATAGCCACGGGAGAGACGCGTGAGGGAGTCGAGCATAATGACGACATCCTTACCCTGTTCCACCAAACGGCGGGCACGCTCTAATACAAAGTCGCTCAACTGAGCATGGCGTTTGGAGGGCTCATCGAACGTTGAAGCGTATACAGGAGCATCCACGGATTCTTCAAAATCCGTTACTTCCTCGGGGCGTTCATCTAACAAGAGAATAAGCAGCTCCGCCTCCGGGTAATTGGCGCGTATGGATTTTGCCATACTCTTAAGCAAAACTGTTTTGCCACCACGGGGAGGGGCTACAATAAGAGCGCGCTGCCCCATGCCCAGCGGGGTAATGAGATCCAGCACTCGCATGGCAGGAATCTTCAGGTCCGGGTTTTCAAGCATTAAGCGCTCGCGCGGGAACAAGGGGGTAAGCTGGTCAAAGTCCTTGAATTGAGTGAATTTTTTAGCAGGAATCCCCTCAATCTCTACAACATCAAAAGCTCTGAGATTGCGGTTTGCCTTGCTGCTTTGCTCCTGTGCCAAGCGTACTTTTATCTTATTGCCGGGGCGGAGCCGATAGCGACGCACGGCATCCGGCATTATCAGAATATCATCCTTGCAATGGCGGAAACTGCGTTGCTCGTCTCTGAGCAGCACATTGCCTTCTCTGGAGAAGTCGAGCACACCCGTCACATATACCTGGTTACCGAGCTTGGCGTATGCCTTGCCCAGCTCATGAATAATCTCCGGGCGGGTGAGTCCGGCGGTGCCTTGCTTGAGGGTACCTGCTGCCACTTTTTGCAACTCGTTGAGGGGCAGGGCTCTCAATTGGTTAATGTCAATGACCGTGGTGCGGGCTTGTACAGCCTCGGCATCCTTAGCAAGCTCTGCGGTGAAAAAGTACTGAATCTGCGCGCGCAAAATCTCTTTGGAACCTTCATTCCAGAACACGGTAGCAGATTTTTCAATTTTCTCCTGCGTGGGCATTTGCGCGGCAATCATGGCCTCTGCTTCTTCACGTGAGAACCCGTCCCTTGCCATCATGCGGCGAATCTGGGTCTCTGTAGTGGTGGCGGCCAAACACACGCGGTCTGCCTTGAACTCTACCGGGCTCTCAAAATAGAGCGGAATATCAACAATAAAGGTGTGAACACATTCGCTGCTGCGGGCTGCAGCTTGTGCTTCCAAACACATTTGAGCGATTTTCGGGTGAACAATCTCATCCAGCTTACGGCGCCCTTCAGCGTCGTTGCGTACGATATCCCTCAATAAATCCTTGTTAACGGCACCGTCTGCCGTGAGTGCATTTTCACCGAAAGCCGTTACCAAATCACGGGAGAGCTTGCCGCTCTCTTGCAAGGTTTCCACTGCTTTATCGCAGTCAAACACTTCTACACCCTTGCCCCCAATCTCGGTGAGCATCTCTACAACGGTGGATTTGCCCGAGGCGATGCCTCCTGTTACAACAATTACCTTCACGGGGGCAGATACTACCAGCTTTGCGTGGCGGTTTCAAGCTCAAAGCGTGTACGTTGCGTTTTTTTAAGTAAAAATTGTGAGCCGTTCGGGTTCTGTAAGCCGGATTCTGTCCACCCTTGCGGGCTGTGTGGCCATTTTTCTCACGCCGGCGGGGGCGTGCTTTGCGTTTATAGCAAAGTGCAACTAATACCCGGGGATTATGAGCGGGCAGGCTACCCTTCCCCTGTTCGTCTTGCATCGCGCGGGGTTTACCGAGCCTCCGTAGTTACCTTCGGAGCGGTGGGCTCTTACCCCACCTTTTCACCCTTACCCTTGCGGGCGGTTTATTTTCTGTGGCACTTTCCGTCCACCCGGCATTGGCTCCGGGTGTCTCCCCTTTTCAGAGGACACGCTGCCTTGTGATGTCCGGACTTTCCTCTACACTTCTCAAAGAAGCACAGCGGCCACCCGAACCCGAACGGCGGAGAAACTCTACACTAATGAACATGTTTTTGCAAGCCTAAACTGTTTATTCAGGCTTGCAAAGTGAGCAGATATAGGGTAGAGTATTGCTCGCATGAACAAAAAACGCGTTGTCATTCTCGGGTCTACAGGCAGTATCGGCACCAGTGCGCTCAAGGTAGCACGTGATATTCCGGAGCGTATGGAGGTGGTGGGCTTGGCCGCCCACAGCAGTGTAGAGGTGCTGGCAGCGCAGGTAAATGAGTTCGGCGTAAAAGATGTGTGCCTATTCAACCCTGCGGGGGTTGCTCGCCTTAAGGAGTTAGTGCCGGCAGATACACGCATTCTTTGTGGTTTGGAGGGCTTGTGTGAGCTTGCTACCTTGCAGCAGGCGGATATGGTGCTGGTTTCCATCATCGGCACTGCCGGGCTTAAACCCACCTTGCAGGCTATTGAGGCGGGCAAGGATTTAGCCATTGCCTCTAAAGAGATTTTGGTGATGGCCGGTGAGGTTGTTATGAGCCGCGCCGCAGCCAAGGGTATTAATGTATTACCCGTAGATAGTGAGCATAATGCTATTTTTCAATGTTTGCAGGGAAATCACGGTGGATCAGAGCAGGTGAGCCGCCTTATTCTTACCGCCAGTGGCGGTCCGTTCCGTACAACTCCTGCTGAGCAGTTGGCCTCCGTTACTTTGGAGCAGGCTCTCAAACACCCCACTTGGAATATGGGGCGCAAGATTACCATTGATTCCGCCACGCTTTTCAATAAGGGCTTAGAGATGATTGAGGCGCGCTGGCTTTTCGGCATTCCCATGGAACAGGTGGATGTTATTGTGCACCCGCAAAGTATTGTTCACTCTTTGGTTGAGTTCAGGGATGGCTCCATTTTGGCACAGTTGAGCAGCAGTGATATGTGTTTCCCTATTCAATACGCTGTCACCTGGCCGGAGCGCACCCCAAATTCTCTCAAACGCCTTAATTTGGCAGAGATTGCCTCCCTGCGGTTTGAAGCTCCGCGCTGGGATGACTTCCCCGCGCTTTCTTTGGCCCGGCAATGTGGCTTGATAGGTGGTACTGCCCCGGCTATGTACAATGCTGCCAATGAGGTAGCCGTACAGGCCTTTGTGGAGGGTAGATTATCTTTCCCCGGTATATGGCACACGGTTGAAGCTGCCTTGTCATCTCTTACGCCCAGGGATTATAGGGGGAGCTTGGATATCATTCTTGAGGACGATGCTTTGGCTCGCGAAGCGGCCGCCCGAATCATTGGCTGCTGACGCTTCGCACGCAAAAAGTGCTTGCGTATGGCATAAGTCGCCGTGTATAATACGGGCATGACACGTTGTACCTCTTTGTTGCTTGCTCTTGCCGTTGCACCTCTGTGCGCGGCTCAATCTGCACCGGCATCTGCTGTAGTTGAAAATACTCAATTAACGCAGCAGTTGCATGCGGTGTTAAGAGACATGGTTAAATCCGGTAGTGAAGATTTTTATGAGGCTGCTGCTATGGTACTGCGTGCCACGGGAGATGAAAGTGCTTTTCTGCCGCTTATGGAGAAAGCCGCTGCTTCCGGAAGCTCTGCTGCTCAATACTGGGTGGCCATGCGCAAGCTCCCGTTCACGGGGGCAGAGGTTTCTTCTATGACGGATGTAACCCGTTTGGTGGATAGAGCCGTTAACGGTAAGTATTCCCCCGCCTTGGTTTTGGCATCTCAGCTCAAAGCACAGACGGATGCTCAGACCTCTCGCACGCTTTTGATGCAGGCTTGCGGTATGGGCAACGCCAAGGCTCGTGCACTGTATTTGTTGCAATCCGGCCGTTTATCGGCAGGCAACTTCACCCTGCCGGAGATTGCCTCTGAGCTTAAAAAGAAAAATCATTATCTGGAAGAGATTATTGCCTCTTTGCAAACGAACGAGCAGGAATCCCTCAAATGGATGAGCGCAGCTATGGAGCATGGTAGTGCCACGGCTCCGTATATTCTCAGCCAGGTTGTTTTGCCGAATGAAACGGAGCTTGAGTGTCTGAAACGTCTAAAGCTTGCTGCAGAGCGGCATAATGTTATGGCAATGTTCTTGTACGGCATTGCTCTGATGAGTGCTGATCAAATAGACTGCGGCATTCAGGCTAACCCCGAAGAAGGGATTCGCCTTATTCAAATTTCAGCCATGTTAGGCTCCCCGGAGGCAGCTTCTCAGTTGGCCATGTATTATGCATTGGGAAAAATTGAGGGGGTAACGGTTGAGCGCATTTACAAATTGTTTGAATACTCGCACCTGTGTGGGTTAGCAGAGGGTACTGCCGGTGTAGGCTTGTGTAAAGTATTGGGGGCAGGGTGTAAGACAGATGTTGACACAGGTGTTCAAATGATGCTTACAGCCAGAGATAAAGGTGCTTTATGGGTTAATCAGGCATTAGCCAGTGTTTATTATCATGGCTATCATGATTTGAAACCAGACATGGAACGCACCATGAATTATTTGGCAGCAGATGCCGCTCAAGACAGCGTTTATGCTTACGCCATTGCCGCAGGCCTGTCTGCTCTGGGTAATGCAAACACCCCGCCTAATCCCTCCATGGCTGAGTTTTATTTGAAAGAGGCGTTGAACAGAACGCCCGATTACGCAGCTCAAATTCAACGTGCGTATGATGCTATTATTGCTACCAAAAGCTGGCATTTCGCTCCGTGGTTGGAGAAAGCGGTTTCCGCCCCCCGAAATTAAATGTCAAATTACTCTCAGTTTGCCCGCAAATTCTCTTGATTTGCGGGCAAAAGAGTTATAGAATACAGGCATGCAGGATACGAGTACTTTCCGTACGTGGGCAGAGGTTGATACCGATGCCATGAAACATAATCTCAATGTGGTGCGCCGCGTGATGCCGAACCACAGTCGCATGGCTATTGTTAAAGCAGAGGCATACGGCCACGGTATTGAGGGCGTGGTAAAAGCTCTGGATGATGCGGATGTGCGTTTTTTTGGTGTGGCTACCGTGGGTGAGGCTGCTCGTATTCATGCGGCGGGGTGTCACACTTGCCCGTTTATTTTAGGCCCCTGTTTCCCCGCAGAGCGAGAGGCTATAGTGCAACACGGTTGGCGTGCGGCTCTTTGCAGTATTGAGGAGGCTGAGCATTTCAACTCATTAGGTAAACTTTACAACAAAAAGGTTAATCTGCAAATTAATGTGGATACCGGCATGGGTCGCGCCGGATTTTTACCGCACGACATGCCGGGGCTGGGCGATAAACTGCGCCAATTTGAGTATCTCAATATAGAGGGTGTTTATTCTCACCTTTCTGCCGCCTCTCAAGATATATCCTTTACCCACAAACAGATACGTGCGTATGAAGCAGCTGTGCGGGAGCTCTCCGTCAGCCTTGACCTGCCGTATCGCCACCTTTGCAGCAGTGCTGCGGTGTTTAATTATAAAGCCCCCGGTACCAATATGGTGCGCTTGGGGCGTATTCTGTATGGCTATTCACCCATGCCGTCTCCTTATAACAAGGAACTGCGTAATACGCTGACTCTCTATAGTCGCGTTACTCTTCTGCGTGAACTGCCGGATAACCATGGCGTGTCTTATGACCACACCTATATCACACAAGGGCCTACCAGAGTAGCGACTATAGGTATTGGCTTCGGCGATGGGTATTTACATTATCTCTCCAATACCGGTGCACGTGTTTATCTTAACGGGGAGTATTGCCCGGTGCTGGGGCGCGTTACCATGGACCAAATTATGGTGGATGTTTCTCACATGGAGGGCGTGCGCCCCGGAGATGTTGCCGAGATTATGGGCCCCCACGTTCCTTGGGCAGAGCTGACAACCCGAGCCAAAACTATTCCCAGTAATATTATTACCAGCATATCCTCCCGCGTCCCCAGGGTGTATAAACCCTGAGTTGTACTCATCTTTCTTTTTTCTTTCCGAAAAGCTTGGAAAAGCTGAATGATTTGCCGATGCGGAAGCCTCCGATACTTTTGTTGAGTCTTACGCCATCCTCATTTACAGTAGCGCGCCCGGTGTTGGCGGAGCCAAAACTCAGCGAAATACCGGATGCGCTTAAGTTGATGTAAAGAATACCGGGTATAATCGGTATTCTCTTGTAAACGGGTGTGCGACGATAGGAAGAACGGCGTCTCATAGTATCTGTGAGTATAGTGTTAATTTACTCTTAAGTCAACGCTTAAACGTGTTTTTTTAGCTATTTTCAAAAACTAAAGATAAATTGTGGTAAGTTTTATTTATTATTTTCTCCGTATGCAAATAAATTAAAGACAGGGATTCGCCTTGTTATATAATAAAAATAATACAATGCAATTAAAATGAAAAGAGATATAAAGACGGCCTCTAAGTATCCGCACTCCTGAATATAAGGTCTTAATATACCTATAGCAAACGATTGAAGTATATAAATTGCCAGGGTCGCCTGACCTATTTTTTGAATAAATGTTGATTTTATAACGTTAGAAATCATTTTAATTACAAACAAAAAACTGAGGCAACCCATTAATCCGGAAAAGTAGCGAAAAGCATTTATCCCTATTCTTTCTAAGGAAAAATTCATGGGAGTTCTATAGACATACCACGTTTCTTTAAATAAAAAGAAACTTATTAAATACAAAATGATTACACATCCACCCCATCTCCAATTGGTTATATGTTTTATTAAATTACATTTATAAATATAGCTTCCGGTGATAAAAAAGGGCCATAAAAATGTAAAATAGGCAGTGTGAGGCCAAAGCAGAGAGATAGGATACAAACATGGAATAATTAATGCTATAATAATAGGAAGAATTAGCAATATGAGTTTGCATACAATATTTTTACCAAAATACTCATAAACAACATAAAACATAAAACATTCAAATACAACAATAAGGAACCACAAATCTGTAAAAGGATGATAAATGCGCATTGGTGATATGGGATGACCGAACCATATTTTCTTAAATAATTGAAATAAGCCAAAACCAATGCAAGGAAGAGCTAAACGTTTTAAATATCGTGGAATTGAGGCAAGCTTTCTGCGATTAAAGCTTATTGTTGCAAAATAACCACTAATTAACATAAATAATGGCATGTGAAATATGTATATGCCTTTAAACAGAGGATCATTCCAGAAGTTGGAATGATTTTCACCTTGATATACTATGAATTGAATAGCATGCCCAAAAATGACAAGAAATATCAATACTGCTTTCACTGTATCCCAGTATGTATCTCTTGAATTTAATGTATGTGGTGTTATATGTGAGTTCATGATATGTAAGGTGTGAATTTTAACTACAAAATTGGCGCCTCATTGGGCCAATGGTGTTTGGGGTAACGGCCTGCGAGGTCTTTTTTCATTTGCGGATAGCCGTTTTTCCAGAAAGAGGGGAGATCTGAGGTAATTTGATAGGGGCGTTGGTTGGGGGCGAGAATTTCTACCAAGCATTTGACGCGCCCATCTGCAATGGTGGGTGTTTCTGTAACTCCAAAAAGCAGTTGACATTTCAGGCCGAATGTAGGGGTGCCGTCTTCTCGGTACAATAGCTTCACTTCTCTGCCGTTGGATAATTTTATAACTTTGGGTGCATAGCGATTCAGGCATTCCTTTTGCCAAGGGGAAAGCCACTCTTGCAAAACAGGCAGCACAGGTCGGGCTGCAATATCTTTGTAGCACACAGCCCCCTCACATAACATGGTAATGGCCACCAAACGATCGTCCTCGCCAAAATCGGGCATCTCCAGCTCGGGCATGGCATTACGCAGGCAGGTAAGGCGGTTAATCCATTGCAGTACATGGCCATCCCACCCTTCAAGGCGCAGATTGCCGCGTACAACTTGATCAGCTAAGAGCGAAGCTGCGGCATCGGGGTGGGCATCTCCCGTTTCTTTTTCCCTGAGCACTAAATCTCTGTAAAGAATACGGTGATAGTTGAGAACGCGTTTTCGTGTTGTATCAAATACAGCAATATCATCCTCATGAGCAACTAAATCCGCGCTGTTAATCAGCGTGCAGCGAGAGATGCGTGTTTCTACGCTTTTACCGCCGATTTCAGCAATTTCTGCAGCTACTACAAGCTCAGCATGAGGAAGAAGCGCAACACCCTGCGTCAATTTACCACTGCGGCGTTGTGTGAGTCTGGCCGTGTGGGTAGCGGTGCTGTTGCGTGCGGCTACATTGTCGGGATACGCAGCAAGCAAGGCTCGAACAACACCTTGCCGGTTCCCTGCAAAATCAGGAGTAGCTCGGTGCCCGGCCAATTGATGATACGCGGCTCGAATCTCTCTTGCAGCACGTGCCATAATACCTAAGGCTGTGCAAGCTGCCGTATCGCCGCGCAGTTGCTCGGCTCGCTCCAGGGCTCGCCATTCTGCCTGAAAATCCGTAAAATCGCCCTCATGGCGCAGGGAATCATGCAAGCCGCTGTTCATGGCAATGCTTTCGCTTTGTAGTAAAGCGGCAATGGCCGCCATCTCTGCCTCGCATCGGTTCTCTTGCCCTGCTACTAACATACGCGCCGTTACGGGGGGCAGAGGGTAGCGCATCATTTCCCGACCGATAGATGTCAACCCTCCCTTTGATGAAACCGCACCCAAATTAACCAGTAATTGCCAAGCCTGTGTAAATTGTGCTTCTGTGGGTGAATCCGGCCAAGCGAAGCGCCTCAGTCCTTCTTGCCCAACGGCACCCCATGCCAGCAAATGAAGAAACGCTGCGGATATATCGGCCCGGTGCACCTCGGGCGCGGGGAATGCTGCACGACGGCGATGATCCGCCTCGCTCCACAGGCGTACACATTTGCCGGGGCCCAGTCGCCCGGCTCGCCCGGCGCGCTGGTCTGCCTGCGCACGGGATATGGGCACCACATGCAGGGTGGAAAGGCCGCGAACGGGGTCCCAGCGAGCTTCACGGGCGGTACCGCTGTCTACCACGGCGCGTACACCTTCAATGGTAAGAGACGTTTCAGCAATGTTGGTGGATACAATAACGCGGGGGGTGTTGCCTTTATCCACCGCTAAAGCTTGAGCCTCCGGGGTAAGTTGCCCGTGCAGGGCGTAAACTTCTCGGCCGCGCATCCGGTTCACGTTTTCCAGAATCTCCACCGTGCGCCGAATCTCATATACCCCCGGTAAGAATACGAGGATATCGCCCTCCGTGGATTCCGTTAATTGCCGCACAGCTGCAGCGCATTGCTCCCACACGGGCGGGGCATTGACATAGCCCCTGTTATCTCTCACGGGGATGGGTGGGCGATACTCAATCTCCACGGGGTACATGCGCCCCTCTGCCCGCAAAATAGTGGCTTGCGGCAGGTATGCCTGTAATTTGTCCAGCTCAAGAGTGGCGGACATAACGAATACCCCCAAATCATTACGTGTGCTGTGTTGCAACTCCAAAGCACGGGCTAAGCACAAATCCCCCGACAGGCGGCGCTCATGCACTTCATCAAAGATGATGGCACTTACTCCTTTGAGCTGCGGGTCATCGGTTAAACGCCGCTCCAAGATACCGTCTGTTACAAACAGTATGCGGGTATCTGCGCTGCACCGTGAGTCAAAACGTACGGTGTAACCCACTTCTGCCCCAAGCTTGCAGGGAAATTGGCGGGCAACATAACCGGCCAGCAATCTTGCCGCCAACCTGCGAGGCTGCACAACAATGATAGTGCCGCGTTCCCCCACTCCGGCATCCAACAGCATGCGCGGAATCCTCGTGGACTTACCACTGCCCGTGGGCGCACTTAGCAGCACGCAGAATCCGGGGCTCTGCACGGCATTCAGCACATCTGCCCGTATGGCATCTATGGGCAAACACGCGTTCATTTGCAAGGGGTAAGTAAGATAACGACAGATTGTAACGGCCTGTTCCAACGTAAAGGCAAGCCTTGATACATGAGCTCCTTGCCACGCATTTCCGTATGGTCTACCGGGCAATGTTTACCGGTGGAGTCAGGCATCAGCTCTTCAAGGCGGTACGTAGCATTTTCATCTATACCACGTAACAGGATGCGGGTGCATTGGTCTGTAAAGGTGCGCTCTGTGGTGTACGCCAGCAAAAGTGCTTGTTCTCCGTTGGTGTAAAGCAAGGCACAGTCTGTACTTTCGTAAGGGGAGACCAATCGATACAAATCCCCGAGCTGTGTGAGCGGCGCGAGTTTTCGGTATAATCGCAGGCGCTGTTGAATTTCCGTTGCATCGGTATCGCTCAAGTGGCGGGGATCCAGCTCAAAACCAAGTCTGCCGGCCAGTGCAACATCAAACCTGAACTTGAGGGAGCTGCTGCGCCCCGTATACAAATTGGGGCTTACGGTAACATGAGCGCCCACTGCGTTGGCCGGGAAAAGATGAGACGCACTCCACTGCATGCGCAAGCGGTCGTAAGCATCCGTATTATCACTCAGCCAAAACTCCTCATGATATTGCGCGGCACCGTGGTCCATGCGCCCACCCCCTGCCGAGCAACACTGAAAGGTGACTTTGGGAAACATGGTGCGCAAATTACGCATGATTCGGTAATAGGCAGATATGTAATCAAAGTAGAGGTTGGGGTGTGGTGCATCGGTAAGCATGCGATTGCAATCCCATTTCACATAACTGATGTTGGGGTAGGTACACAATACATTTGTAACACACTTGAGGATATAGGACTCTACCTCCGGCAACGCCAAATTAAGCACCAACTGGTGACGCTGTTGCGTGGGTTCTATGCCTGGCAGGCAAATAGCCCAGTCGGGGTGCTGCCTGTACAAATCACTTTGAGGACTCACCATCTCGGGTTCCATCCAAATGCCCAGCCCCAGATTTAAATCTTCGGTAGCCTCATTCAGCGGTTTAAGCCCACGCGGCAGGCGGTCGGTATCGGGCTGCCAATCTCCCAAGGAGGTCGTATCGTCCGTTCTTTTGCCGAACCATCCGTCATCCAATACAAACATATCGATGCCGAGGTCGGCCGTGGCATCCATCATGCTCAGCAAAGCTTGCTCGCTGATATCAAAATGCACGCCCTCCCAGCTGTTAAGCAGGGTGCGGCGTATTTGGTTGCCATGGGGGATAACTTGGCGGCGCAGGTAACGGTGTAGGCGGCGTGTGGCATCTCCTTTGCCATGTAGGGAGGAGAGGAGCAGGGCTTTCGGCAAATCAAGCCGTTGCCCCGCTGCCAAGGTATAGGGAGCTTGTGCAAAATCATGCCCCATACCCAAGAACCCGACACCTTGTGCGTTGTGGGTGAAACTGATGGTGTAGTTGCCGCTCCAGCACAAGGATGCCAGTAAACAAGTGCCGCTCTCTTCTTGCGCGGGGGCATCGAGAGAGAGCAGCATGGCCGGTATGCCCTCTTGAGCCGCTTTAATGCCGGTGGATGCTTGCACACTGAGGGTGTTGCCGCGCTTCACTTCCTCCTCTTGCAGCATGTGCTCACCCGCCCATACACCACGGAATGTGGTGGCATGGTAGCTGTGCGCATGTGCCTGTATGCTTGCAGAATATCCGCGTATAACCTGCAAGGGCGCAGATGTGCCGTTAATGATGCTCACCTGCTGGGTATAAACACCTTCTTCAGATAACTGAGCGGTAATGCATATCTCAATATCGGGGTGACGAATATCTGCAAGCGTGAGCCTCAAAAGCCCGTTCTCGCTGATATGAGAAACCACCTGCGGATTCAACCCCATGCTGCCATCCGGCAAAAGCAGTTGTATGGCATATTCCCCCGATAAATGTTGCGCAGGATACCCAACGCGGGACCGGTAGTCCGTTAAATACTCACAGCGTAGGGATGCAGTTGTACGGTGCATTACATCAAATCCACCGTTATGCCATGTAATGCTGCCGTATGGGTAAGAAACGCAGGGGGTGGCATTCATGATTTTATTCGTACTTACGTGCTTCTCTGCGGGCACGGCGCAGGCGTTCACGCTCATTGAATGCCTGTTTCCCGATTTTTGTTTCACGGTTCAGGTCTCTTGCTGCCTCTAATGCGGCAATGGCCTCCAATAATTTTGCTTCGGTGTATGGGGTGTGGGCCCCGGTGTACCCCTTGCAGTATTGCAATAAAAGAGCAGGGTACAAACAATGGTAGCCAATGAATTGTTTTTGCTCCTCCGTAGCTTGGGGGTGATTTAACAGGTCTCGGCACTCTGTTACAATTTTTATCAAGCTTTGCTCATTCGGCTCCCCCGTGCCCAGGTGCGCACATAACAGGTAGATTCTTGCAGCTAAATCTCGCTGAGCCGTTAAGGTCATGCGGTCGGGGTGTTGCGCATGCTCCTTTGCCGCGTCCAGCTGTTGTTGTGTAAGCCCAATGGGGTTTAAAAGTGCGTAAGGGCCTTGGTTATCAGATACAACAAGGCAGGGGAGCTGTGTTACCCCTGCCTGTATGGCTTTTGCGTGTTCCTGCGCTTCTGCCGCGTTTTTGCAATCTGTGCTTAAAACTTTAACCTCCGGCTCGGCCTTATCCGGCAGAGCTTGCTTGACCATGGCTTCTGCTGCCTGTCTGTCTTTTTCATCCCCGATGTAGAGCAGATACGTATCCGCAGTACTGTAGGAATGAAAAAAAGTCGCTACTGTTCCCGAGAGCAGCAGTCGATTGAAAAAACGGCGGGGCAAGCTTACTCGCATGGCTCGTTTGCTCGGCTGATGGTAATGCGTTTGAACCTGGATTCCGTATCTTCGGATTCTGTCACGATACCGGGAATTTTAGCCAGCTCATTATGCACCAAGCGTCGCTGGTATGCATTAAGCTTTTCCATAAGCAGGGGCTTACCGGTTTGCAGCACACTCTCCGCACGGGAGCGGGCCCGGCGCAGCAGCTTGTTTTCCGTTCTCTCGCGGTATTTATCGCAATCTACCCGCACACGGGGAGCATCTGCCCATTTTGCCTGCACCAAGCGATTGACCAGATATTGCAAGTCGTCCAAGCGGTCCCCTTCATCACCTATCAGGAAACGGGCATCTGCACTGGTAATCATGACACACACGCCGTCTTCCGTCGGTTCCGTGCTGAGCGTATAGTTAAAACCGAGGGCTGAAAGAATAGAGTTGGCAGCATTTACTGCCAACTCGGTAAGATTATGTTCCGTCATCTGCATGTGAAATTACTCTCTGTCGCCCAGGAAACGCAGCAGGTACAGGAAGAGGTTGTAGAAGTTGATGTAAAGACCAAGTGCACCCAAAATGGCCCCTTTCTCGCGATCCACTTCATCCTCCAGGTAAGCACCCTCCTGCTGAAGGCGCTGGAAGTCATAAGCCGTGAAAAGGCAGAAAATGATAATACCGGCAATGCAGATAACCAGGTTCATGGTGCTGCCGCCAACAAAAATATTGACGATACCGGCAAATATAAGCCCAACAAGCATCATCAGCAGCGTGCGCCCCATACCGCTGAGGTTACGTTTGGTAGTAAGACCATACAGGGCCATGAAACCGAACATGCCGGCGGTGCAGGCAAAGGTGAGGCCCAAAGACTCATTGGTGTATACATGCAGCAAGGGGCTGAATAACGCACCTTGTAAGGCAGAGTATACCAGCATCAGCACCTTAAGCGCGCCGCTTGTCAGTTTATTGGCTGCAAGGCACATGATAACAACGATACCCAGAGTCACTAAACCAAGCACCATGTAGTTATCCACTACTTTGAACATCAGCGATACATCGTTCTCCACATATATGGCCAAGCCTGCGGATACGAGCATGGAAAGGGCTAACCAAGTGTATACCTTGTTGAAGTATGCCCGCACGTTATAGGCAATCTCTTCTGCCGTGCGAGTAGTAAGGGGTGAGTATTGTTGATAATCCATGGGCGCATTATAACACACGCGCGCGCGATGTCAAGCTCGTATGACTTTTTTCTGCGATTCCCGGATTTTTCTGAGCGCACGCATGCGAATTGTTGGATTTAATGCGGAATTAACTGATAACAAATCTTTTACAACTCTCGGATATTTAAAATGCATTTCACACAGTAACCAAGCAGCAGCCATTTCGGCATAATAGCCTTTACAGGGCAGTTGCGGGAGCAGCTTAACGATCTTCTCTGCCCAATAAATATCTTGAATAAAGTGATTCAGCAACATGACTAAACCGAACCTGGCCTCGTATTCTTGCTCGGATTGCAGATATGGCAGTAAAAACACCCAAACCACAGGTCTGTTTTCTCTGACAAACGTGTATGTGGTACAGCAGGAGTCGCAGATGCTCCAGTTAGTGATAAAAGGAATAAATTGAGCCAGTTCCTTTAAGCGTTGTTCGCAACTTACTGATTTATGTGCATAGCCGGGGAGCATACCGCGCAGTAGGCACTCCTCCATACTTTGCGGGGGCGAGGGTTCGTGAAAAATAAGCTCCCTGTGGTGGCGGGCTATTTCTTTTGCCAATTGACGCAAGAGAGGCAAGCGAACCCCAAGCAGATTTTGCACACCCGGTATCAGGGATGCAGCGAACGCCTGAAAGCGTGGCTCTGCCAAGGCTTCCAGGCGTTCTCTGAGTTCAGTAATGGTCATTACTTAGCTGCGGCTTCATCCAGCAGGCGAATAACCTCCGGGTCCGTGGCGTAATCACGCGCTGTTTTTCCGGATTTATCCTTAGCTGTAATATCAACTCCGGTTTGGAGCAACAACTTCACGGTGTTGATGACATCCGGGTATTCGGTCATAGAGGCTGTTACTTGCGGTTTAACCTGTTCTGCAACAGCGGGGGTGACGTGAGCAAGTGATATGGCTGCCTTTTCCTCAGGGCTCAATACAGCCAAAATGAGGGGAGTACGCCCGGCGGCATCAGCCATGTTCAGGTTGGCACCATGGTCAATGAGCACCTTGAGGGTATCGGGGGAGCCATCCATCGCGGCAATCATAGCGGGGGTAGTTCCGTCGTTATCTACGGCATTAACCTCCGCCCCGTTTTCGAGAAGAACCTTGCAGGCCATGGCGGCATCCATCTTACTTTCGTGGGTGGGCAGTAATGAGGCAGCCCCCATTAGTTTGATGGAGTCGATGATTAGCGCATTACCCGTTGCCGTTACATGAAGAGGCGTGGCGTTACTGCGTGCGTCTCTGGTGTTGGCGTCTGCTCCGTGTTTAAGCAGTTCTGCCATTACATCCGCACGTGCCAACATAGAGGCATATGCAATTAGAGAGGTTTGGGCATTGATGCCGACAGAAATATCTGCCTTATTCGCAAGCAGCAATCCTACCATTTCTGCGTGGCCTAAAGCCACTGCTATGGAAAGAGCAGTGGGGCCTGCGGTTTGGCGAGCATTGACATCTGCCCCGTGCTCCAATAAGAGCAGAGCAATATCCATGTCATTCATTTGCACGGCTCCCATCAACGGGGTAAAGCCGTTCGGCATGCCGAAGTCAGCATTTGCCCCTTTCTCTAACAGCATACGTGCTATGGAAAGGCTGTTCTCCGTATTATGCATTACTGCATGCAACAGCGGGGTAATACCTGCGGCATCACGTACGTCAGTTTTTGCTTTGCCGGCAAGCAACATTTGCACGGCATTAACGGCACCTTGTGCACATGCCATGGAGAGCGTACTCTCCCCGTTAGGGGCACAGTAGTTGACATCTGCTCCATGGGTGATGAGTAAATCTATCATAGACCAGTCATCAAACATGCAGGCAATGCCCAATGCCGTTACCCCCGGTTCCTTGACAAAGTTAGGGTTGGCCCCATTCTCCAGCAAGATATACATTAAGTCCGAACGGCGATTGACTGCGGCCAAAAGCAACGGAGAGTTGCCGTCGGCATCGCATTTGTTCACATCAAACCCATCTGCAATTTGCGTTTTTAACTCGGTAGGAGTACCCTTTTGCATCATTTCCATCAGCGGAGCTACCTCCGGGGCGGTGAGTTGCCGGGCATAAGAGGGCACTGCGGCCAACAGCAGTGCAGCACATGTCATGATGGCTGAAATACGCGGTTTCATAGTAGGATTTCTACCATATACCCCCTCACCACGCAAGGCGAGAGTTGCATTATGACGTTCTTTTAAAAGGACGCGCCCGATTTTCTTTACTGAAAATCGGGCGCGGATAAAGCTTTAATCAAACTTAAGCTTGAGTGGGGGCATCCCCGGCAACGCCGGGCACCTTAGGTGCGGCTTTTTTTGCCTTTTTGGGTTTGGCGAAACGCTTACGCGGCTCCGGCTTAGCAGGGGCAGGGGCTGCCGTACCTTTGGGATACCAAATGGCGTTATCATTGGTAACAACAATAAAGCCTTGCTCCAACAGCCATATCATATCCGCAGCAAAGGGAGCATAAGCATCGGATGCCGCCTTCCTGCTCTCTTCATCCGTGCCCACAGGCACACCGGAAAGCTCTGCAAACATGGCCTCCACCTTCTCGCCGGAGTGCTCTTTACTCCAATTGACGATAGCCATCATGCGGTCTGCCAATACTGTGCCCTCCGGAATCATCTTGACTCTGCTGGGGCCGGTGTAATGGTTACCCTGCCACTTGTATATGGGCATGTGGTGGCGGGCAAGACCATGGCAAAGGTTGGGAATAAGCATTTGAGGGGAACGACGGGTGCGATCCGACAAAGTGGCCAAATGGGCTGCTAAACCGGGGGAAAGCACCTTGCGGGGCGTAGCTCCGCTGATGAACACTTTGTCCACCACCTCATACACTTGATTGTAGTGGTTGGCCACAAAGTCTGCCTCCACAGCCTTGGAGTCCTCCAACACGGTATCGGCTGCGTCCTCGCGTGTGGGTTTCCACACCGTCTTTTTACCGGCAGAGGAGAGCCAAGCCTGCACGGCTTCCTCATCCTTATTGAGGGTGACTTTATTCTTAAAGGCATCCAACGGCATGTTGGCGTACTTGGTGCGGTAAAGGTTCATCAAAGCTGCCTGATAACCGTGCCAGTTGACAGGGCCGATAACTTCACCACCCAAACTGCAAACGGCTATGGCGGTAAAATTGCCTTTGGGGGCTTCCACCTCAACCTCTTCCGACGTGTACAATTCTGAGAACCACGGTGCATTCCAGATGTAAGCAATAGCCTCTGCCTCCGTCAGCCAACAGGCGTTGTCTGCCTTAGTGGAGTGTACCAACATGCTGCCGTTCTCCAATTTCATGAACACCAAATCATAGCGGTCTTTGCCGGCCATGACGATTCTGGCTAAATCAAGCAGAGAGAGGGCTCTCTTCTGTTTTTGAATCTCTTTGCTGAAAATCTCCAAGATGGCATTGGTGGGACGCAACTCTACCCGGTATCCTTCTGCCGGGGCCGGCAGCTCACGGCGCGGGCGCTCATCGCGGTTGTCGCGACGATCTCGGCGCGGGCCATCCTTGCGGAAAGATCGGCGGTTGTCGGGGGTTCCCTCAGCACGCGGCCCTCGGCGGTCGCGGTCACCGGAGGGGCGGCGGGGGCCACCACGGCGCTCAGCGCGGTCAAAGGATTGCATTTTGGGGAGAGAGGATGCAGTATCAGTTCCCGGTTTAGCCCAAGCGGGGCCAAATTGGAAACCGGTCAGCTCGGTAAGGTCAAAGGGCGTATCGCCACCCTGGTTGCTGTCTTCCATATATATTATCTTGGTAAAAGATTTTTCTTTAAGTGTCTTTAGACTACCGCGAAACCCGCATGAATGCAATCTTTTTTTGCGGTATGGTTTGAAAAAAGTGATAATTTTTTGAGAAGAGACACCTCAATGGAGTTTTTCCTCGATAAATTCGACACCCAAGAGGCAAATGTCGTCATCCTGACGGGTGGATTGAGTGAAACGGTGCATGCCGGCCAGGGAGATATCTATCATCTCTTTAATGTTTTGAGGCGAATGCTCTTGCAGGCAGGAGATGATGCGCTGTACGCCCATTTCCTCCCCCTGCGGGTTGCATGCCTCGTAGAGCCCATCTGTATAGAGCATGAGCTTCATGCCGGGCTCAAGCGCAATCTCACTTTCTCGGTATAGGGCAGAGTCTAATAACCCCAGTGCGGGGGAGCGTGGTATGGGGGGCAACATGGCGCGTCCATCCGCGGCTAACACTATGGGGGCGGGGTGCCCTGCGGCGGATAAGGTGAGGCGCCGCTTGTCCAAATCCAAATACACATAACACGCCGAGGCAAACATGGTGATGTTAGCTTGGCTGAAAATACGGAAAAGCTGGCGATTAAGGGAGGAGAGCAACAAGCCGGGGGTATCTGCTAAGGTTGATACCTGTTCCATTAACCCACGCAGCATAGAGGCAATAAGGGCGGCGCGTACGCCGTGCCCCATCACATCGCATATCAGCATCCCCACCCCGGATTCCCTCACCGGGAACACGGCAAAGCAATCTCCGGCAACACCGGTGCAGGGCATGTAAACATGGTGGAATCTCGCAAGGCGTTTTTTACCTTCATCCGCCACGGTCCATACGCGGTCGGGAATGCGCAGGGGTTGCAAGGCATGCTGGATTTCTCTCGCCAGGCTGATTTCTTTTTCTAATGCGCGGTTGCGTTCATCCAGCTGCTCTGCCATGCGGCGGTAGCGTTGCTGGGTTTCCACCAGCTCAGTAACATCAGAGGAAATGCCGACGATGCCTTTAACATGACCGGCAGAGTCATACCAAGGGAACTTAGACAGCTTGCACCATGAGCTTTCGCCGTCTTTCCAGCTTTCTCGGTGCACACGGTTGGTAATGGGAATCCCCGTGCGCATTATCTCCAATTCTTCCTCTCTGGCTACCAAGGTGGTGTCATCTTCAAAAAAGTGGGTATCCTTGCAGCCTATTAAGTCAGAGGGTGTGGGCACGCCCATCTTACGTGCCGTGGCCTCATTAGCCATAACAAAGCGAGACTCGCGGTTCTTATAGTAAATGTTGTCGGGCAAAAAATTAATGAGGTTGCGGAACAAGTCTCGATCCTCCATGGCGTGCATATCCGCCATTTTGCGGCGCGTAATATCCACCCAAACACCAACCAGTTGAACATTTTTTTTGTTCTTATCACGCTCCAACAAGCCGTTAACACGCACCCAACGCCACCCGCGAGACCGCAGGTTCAGCAGGCGAATCTCCACACGCAACGGTGCAGTGGTGGGGCGCCCCATGTACTTTTGCACCTCATTGATGAAGAATTGTCTGTCGTCCTCGTGAATAGTGTGCTCGGGGTCGGTGAAAATGTTGGGTGCCCATTGATCAAAGGGCAGCCCCATCATACGCAAGCATTGCTCCGTATAAAAGATTTCTCCACTTTCAATATTCCAACAGTAAACCCCTTCTTCCGCCGCCCTTAACGCTTTACGAACCATTTTCCAGTTAAATACCCCCGGAACGGTTTTACCTGCATTGTTGCTATCGGTGCGACGACTCATTAGTATACATTTATACCTTGTTATAGACGAAATTCAAGCTTTTTTATGCAGATTTATTTCTTTTTGCTGCGTGCTTTTTTCAGGAGCTTTCGAATGGATTTAGCATTGGCACCCCCAACACAGTCATCTACAGTAGCTCCTTTGGCTGTTTTAGCTTCAAGGTCGGCACCGTGCTCGATAAGCCAACATACGATTTCCGTATGGCTCAGCCCGCAGGCGTTATGCAGGGCTGTGGTTCCGTTTGCGTTTGGTATTATCATGTTAACATCTGCTCCCTCTCGAATGGATTGCAAAGCAGACAATACACGGCGTTGGTATAGTTTTTCCACAGCCGTTGTGTACTGACGGCGGGATAACTCATCAATTAAATTCTCAAGCTCGGTATCATCCTCTGCGGGGATTTTCAAGTCCGGTAATTCGATATCTCCCGTTTGAGGGGTTGATGGCAATATGGCAAAGACGGCCCCTTTTGCCTCCCAGCCATACCCCTCACGCAAATTGGCTTCTACATGCGCAATTCCGGATTCGGAATCGGCAAAATCCAGTTCAATGATAAAGATAACCGGCCCCCGAATCTCGATGCAGGCGGCTGTGCCAATGGGCTCATAGCTGACCGTGTAGTTGGCGTATATCTCCGGTGGCAGGTTGCCGAGCTCAATGACGGCGGGCACTTGATACGAATCCTCTGTAGCCGGGAATTGTATGACGATGGGGGACGATATGCTCGGCTGCCATGCCGGGTTTTCATTTTCCCGTGAAAAATGTTTCTCTATAGCCCCTTTAAAATCAATTACTACTTTTTTGCCTGCAAGAGTTCTCGGTACAACATCGCCTACCGGGTCATCCATCCGCTGCAGGGTTTTGTGGGTGGCAGTTGAATCCTGTATACGAAACTTGAGGTGGTAGTAGTCAATATTATTCCACTTCATATGGGCTGTGCCGACGGAGTTCCCCTCAAACTTTAAATCGATGGTTCCGGTGTCTTTCTTTCCCTTGACTAAAAGTTTTGCCTTTTTGGCCTTTTTATCCGCTTGGTAGTTGAGGGTATATGTGCCACGCTCTCCCTCAGCTGTGTAACTGCCGTTTACTGCTTTGCTGTCTTTTCCCAAATCAATCAGCAGTGGCGTCATTTTGGATGCAGGAGAATAGCTGAAATGCAATTTCTTGCCGTTCAGTTCTGTGGGCATGCTATATGTTTCACCTGTGTCGGCAAGGACAAGTTGACTCACTAAAGTAAAGGCTGTAAAAACGGGGAGCAGTTTCATTACCGTATTAATATGCCCTAAGCGTTATGACCTGTCAATAAAAAAAAGGCGGG
>SUVJ01000092.1 GCA_015062045.1 Akkermansiaceae bacterium
ACCAGTAGTCGTACAGAGCCTGTGCTATGGCTTCTAAATTATCGTTTATATCCACTTCTGGTGGCGTGATTCTGTGGGGCTGGTAAAATACCCCGACCATGAAACACTACATCATCAACAACGTACTGGCAGCAGTAGCCCACCTGCCACAAGCTGAGCAGGATACCCTCCGCTCTGCGCTACTCCGCGAACTGGAACAGGTAGAGATAATCCCCAGAGAATCAGACACAGAGCGATGCATGCGCGAAAACAGCGAACTTGAACAGGCGTTCATCGCCGCCAAGCGGCTGGAGGGCTGCTCAGAGAAATCTCTGGCTTATTATCACGCCACCCTCAACAAGTTGCTGACGGCTCTGAACAAGCCTATGATTACCATCTCTACCGCCGATATCCGCGCCTACTTATCCTCCATTCAGGAGTCCCGCGCCCTTAGCCGCGTGACGGTTGACAACATCCGACGTATCTTCTCCAGCTTCTTCTCGTGGCTTGAGGATGAAGACCTCATACCAAAAAGCCCTGTGCGCCGCATCCGCAAGGTTCGCGCCGAATCGCTCATCAAAGAAGTGCTCTCCGATGAAAAACTGGAAATCCTGCGCGACTCCTGCGTCGAGCCCCGCGACCTCGCCATGATTGACCTCCTCGTTTCCACGGGAATCCGTGTGGGCGAACTGGTCAAAATGAACCGTCAGGATATCGACTTACAGGAACGCCAATGTGTCGTCTTCGGCAAGGGCAATAAGGAACGCGAAGTCTACTTCAACGCCCGCGCTAAGATTCACCTGCTCAATTACATCAACGCCCGCACAGACGATAATCCCGCGCTCTTCGTCTCCCTGCACGCCCCCCATACCCGCCTCACTATCGGCGGGGTAGAAAGCCGTCTCCGCACCGTGGGTGCCCGCGCCAGAGTGCATCACGTTCACCCCCACAAGTTCCGCCGCACCATGGCGACCATGGCCATTGACAAAGGTATGCCCATTGAGCAGGTGCAGCGTCTCCTCGGTCATGTCCGTGTCGATACTACTCTCCACTACGCCCAAGTCAATCAGAACAATGTGAAACTGGCACACCGTAAGTTCATAAGCTGACGCATATCTGCTTTACAATATAGCTCTATTTACTTGCTAAATCTTATTTGTTGTGTAAAATTAGTGGCAGGATGGAGTCTGTAGTAAAGCAAACGGCGAACAAGAAAAATACTGAGGGAATGGGAGATTTTTCTCATTCCAAGGGGGATCAGTGCTATCAGTTCATTCCCTTTGAATCTCTATTTGCCGAACCTAAAAAAAATGGACTTACTCGCCCCAGTAAAGACAGGGGAATAGGATACAAAATGGTAAATATGGGAGAAATTTTTGCATATGATTTCATCCATGATCAAGATATGGAAAGAGTCTTACTTAGCGATAGGGAGAAAGATTCTTATCTGTTAAGAAAAGGCGACTTACTATTTGCTCGTCAATCATTGACGGTTGAGGGAACAGGAAAAAGCACTTTGGTTAAAAACTTGTCTGAAGAAACAACTTTTGAGTCGCATCTCATTCGTTGTCGCTTGGATAACACTCTCGCATCGCCTCTTTATTTTTATTACTTTTTCCGCTCCCCATACGCAAGGAAGAGGATGAGCGGACTTGTATCTAAAGTTTCTGCGGCTGGCATTAAGGGGTCAGATTTAGAGAAATTCCCAGTACCTGTAGTTGATTTAATTACTCAGAAACAAGTCGCTGATGTTCTGCATTCATTTGATAAAAAAATCGAGCTCAATCGTCAGCTAAACGATAATTTAGAAGCCATAGCACAGGCTCTGTACGACTACTGGTTCGTGCAGTTCGATTTCCCCGATGAGAACGGTAAGCCCTATAAGTCCAGTGGCGGTAAGATGGTGTGGAATGATAAACTCAAAAAAGAGATACCCTATGGCTGGGCAGTAGCCAAAATAAGCGATGTTTGTGATATTAACTCTCAGTCATATCAGGCAAGAGAGGCTTGGGTACATGTGGAATACCTTGACACAAGCAATTTAACGGATAATGTCATCTCTGAGTTAACGTACATAAATCTAAAAACGGAATCTTTACCTAGCAGAGCCAAGCGCAAGATTCAACACTTGGATATCCTATTTTCTTCTGTACGTCCTAATCAACGTCACTTAGGCCTCATATTAAATCCATCCTCCCGCCTGCTTGTTTCTACTGGTTTTGTTGTGTTGACTCACCGGGGGGACAAGACCTCGCCGTACATGATTTATAGCATCGTAAAATCAGAAGAGGTTGTTCAGGCTATGCAAAAGATAGGAGAACTTGCGACAAGTGCGTATCCATCTATCAGACCCGAGGATTTGGCAAGCGTTCAATTTGCCACACCACAATCAGATGTCAATTTGCTTGCCTCGTATGATAGAGCAGTTGCACCTTTATATCAACGTATGGATAATGTAAAGCGGGAGATAAAAAGATTAAGCAAGCAACGCGACTTCCTCCTCCCGCTGCTCATGAACGGGCAGGTGCAGGTCAGGCCGCAAGGGGAGCTAAATTATCGTTTATCGCTAATATTTAAATTACCAAATAAAAACAAAAAGACATTTATACAAAGATCTATTTTTCCACAAAAGCTAATGCACTATTGACACAAATGGTTTAAGATGATACACTGAGAGCGCAACTATTACTGAAATGACCTACTTCCCTTACAATCACGAGTTAGCCCGAGGCACCTCGTTTTATTAAAAAAACTCGATCGGCAAAGAAAAAAACACTATGAACAACGGGTGTTATTTTTTAGCATAGCCAAGGCGCGTTGTAGGTCTCGGGCGTCGGCGGCGAGGGCTTGGGCGCGGGCGATGGGGTCTTGAATGAGGGCGGAAAGCTCGATTTTTTCCTCGTATTTTTCTTGTGGGGAAAGGCAGAAATCTGCATCGATGGCGAGTTTGGCGTTATGTATGTCCATAGGGCATGCATGGTAGCACGCCAAGGATTATGAGGCGAGATAAATTGGATGTAATACCGATAATCAAGCCTCAGTACGAGAGGGGAGCAAAAAGAGGCTCAGGTTTTACACGCCGAAGAGCTCGGAGTATGTTTTGAGGGCGTAGGAATCAGTCATGCCGGAGACGTAGTCAATGATGTGGGAGAAGCGGTAGGCGGGGTCGGAGGAGAGGGCGGGGTGAGCATGGAGGATGGAGGCGAGGTGGCGGCCGAGGGGGGAGTCGGGGGAGTCCACCCACTCGAGGTAGAGCTCCATGAGTTTCATCATGACGTTGAAGCCGGTGACCTCTACCTTGATGACGCTCTCGTGGCTGTAGATTTCTTTAACTGAGAAGTCAGAGACTTGGGCGTGGGCGGGGGCCAGGCAGGAGCTTTTCATGAGGCTGCCACGGTGTGAGCCGTTCATAATGGCGGGGTAATGCTCTTTGAGGGTATCTGCCATGGCTTGAATGCAAGCGCCGATGGTGACGGCACGGGCGAACCTCAAGGCGGAGCGGGGGCCGCTGCGGGCATGCTCTTGGGCGGCTTTATTGCGGGTAGAGTCCCCTGCACCACTGAGTAGGAGCAGGTTATCCATGGCGGCATCGTAGCTGATGATACCGGACACGTAGGCATCCTCAATATCTGCCACGAGGTAGCTGATATCATCCGCCGCCTCCATGAGATAAGCTAAGGGATGGCGTGCCCAAATATCCGGTCCGAGGGGAACGAGCCCGCATTGCTGAGCCACGGTACGGAAGGCGGGGAGCTCTGAGGGGTTGAGGCCGTATTTTTTGTATACGGATTTGTCTTTAGAGGCGGGGGTACAGGGGTATTTGGTGAAGGCCCCGAGGGTGGCACAGGTGAGGTTGAGGCCGGCGTCTTTGATGGGGTCGCAAATGCGGGTAAGGAGCCGGAACCCTTGGGCGTTGCCCTCAAATGTGTAATCTTGGTGCGGGGTGAGCTTGCGCACGGCGGTTTCAATGGCGGTTTCTCCGGAATGGCCGAAGGGCGGGTTACCGATATCGTGCGCGAGGCAGGCGGTGGAGACGATATCCCCCAGGCAGCTGAGCATACGTTGCAGCTCGGGCGAGAAGTCTGCGGCGGGTTCCTGAGCGGCAATGATGTCTTGCAGCTCCATGGCGAGGGCGCGGCCTACGTTGGCAACCTCCAGGCTATGGGTGAGGCGGGTGCGCACGTAGTCATTACGCCCCAGCGGGAACACCTGAGTTTTGTCTTGCAGGCGGCGAAAAGCACTGGAGTATAGAACGCGCCCGTAGTCCTGATTATAAACACTGCGGCGGCTGTTGGCAGCTGCTGCAAAATCCCCGAGGCGGTATGTGGAAAGTAGCGTTGACCAGTGCATGGAAGAAGACATGATGAAGGAAGTTGACGGGAGCAGGTTCAGTCTGATATTTTGAGGACAATGACACCACCGACGATGAGGGCCACCCCCAGCATGCGCATGAGGGAGGCACTGTCTTTAAAGAAGATAACACCAATAGCGAAGGTGGCGGCGGCACCCACACCGGTCCAAATGGCGTAGGCGGTGCCGATGGGGATTTGCTTTTGCGCCAGATACAGGAACACGCCGCTGAGGGTCATGGCCACGGCGGCAGCGGCAATCCATAACCAGCGCAACGGGCCACCCAAGCCTGCAAGCTTCATGCCCACAGGCCAGCCCACCTCACACACAGCGGCTATGAACAGGTATACCCAAGACACGGGATGCTATGCGGTTGAATGTTACAGGCAACGGTGCGCCCCCCCCCCGGCAGATTAGCCCAGCAGGCTTTTCCAGTGGGCGATACGGCGGGCGGTGTTGGCCGGGTTGGGGGCACCGGGGTTGGTGCGCAGCTCAAAGGCGCGGTCCAGATTAAAGACGGAGTGAACATCCTCACCGTACTCGGGGGAGATAGCGCGGAACTGCTCCAACGTGAGCTGATTAAGCGGGGTACCACTGCCCACGGCCACGGCCACAGCTTTGCCCACCAGCTCGTGAGCATGGCGGAAAGGCACGCCGCGGCGCACCAGGTAGTCTGCCAAATCCGTAGCCAGCAGCAAGGGGTCTGCTACGGCGGCGGCACACTTGTCTTCGTTAATGCGCATGGCGGCTACCATCTCGGCATTGACACGCAGAGCCAGGGAGATGGTCTCAAAGGAGTCGAAGAGGGGCTCTTTGTCCTCTTGCAAGTCTCGGTTGTAGGTAAGGGGCAGGCCTTTCACCGCCACCATTACGCTCACAAGGTTGCCGTATAAGCGGCCGCTCTTGCCACGGGTGAGCTCAGAGACATCGGGGTTTTTCTTCTGCGGCATGAGAGAGGAGCCGGTGGTGTGGGCATCGGACAAGGTGCAGAAGCCGAACTCTGCACTGCTCCACAGCACAAGGTCTTCGCTCAGGCGGCTGAGGTGGGTGCCGATGAGGGAAAGGCAGAAGAGGGTTTCCATAATGTAGTCACGGTCTGCAATGGCATCCATGGAGTTCTCTGTAACGGCATCAAAACCAAGCTCTGCGGCAATAGCGGCGCGGTCCAGGTTAATGGTGGAGCCGGCAATGGCACCGGAGCCCAGCGGGGACACGTTGAGGCGGCGGCGGCAGTCTTGCAGGCGGGCAACATCCCTACCCAGCATCTCCACATATGCCAGCAGGTGGTGGCCCACAGTTACGGGCTGAGCGCGCTGCAAGTGGGTGTAGCCGGGTATGCGCACCTCTGCATACTGCTCTGCCTTGGCAACAAGGGCACGCTGCATTTCCTGCAGCAGGGAAAGCGTGGTATCAATCTCTGCACGGCAATACAGGCGGGTATCTGTAGCCACTTGGTCATTGCGGGAGCGGGCGGTGTGCAGCTTGGCACCGGGGGCACCGATGCGGCGGGTAAGCTCGCTCTCAATGTTCATGTGCACATCTTCCAGCTTGATGGACCAGTCAAAGTTGCCGGCCTCAATATCAGCCAAGATGCTTTTAAGGCCGGACTCAATGGCCTCAAACTCAGCCTGTGTGAGCATGCCTGCACGCAGCTGTGCGCGTGCATGGGCTATGGAGCCGGCAATGTCGTGCCGATAGAGTTTCCAATCGTATGAGATGGATTCACCGTACTTGAGAACCAAATCTGCCGTAGCCTGAGAAAAACGTCCTGTCCACATAACGCGCAGAGGTATACACTATTCCGGCAGAAAAGTCAAACCGAAATTGAGCAATAAATCCGTACGCGCCCGCGGGGTAAAGCCGTTTAACGGCTGTGGATGTTAAGCATTTGGGCGTAAGTGGGCACGGGCCAAAGGGCAGCGTCCACAACGGCCTCCAGGGCATCCACCGTTTGGCGGGCTTGCTCCATGGCAGCTCTCATGGCGAAAGGCTCTCCGGCATCTATGGCAACGGCCAGGGCATCCACCTGCGGGGCGAGGGTATCGTAAAGCGTGCCGATTTCCTCTGCCTTTTGAGTGGCGGCTTTAAGCCCGGCAGTGAGGCCGGCAGCCTGAATAGCCCCCACGGTACCGCAAATCTCGGTCATTTGCGTGGCAATGGCCGGCAGATAGATGGTGCGCAGCATGTTGAGGCATGTCTTGGCCTCAATGTCAATGAGTTTCTCGAAGCTCTCCAGCTGAATCTCTTTGCGAGCCAAAAGCTCGGAGCGAGAGAGCACACCATACTTCTCCATGAGTGCAATGGTGTCAGGGCGAGAAAGCACCTCCAACGCCTCGGGGGTGGTTTTAATGTGCGGCAAGCCGCGTTGCTCTGCCTCTTGCACCCACTCAGCAGAGTAGCCGTTGCCGTTGAAGATGATACGGTCGTGCTTGGTGACCAGCTCGCGAATGAGCTCGCGCACCACGGATTTGAACTCCGGCGTGCCGGCATGGGGCTCCAAACGGGTGGCAACATCATCCAAAGCCTCTGCCATGATGGTGTTGAGCACGGCCATGGGCCATGCACAGGTTTGAGAGGAGCCCACGGCACGGAACTCGAACTTGTTGCCGGTAAAGGCAAAGGGAGACGTACGGTTGCGATCCGTCGTATCCTTGGGCAGCTCGGGCAGCACATCCACCCCCAGCTCCATGGTAGTTTTGGTGGAAGAGCTCTTGGCGCCACCTGCTTTGATTTGCTCGATAATATCGGTGAGCTGGTCGCCCAGGAAAATGGAGATGATGGCGGGCGGCGCCTCTGCCGCACCGAGGCGGTGGTCATTCCCCGCCTTGGAGGTGGAGGCGCGCAGCAGGTCCGCATGCTTATCCACACAGGCGAGCACGGCGCTCAGGAAAGTGAGGAACAGCAGGTTGCTGTGCGGGGTTTTGCCCGGGGAGAAGAGGGAGCCGAGCTCCGGGGTGGAAAGCGACCAGTTGTTGTGCTTGCCACTGCCGTTTACGTGGGCATAGGGTTTTTCGTGCAGTAAGCACACCAAATTGAACTTGAGTGCCTGGCGTTGCAAAATGTCCATAATCATTACGTTATGGTCAACCGCAACATTGCAGGGCTCAAAGAGGGGGCAAATCTCAAACTGGCCGGGGGCAGCCTCGTTATGGCGTGTTTTGGCGGGTACACCCAAAGTCCACAGGGCGCGGTCCACACTCATCATGAACTCCAACACACGCTCTTTGATGGAGCCGAAGTAGTGGTCCTCCATCTGCTGGTGCTTGGGCGGCAGACAACCGAAAAGCGTACGGCCGGTTTCGATGAGGTCCGGGCGTTGCAGGTAGAGGTCGCGGTCGATAAGGAAGTACTCCTGCTCTGCACCGAGATTGCTCACCACATAAGAGGGCTCTATACCAAAGCAGCGCAACACGCGAGCCGTTTGCTGAGCCACGGCAGCCATGGAGCGCAGCAAGGGGGTCTTTTTATCCAATGCCTCACCTGTGTATGAGCAGAAAGCCGTGGGTATGCAAAGTGTTACCGTATTCTCCGTGCGCTTAATGAACGCGGGGCTGGTGGGGTCCCAAGCCGTGTAGCCGCGAGCCTCAAACGTGGCACGTATACCGCCGGAGGGGAAAGAGGAGGCATCCGGCTCTGCCTGAATGAGATTTTTGCCGGTAAACTCGCAAATCATACCGCCTTTACCATCGGGCTCCACAAAGGAATCATGCTTCTCTGCCGTGGCATCGGAGAGCGGTTGGAACCAGTGGGTATAATGAGTAGCCCCCTTGGAGAGGGCCCACACCTTCATGGCTTGAGCCACTTCATCTGCAATGCCGGTGTCAAGTTTACCGCCCTTTTGAACCGTGAGCATCATTTTTTTAAATGCACTCTTGGAGAGATATTTCTCCATGGTCTTAATACCGAAAGTATCACTTCCGTACAGGGCGTTCAGCGCAGCTTCAGCGTCCGTCAATGTTTCTGTTGCCATAAATCGTGTAATTTTAGCGGTGTGCGCGCGTATTCTAATATCTTTGAGGGTGTTTGTCAATCTCTTTTACATAAGCAACAGGCGTGCACATACACAAAATTATGATTTTTGTGTTGGACACAGCCCGTGCAGGAGGGTATAATGCGAGGCGGATATGCTGCAACGAGGGTACAGAAAAGAAGAGAGCTTGGCACGCCATGGCGCGGGGCAAGTCATAGAGCTTTGCCAAGATATTGATGATGCCTCACTCTCAGAGTTTGTTACCCCCATAGAAAAAGCCCTCAAGGTGTTGGAAAAAGAGCGTCTCGTTGTA
>SUVJ01000093.1 GCA_015062045.1 Akkermansiaceae bacterium
CGCACAAAATCACGACTACATCATGTTCTTCACCAACACCGGCCGTGTGTACGTGGAGCGCGTGTATGAGATTGATGAGGCTGCCCGCAGCGCCCAGGGACGCTCCATCAAGAACCTGCTGGACCTGCAGGCAGAGGAGCGCATTGCCGCTATCCTGCGCCTGGAGCGCAAGGTGAGCGAGGACGGAAAGGACATCACCTTTGCAGAGGGCTCCGGCAACGTGGTATTCGCCACCAAGGATGGCACGGTGAAGAAGACCGCCCTTAACGACTTTGTGAACTATCGCAAGGCCGGTATCATCGCCATTAACCTGGAGGAGGGCAACTCCCTGGTCAACGCCGTGCTCACCAACGGCGAGCAAGATGTCATCATCGTCACCCACAACGGTATGAGCATCCGCTTTGCAGAGAGCCAAATGCGCACCCAGGGCCGCAACACCATCGGTGTGCGCGGTATCAAACTGCGCGAGGGCGACTACGTGGTCGCCATGGCTGTGGTACCCGAGGGCGAAACCGCCACCCCCGCTGCAGATGATGCGGACGACACCGCAGAGGAACCCGAAACCATGGAGGAAACCGATGCCGCCACAGATGACTCAGCCTCCGCCTTCTCCCTGCTCGTCGTATCCGAGAACGGCCTCGGCAAGCGCACCAAGTTCGGCGCCTACCGCCTGCAAAGCCGCGGTGGTATCGGCATCAAGACCATGAACTGCACGGAGAAAACCGGCCTCGTCGTATCCGCCACCTCTGTGACAGATGCCGATGAGCTCATGATTATGACCAGCGGTGGCCAATCCGTCCGTATGAAGGTCAACTCCATCCGCGAGACCGGTCGCACCGCACAGGGTGTCAAACTTATCACCCTTAACGATAAGGAGTCCATCCAAGAGATCACCCTCGTCATCCCCGATGACGAAGAGGACGACGACACCACCGATGCGGATGCCGTAGACACCCCCGCAGAGCCCGCCGATGCCTCTGCCGACGCTCCTCAGGAGTAATCCTATTGCCCCTCACATTCCCCCGTGCCTGCACTCCCAACCCGAGTGCAGGCACGGCTCATATCAACCCCATTCGCATAATATGAAACACGGCATCCTTGCGGCCATCCTCCTGCCGCTCAACTTCACCTCTTGCGACGACTCCACGCAACATGCCGCCCCTGCCCCCAAAGCAGAATCCTCCGCCTCCGGCCAAACCTCCCCCCCCCCAAGCGGAATCCTCCTTAGAGGCGGAACTCAACAAACTGCAACAAGACTTTGAGGATTTCGACGAATCCGACCTCCGCCAACTAGAGTCCGAGCTCCGTCAACTCGAATCCGAAATCGATTCCCGGTAATCTTACCCCTCCACCTAGTATAACATTCGGTAATTAGTCAGACCTGCAAATTGGGGACCTCTAAAAACTCGCCAAATGGCAATTTGTAGGTGTGAGCATCTCAAGCCGTCGCAGAGGCTTTGCTTACTTCGTATTTTGGATTTCACATTTCGTACTTCCCAAGCCCCCTTGTGGGGCGAAATAGCATAGGCAGGCGGTCAAGCGTGCACGCAGCGCGCGCGCGACCCCTGCTGATTATCAAAAAATATGGAGCCCGACGAGCTACGCGAGGAGGCCGACACATTCCCCACGAGGGGTGTTAACCCCGAGCCACGCCCCGCTCCGGGCTTACGCCCTGCGCTATTCTCATCTGTCGGCCTCGTCGCTACGCTCCTCGGGCTCGGGTTTCTTTTTTCCATGTGCAGGGGCTAACGCCCCTGCCTATGTTATTTCGCCCCACAAGGGGGCTTGAGAATTCGGCGTGCACTCGTTTGCTGTGTAACTGTGCGCATCTTAAGCCGTCGCAGAGGATTTGCTTACTTTGTAAATTGTACCTTGTAAATTGTACTTCTCTCATCCCGCTCCGGGCTCACGCCCTGCGCTATTCTCATCTGTCGGCCTCGTCGCTACGCTCCTCGGGCTCGGGTTTCTTTTTTTTCCATGTGCAGGGGCTAACGCCCCTGCCTATGTTATTTCGCCCCACAAGGGGGCTATCAAATTCGGCGGGCATACGCCCGCGGGCTCCCCCCCCCTACAAATTTCCATTTTAATAATTGTTCTCACGCGTATTGAGTAATAAAAAATCCCCATTTACGTTTTCCCCGGCAATATAAAAAATACCGCCCAAGGCTGTTACACCAAGGGCGGTCGCGCGATGCAGGGCTTGGTTACCCCACTTGAACTTGTTATACTACCTTACTTGCGGCGGCGACGCGTAACGAGACCTGCGAGAGCCAGCAGGGAAAGCGTGGCGGTGGTGGGCTCGGGGATGAGTTGAGTAGTCAAGCCTCTTACCAATTGAGCATCATAGATCGTGACATTTGCCTTATTATCATCACTGCCATTTCTTCCACCAAAGGTAAAGTTATTGACTAACTTATCAGAACCATAATCTGAGGCCTTGGTAATAGTAGTATACCCTGCCATTTCTCCGTCTACAAACAAAGTAAGCTTACCTTTACCATCGCTCTGCAAAGCCAAGGTAATAATGCTACCTGCCGTGTATGCAATCGCGCCACTATTTTTTTTACTCTCATCAACAGAATCAAAGCCATCCTTATCTAAATTAAAAGCCTTAGATTGTGTATAATAGGCTGCTTTCCAATACCATTTATTATCTTCACCCATTGAAAAAATAACAGGATGATTATTCCCTTGAGTGGACGAAAGAGAAACCTTAGCAAGCAATGTAAATTCATCAGCATAACTCACCCGTCCGGCTGTCTGAGTAAAGCTAAACTTATCATTACTCAATGTGATGGCTCCGTCTTCAATCAGGTTAGTACCCACCCCTGTGCCTAAATTAGTTGTGACGCCGTTGGCACATTTAAGATCTACTCCTGTTGTCAAAAAATCCATGTCCCACACTAATGTTGGGGATAAAGATTCGGCACATACAGCCACACCTGCGAGAGCGAGGAGCGTAATAATTGTTTTCTTCATGATTGTTATGAATTGATTGTTATGAATTGATTGTTAAATTGTATTGCAGAATGTGACAAGTTATCCATTCTCTTGCGCAATGAGAAATGAAGCCACCTGCCCCAAGCTGACAGAAGTTATCATACAGCATTTTAAATGCTGTAGCAAGCAAAAAGATTGAAATTTGTTGAAAAATCTACACCTTACAAGAAATATCGTTATTGCTTAATAGCTGTTTTTAGTGTTAGTTATTAATCGTGTATTACTAACTGTTAGTCAGTTAGAGTGATTCCATCTTTTAAAATGCTGATAGCAGCCCCATGAAGTGTTACTTACTGTACGATTTCAGCGTAGTCATCATTGATGAAGAGGGGGGCGTATTCGGGTTCTTCGGCAAAGCCATCTGCGGGGGTGGCGGACGGGTCTTCCACCACCTCAGCAAAGTCATCATTGATGAGGGCATCTGTGGTACTATGGTGGGCACAGAGGGTGCGTGGGAGGGAGAAATCCACCATGGTATCAGTATAAGCGGTGCGTTTAGCCTCACAGCCGGCATGGGCCAGCGCCCCGGAGACACGGCAGAGGCGAATCCCCATATTACGCCCGGCCATGGGGGCGGTGCGTATATCTGCCATTTTGTAGCCACGGTTCATGGCACATTGCATGGCCCCCACCCAAAGGGGGAGGGCAACTGTGCCGCCATACGCTTTGTCTGCTATGGTAACGGGGCGGTCAAAGCCTACCCAAACAGCAGCGGTGATTTCGGAGGTGAAGCCACAGAACCAGGCATTTTTATAAGCGTTGGTGGTGCCGGTTTTACCGCCGCAGGGTTTATCAAAGCCCAGGTTGACCACATTGGCGGCGGTACCGCCCTTTTTGGTAATTTGTTGAAGGATACCGGAGGTGGCATTGGAGGCACGGCGGCTGAACACCGTGGTGGCAGAGGGTTGATTTTGCCAAATGACACGCCCCTCGGAGTCTGTAATGCTCTCAATAATGTAAGGGGTGGGGCGCACACCGCCGTTGGCGTAGGTGGTAAAGGCCGTGGCTACCTCCAGCGGGGAGGCCTCCCACGTGCCCAGGTAGATGGTGGGGCCAAGCCACTTGGGCGGGTCGGGGAAACCGGCGCGCAGGGCCGTATTGACCACATTTTGCAGCCCGGCACGGGCACCCACACGCACAGACATGGTGTTGCGGCTCTTGAGCAAGCCCCAAGAGGCAGACTTAAGCCCCAGGTAGCGGCCATCTGCATTGCGGGGGCTCCAGCGTTTGGCACCGGGTATTTCACCGGGTTGTAAACGGGCGTCGGATATCATGCTATCCGGCCCGCCACCGCGCTCAAAGTAGGTAGAATAGACCAACGGCTTAAAGAGCGAGCCCACCTGACGCCGACTTTGAAGGGCACGGTTGAGGGGGGACTCAGCGCTGTCTCTGCCGCCCACCACAGCCAGCAAGGCCCCTGTAGCATTATCAATCATCACGCATGCCCCCTGCACATATTTGGGGGCGGGGATGATGGCCTCCGGGGTTTCTGCACGCAATTTTTGCACCAAAGCTTGGTACTGAGCACGGGTTTGGTGGTTGTAATGTTTGAGGCCTTCTATATTGGCAGTAAGGCGGGCATCCATATCGCGCATCACATCATCCTGCAAATTGAGGTCGAGCGTGGTGCGCACAATAAGGCCGCCGGAGTACAAGGCATCCTCCTTCACGCGCCGGCCGTTGGCATCGAGCATGGTGAGTATATGGTCCACCTCTGCACGAATCAAGTCCAGCGAGTAATTATCATAGCCACGGGGCTCGGGGCGGTGGGTAATGATAGGTTCATTGCGAGCCGCCTCATATTGTGTGTGGGTAATTTTGCCGTGGTCTCGCAGCAGCAGTAGCACCTTATCGCGCTGAATACGCGCGGCGGACGGATTGCGCAGGGGGGAAAACTCGTTGGGGTTGCACACAATACCGGCCAGCATGGCACACTCGCCTATGCTGAGCTCTGATGGCTCCTTGCTGAAATAACCGTATGCCGCCTGTTTGAGCCCTAAGTAGGTATGCCCCCAGAACACGCGGTTGATGTAACAGGTAAGAATCGTTTTTTTATCGTAAGTGGCCTCAATGCGCCGAGCCAATATCACCTCTGTAAGCTTGGCATCCAAATTACGCTCTGCATGGTTATAGGTGTTTTTGGCCAACTGCATGGTAATGGTGGAGGCGCCCTGCGTGGTACGCCCGTGTTTAAACACCTGTGCCACGGCACGCAGCACACCGCGGGGGTCTACACCGCCGTGGGTCCAGAACGAGCGGTCCTCCTGCAATACGATGGAGTCTATAAAGTACTGCGGCACGTCATCCAAAGATACGATACTGCGGCGGTTTTCGCCATGCAGGGTGCCAATCTCCAGCCCGGTGCGGTCCAGCACAATGCTGCGCTCGGGCATGCGCAGTACCTGCGTTATATCATACCGCCCTGCCTTTACGGTGTAAAAGCAGGCCAGAATCCCCATAAAAAGCAAGCCTACAAACGCTAAGCTGATGGTAATGCGCAAGGGCCACATCACCAGCGCAGGCAAATTGCGCGTCAGGAAAAACAACATGCGTATGGGGAACCCGAAGAAAAGCCAAAGGCCTTTCCAAAACCCCGTACCCTTGGGCGGGGGCTTGCGAACATCTGCCCACGGGTTATGCTGCGGGGCAGCACTTTGGGGCATCGGGGGGGCTTCCTCCGGGTAGTCCGGTACCTCCCAATAAGAGCGGCGGGCGGGGGCTTTGGGGGTATGCACGGGCTCCTCCACGGGCAGCTCATGCACGGCCGGCTCGGGAGGAGGCAGCGGTGCGGGCGGCTCGGGCTCCGGGAAAAGGGGCTGTTGCTCCGGCACACGGCGAGGCCTGCGCCGCGGGGGAAGCGAGCCCTGCGGGGGAAGCGGTTCATCCGGTTTGTACCTGGCACACATGGTGTTTTATCAGATAAAGTGCAGCAGAGCCGGCGAGGGGCCCTGCTGCAGAAAAAAGGGAGAGGCAGAAGCCCCCTGCCCCCGTGCGGGGATTATTCTTGCTCGGTAAGGCGTTGCAAGCGCAGAATACCGGCGCGGCGCAGCTCATCATTGGCGGCTTCTGCGGCGGAGCTTTCCATATAAATACGGTAAGGCGGCTTGTTGAGGGAGAGCTCCACCATGCCGGATTCCGTGGGGGACTTCAGCAGGGTGACAAACTCATCAAAGGTGTGCGGCTCTGTGCCGTTCACCTTTTCCACCATGGCAAATTGGCATGTATCATAGCCCAGTGTAGCCTTGGTGGGTACAATGATGGTAAGGGCAGTCAGCTCCTTAAAGCCGCGTTTTTGCAGCTCATCCTCTTGGTCATTCAAGCGCATGAACTCAATGGGCAGGGCCTTGGCCTCCGCCTTGAGAGCATCCAGATAATTAGAGGAAAGCGGCTGGAACACCAAGCCACCCCACACCAGGTAACGCGGGGCTGCACCCGGGATTTCGGTGCGGATGAGGGCTTTCTCCTCTGCATCTCGGTTGAGCTCCAACACGGCATTTTGCTCTTGGCCATCGCGGCAATATGTGAGCTGAATCGTCTGCCCCAAGGGTTTGAGGTAACGCACAGCAGTGGCAACATCTACCATGCCGTAAAGGGGTAGCTCGCAGCGGCCGCGGTTATCAATTTTGAGCCCTTCTACAGAGGTGAGCACATCCCCCTTCTTGAGCCCGGCGGCAGCGGCAGCCCCCATGGGCTGCACATCGCTCACGTATACGCCGGTGCGGTCATCGCTGAGTTTCAGGTAGCGGCGGAACACGGGGTCCGTAAGCTCTGCCATGCTCACACCCATTACAGGCACGCCCTTGGGGGCATCGGCATCTGCATTCAGGAACCTGCCGATAAGCTCTGCATTGATAACCTTGAGCTGACGAGCAGCGGAGTTATAACCGGCGCTCAGGCCGGCCAACTTGCCGTCCACCACCACAGGGGCACCGTGGCTGTAATTGCCGGGCACGGCTTGATCTGCACGCATTTGAAGGCGAGGCAAGCCGCGATCTGTGGTGCCGATTTCGCCCTGCAAGTTGATAGAGGCAGACTGTGTACCATTGAGGGTGCACCACAGCTGAGCTTTAGAGGCACGGTTCATCGGCTCGCCGAGCTCCAGCGCGGCACGCGTCTCAAAAATGGTGGCATCCTCCTCATTATCTACCACCAGCAAGCCCAAATTGAGGTCCGTATCGTAACGCAACACGCGTGCAGGCACGGTACGAGAGGAGTCCGGCAGGCTGATTTCCACATAATTGGCCGTAGCCAAGGCACTGCCCAGGGTAAGCACTTTGCCATTGCCCAAATACACACCGTTGAGGCGACTGGTAGAGGCTGATTGTTTCTCCCACGGCATCATGCGGTTATAGTCCTGCACCGTCAGAGCAACAGAGAGCAGAGAGGCAGAGGCATCCGCCGCAACGGCAGGTGTGGGGGTGGGGTCTGCCGCAGGGGGCGTTTGCTGAGGCTCCTGCTGTTTTACAAGCTCGGCAGGCTCGGTTTGCGCTGCGGGCTGCTCAGTGGGCTGCTCTGCGGTTTGCTGCGGGGATTCGGCATTAACCGGGGTTTGCACCGTGGTTTGAGGAGCATCCTGCGGGCTTTGCTCGGCAGCGTCCTTTTTGGGTTCTTCCCTCTTGGTAACAGCCGTGCGCTCCGTGGGCTCACAACTTGTGAGGGCAAGCCCGGCAAGGGCTAAAAGAATGAGTCGATGATACATAACTGTGTAAAAATGGTATAATTACTTAAGACGAGCGGCTGCAGGCACACCGTAGCGGGCATTTATGCGCGCATTGGCGGCATCTATCACGGCATTATCAATTACCATGGGGCGCGGGGAGTCTGCAAACTCAATCACGGTAAAGTCCGCACGTGAGCCATCTTGCGGGTAGAGCAGGTTATACAAATGCTCCAGCCCCTTTACCTCTACTCCATTCACCTTGGTAACCAAGCGTGTACCATAGGTAGAGCAGCGGGCGTTTACCTCATCCTTGAGCACCTTGGTAAGCAACACCAAATCTTGTTTCTCAAGGGAGCCACCGTGTTTCAGGTAGTCCTCTACATCCACATTAAGCGTGGTGAGGTTGATTTGGTGAGCCGATATCACGTTGCGGTGCAAGGGTTGGAACACCAAGCCGCCAAACTGCACGTAGCGCGGCATGCGGTCGTACTCCTGCGCCAGAATCTCGTTGGCCGTAAGCGGTTTAAGATTCACCTCCACATCATGCTGCGCGCCATCTCGCTGAATGCGCATGCGCAATTTGTCATCCTTAAAAGACCGCTCGGCCAGCTCCTCTAACATAACACGCTCGCCGTCCAGCTCAATCATGGCAGAGCGGTCTACGGGCAAGTCATTAA
>SUVJ01000008.1 GCA_015062045.1 Akkermansiaceae bacterium
GCCGCGCGCCTTGGTGCGTTTCAGGTCAATATCCTCGGGCTTGAGAGAGGTGAACACATGCAGCGCGCAACGGGCACGGGTAACGGCTACGTTAAGGCGGCGCTCGCCACCGGCCAGGTTGAGCGGCCCGAAGTTCATGGAGACAGCCCCGCGGGCATCCGGCCCGTAGGTGGTGGAGAAGTAAATGACACCGCGCTCATCCCCCTGCACGTTTTCCAAGTTCTTCACAAAAACGGCCTCGGGGTTGGACTCCGAGAAATAGGGCTCCAGCGAGTCATCCGCAGCGCGGGCTTCATCCAACAGCTCCTGAATCAGGGTTTGCTGCTGGGCATTGAAGGTAACAATGCCTATGCTGGTGGCCTCCGTATAGCGGAAAGAGTCCGCCCGCAACTGCTCCAGCACATGGTTGACCAGGGCTTGAGCCTCTTTCACATTAATGCGTTTGCTGCTGCCGGGCTCATAAGTACCGGCGGTGTAGTGGTAGCGCACGGCACTATCCTGCGCCATGGGTGCGGGGAAAGTGGTGAGCTTGCTCTCGTAATAATTGGCATTGGAGAAGGCAATGAGGCTCTCTGCCTTACTGCGGTAGTGCCAAGAGAGATTGAGGGCGGGTATATCACACGCCAGGCATTCATCAAGAATACTCTCCATATCCTGCTCTTGTTCGCAGTCTTCCTCCTGCGCTTGGGCACGGTTAAAGAAGCTGGTGGGCGGCATTTGGCGAGGGTCGCCCACAATGATGGCATTGCGCCCACGGCCAATGGCACCAATGGCATCCCATACGGGGATTTGGGAAGCTTCGTCAAAAATCACCACGTCAAACAGCTCTGTTGCGGCATCCAAATACTGCGCTACGGACAAGGGGCTCATGAGCATGCAAGGCTTGAGCAAACGCGTGACATTGGGCACGCTGCTCATGAGTTTTCGCAGCGGTATATGCGCTTTTTGTTTGGATATTTCACGCTGCAACACAGCGGTTTCCGTGCCGTATTGAGAAATATCTGCCGCGCGTTTGATGAGGGCACTGCGCACATGTGTGGTGGCCAGTTTCATGAGGGCGGCATCCTGCTCCGCAAAATCGGCAATGGTACCCTCATGAATACCGGGGCTGAAATTACGCAGGGATTCATGCGCCTCTACCACGGCGCGGATTCTGCGGCGGGAGAAATTGACGCGAGCGGCATCCTCCAGCGTAGCAGCCGTTGCACTGCCCTGCAACAGGGCATCTGCCATGGTGGCAAAGCCGGCTTGCTCTGCCTCGGCACGGCAGGAGTTCCAAATGACAACATCCCTCCATTGGCGGCGAGCCCCCAGCAGGGTGCGGCACCAATCTTGCACGGTGGTATCTTGCGGGAGCTCTGCAAGCTGTGTACCTAAAAGCTCTGCCAGCGTTTCGCGGCACTGTTGCCACTGCGCGGCTTTTTGCGCATAGGCAGCCAAGGTTTCGCGGGCGGGCGAGCCGGGCAATTGCAACACGGAGTTGGGCTGCATGAGGCGCTCCAAAGTAGGTTCATCTGCGGCAGATACATCTTTGAGAGCCGCCACGGCAGCGCGCACGCTCTCGGCATCCGCATCCGCAAAATCCAATCCCTTAGCCAAATGCGGCGGCAAATTCGTAATAGCTGCGGCGGCCTTGCGGGCATCTCTCATGGCAACCAAGCCGGTGAGGTCTTTGAGGCAATCCGGCGTTTCGCGGCTTATCGCCAAGGCACGCAAGTTTTTGCGCATGCGCATCATACCGAAGAAGCGCGGCAGGAACCAGGAGACATACAAGCGTTTGCACTCTGCCAACCAAGCATCCAGCATGGGCTCATCAAGGGCGGAGTCCGGGTACGGCAGGGTGAGAGCCGCCTTGTGTTGACGATATGAGGAAGCATGTTGCTGCAAAGCATTTACTTTTTGCAGGGTAGCCGCCGCGCGAGACGGCAGCAGGGCAGACCAATCGCAACGCCCCGCAGCGGCCTGTTGCAAGGCCGGTAACAGGGCGGGCATGCAGCTGCGGTGCGTGGCGGCATCCATACCCAACTGCTCCGTCAGGCGCAGGTAAAGTTGCTCTTTTTCAGCATCCGCCTGTTCCCACGCAACCAGCGTTTCTGCCAATTTTTCATCGCGGCTCAGGCTGTAGTCTTTAAAGCGGATAGCCTTTACACAATCGGCAGGCACCTCCTGAATCAACGCGTAATGGCGGGCAAGGCGGTGCGCAGTATCCAGCATGGCGCGGCGGCGCTCTGCCGTGCAGGTTGCCAAGTCATCTTGCATGGGCGCAAAGGCGGGCAAGTGGGCAAACGCCTCCATATTCTGCACATCTTCATAAAGGGAGGTTCCGTCCTCTCGCTTGCGGTGCAGCTCCCACGGCAACATGTTAAGCTTATAGCGCAGAGAAGCCAGAGAATAAGCAGACTGCGCCCAAGCGTCATCCGCAGTGCCTGCGCTCACCGCCTCCACCGCAGCTTTAAACTGCGCGAGCACGTTTTTCTTGTTGGCTTTGTTGGAGTGCAGCTCCAGACAAAAATCCTCCAGCCCGATGCGTTTGAGGCGCTTATGCACCACCTGCAAGGCAGCGGATTTCTCGGCCACAAAGAGCACGGTTTTACCATGCCCCAAACAATGGGCAATCATGTTGGTAATGGTCTGGCTCTTACCCGTGCCGGGGGGGCCGATAAGCACAAAGTTTTTACCACGAGCCGCGGCCAACACGGCAGACAACTGTGAGGAGTCGCCGGACATAGGCGTGTACACCTTATCCGCCTCCACATCATTATCCAACCCGGCGGGGTCGGGGAACCCCACTTGCACGGGGAAGGAGGAGCGTTGCTCTGCAGCAATTTGGCGCACAATGGGATTGCGCAGCAAAAACTCCTCGCGGTCGCTCAAATCCTTCCACATCAGGTATTTGGTGAAAGAGAATACGCCCAGCGAGCAAGTCTCCACCACCTCCCATCCCTGCATATTGCTGATGGCAGCGCGCACTATGTTGAAGATACGCGGAACATCCAACCCGGAGTCATCTGTAGGCAGGTCGCCCTCCAGCTCGGGCAGGCGCATGGAGTACTCTGTTTTGAGCAGCTCCAGCAGGGTCATGTTCATGCGAGACTCCTCATCCGTACCCCGCAGCACAAAGCCGGCTTTTACAGAGGGGCGGGTAAGGCGCACGGGCAGCAACAGCAAGGGAGCCAGGTACGCTTTATCCCCCACAGAGCTGCCCTTGCGGCGCCATTTGAGGAAACCGCAGGCAATATAGAGGGTGTTGGCGCCGCTCTCCTCCATCTCCCTGCGGGTGGTATTGTACAGGTGGGCCAGCTGCTTGTTCAAGTGTTGCTCGGGCAGGTTGACGGCCAGCTCCCGCTTGGCAAACATGGAGCACACGCAATCCGACAACTGTGCGCGCATTACCTCAGAGTTTTCACCATGCTGCACTTGGGAGGTGAGGTTCCAGAATGTTTGCGGTACGGATTTGATGCGGAAGTTGAGCCCCTCCGCCAGCAGATCCTCCAGGGCAGATACATTGGGCTGCAGCAGCGCGAGCTGATTTTTTCCTTTAACGGGCGTATTAAGCAGGGGATTGCGCAGGGAGAGGTCGAGCAGTTTGAGCTGCCAAGTTTCCATACGCGTGCGCGGGCGGGCAGATACAATCTCCTGCTCCTCGCGGTTCACGCGGTAACGGCGCTCCAAAGGCGCCCCGACAATGGGCTGAATACCCACCTGCTCCCACAGCCCACAGATATCCATGGCGTAAAAATAATCATTGTCAGCCAGCTCCTCCAGCTCAGCAATACCCACAGAACATGCATGCTTAAAGGGCTTGCGCGGCACATCTTCCCCACCGTTGACATTGGTGCATTCAAACACCAACAGCTTGCCTTGGTGCAACAGGTTGCGTACGGTAGAAACAGGGGTACCCATGGGGCGCGGCAGGTATTCATCCTCCAGCTGCACGCCTAAAAAAGCATGCCCGCTGATGAGCACCAAAAAGGGGTTATACCCCATGCGCGCCGTGCAGGCCGCAAACAACAAGGCAGAGTCCAGGCAGGTGCAGCAGTGTTTCTCCATAATCTCGGAGGGCGTGCGCACCTTTTGCCCCACGTTGTCATCCAACCGGCTTTCAGGCGGCAAGGCATACTCCAAGCGGTAGGAGGCCAGGGTATCCCACAGCGTGGTCAGGCGTTGAATCACCCCCGCAGCGTTTTCCGTATAGCCCGGCCATTCTTCCGGGGTCTCGGCAGCCTTACGCACGTCCGCCAATATCCCCTCCACCGCCGGGTCATGAGGCAGGGTAAGAGCCGCCAGCAGCTCGGGGTACTCATGCCCGCCTGCCCAGCGATTATACGCCAACCACTTAAAATCATCCTCCGCGCGCGCCAGCTCCGTACCATCCGCCGCAGCAACCGTTACCGTAATATGCCCCGGCACGTCCTCCTGCAAGGCAAGCAGGCGGGCATCATCAAACTGCGGGCACTCCCCATGGCGGTGGTATACCTTACCCGCCGGCAGCAGGCCGATGTGCCACTCGCACGCCGCAGCGTAATCGGGCTCATGTTGAATGATGATACGTACATCCTGCAAATCCTGCTCGGCACTCAACTCCAAATCCCACAACACGGGGCGGGAGTTGCGCAGGTACACCAATGAGCTGTAGCGGTAGCAAGAGATGCGTAACTTAACAACGGGGAGAGCAGAAGCTGGAGGGGCAGGATTCATGGATGTTATAACTTTTTGCCAATGCTTCATCACTCTATCAAGCAACATATATCCTGTCAAGTCTATTATTCGGACACTATATTTTTCTGCAAATATCAGTAATTATCGCAATTTAAACTTGAAAACAGGCATGAAATAAGGTAAAAAAGTGGTAGGGAAAATTTACCCCCGTACATCTTACTATGAACACGACATTCAAGATTCACGGCCTTTGCGCCGCCACACACACGCCGATGAACGCCGACGGAAGCTGCAACCCCAACGCAGTAGATGCTCAGGCTAAGTTCCTTGCCTCCCAGGGCATCAAGTCCGTATTCATCACCGGCTCCACGGGTGAATCTGCACACATGCAGCTTACCGAGCGCAAGGAAAACATGGCTGCTTGGGGCGAGGCCGGCAAGAAATACGGCATTGATGTCGTGGTACACACCGGTGGCAACTGCGTGTACGATGGCCGCGAGCTCGCTGCATACGCTGCACAATGCGGTGCAACGGCAACCGCCAGCAATGCCCCCTGCTACTTCAAGCCGGGTAACATTGACCTGCTGGTAGACAGCTTGGCAGTGGAGGCCTCCGGCGCACCGGAGCTGCCCTACTACTTCTACGACATCCCCGTGCTTACTCACGTGGGCTTTAACCCCGTTAAGGTGATTGAGGCCTGCGCCAAGAAGATCCCCAACTTTGTGGGTGTTAAGTTCACCAACCCCGACCTTGCTCTGTACATGGATGCCCTTAACTACGAGGGTGGCAAGTATGACATCCCCTGGGGTGTGGACGAGTGGTTCCTGGGTGCCTACGCTACAGGTGCCAAGGGTGGTGTAGGCTCCTCCTTCAACTATGCCCCCAAGCTGTATGATGATATCATGAAGGCTGTGGATGCCGGCGACCTGGCCGAGGCCCGCCGCCTGCAACAGCTCTCTGTCACCATGATTAACATCATTGCCGGCAAGGGCTACATGGGCTGCTGCAAGTACCTGATGAGCGAGTGGACGGGTGTGGACTTCGGCCCGGCACGCCTGCCCATGGGCAAGCAGGACAAAGCCACGCTTGAGGCACTCAAGAGCGAGCTGAAAGCCATCGGTTTCTACGATTGGGCTATCTACAAATAAACCCTTACCCCCGCTTTCCTCATGGATACCAAAGCACTTGGTCAATTCTACAAAGACAAGCTGCTCAATGAGGTGGAGCCGTTCTGGTTTCCCCGTTCACTGGACACGGTGAACGGGGGTCTCTACCACTGCTGCGCACAAGACGGCACCTTGGTAGACACCGACAAGAACGTATGGGCACAAGGCCGTATGGCTTGGATGCTCCTTACCTGCTACAACAGCATCGAGAAACGCCCGGAATGGATGCAGTACGCCGAGAGCGCACTCAAGTTCCTGGAAGAGAAATGCGTGGACCCCGCAGACGGGCGCATGTACTTTCATATGACGGCGGAGGGCACACCCATCCGCAAGCGTCGCTACGCCTACAGTGAGTGTTTTGCCGCCATTGCCTGGGCCGCACACTACGGTGCCACGGGAGATGCCCACAGCGCAGAGCGCGCCCGCCACTGGTTCGACATCTACGCAGACATCTTCTTCACCCCCGGCAAAATGGCCCCCAAGAGTACGGGCAACCGCCCCGCCGAGAACTTGGGCTGCCGCATGATCATGATTGTAACGGCACAAGAGCTGCGCCGTTATTTGGGGGATGCAGACGGTTTCTACACCGGGTGGATTGACCGCTGCATAGATGACCTGCAACGCCTCTTCCTGCACGAGGACATAAAGGCCGTGCCGGAGAATGTAGCCCCCGACGGCTCTGTGATAGACCACTTCGACGAGCGCATCCTCAACCCCGGCCACGACATTGAAGGCGGCTGGTTTGTGCTGGAGGAAGCCCGCTACCGCGGTGGCGACAAGAAGCTCATTGAGATTGGCTGCAAGATGATTGACTGGGCACTGGCACGCGGCTGGGATAAGAAGTACGGCGGCTTGCTGTACTACACAGACGTGTACAACAAACCCGTGCAGGAGTACTGGCACAACATGAAGTTCTGGTGGCCGCACGATGAGGCACTCATCGGCACCTGCCTGGCTTATGTCATGACAGGTGATGAAAAGTATGCCGAGTGGCATCAAAAAATTCACGACTGGGCATTCGAGCACCTGCAGGATAAAGAACACGGCGAGTGGTTCGGCTACTGTAACCAGGATGGCTCAACCACCAACGGGCTCAAGGGCAGCATGTGGAAATCCTTCTTCCACCACCCGCGCATGCTGTGGTGCTGCGCTCACTACTTCGGCGCCATTGCCGCCCCCTGCTCCGACAAATAATTTCACGCACACAACATAACAAAACATGATTATAGGCATACTAAACTCCGGTGGTGACTGCCCCGGCATCAATGCCGTCATTGAAGGTTACGTATCGGCCGCGTACAGACGCGGTTGGCGCGTTATCGGTTTCCATGACGGTTTTGAAGGCCTGCTCCCCGTAGCAGGCGGGCGTCGCTATGAAATGCTCACGCCTTATAAGGCGCACAAAATCCGCTCCTTTGGTGGCACCATTTTGGGCACCACCAACACAGGTAATTTCAAGGTCAACATCAACAAGCTCGGCCGCGCCCGCGTGGAGCCCGAGATTATGGCCAAGGCCACCAAAACCATCACCGCTCTCGGGCTGGAGGCTCTGGCTGTTATCGGTGGTAACGGCTCTGCCCGCACCGCCAGTTTGTTGTCAGAAGAAGGCCTGCCGGTTATCTCCATCCCCAAGACCATCAACAACGACCTCTGCCCCGCATCCGACTACACATTCGGCTTCCAGAGCGCGGTATCGGTGGTATCGGAGAGCATAGACCGCATTCGCACCACGGCCAACGCCCACCAGCGCATGATGGTGGTAGAGGTGATGGGCGACCAGTCCGGCTGGATTGCGCTGCACAGCGGCATCTCCTCTGCGGCAGACGTGGTACTCATCCCCGAAATCGAATTTGATTTGGACAAGGTGGTAGAATGCGTCAAAGCCAAGAAAGCCAAGGGGCAGCGAGAAATCATCGTTGTTGTGGCAGAAGGCTGCCGCCTCAACGGCAAGCTGGTGACCGTACGCAACAAAGATAACGGTGACGAGCGTTTGGGCGGCATTGGTAACAGACTCTCCAAAATGCTTGAAGAGATGACCGGCATAGAGACCCGCTACTGCGTGCTGGGCCACACCCAGCGTGGTGGTTCCCCCTGCCCGTTCGACCGCATCTTGGGTATCCGTTTCGGTGTAGAGGCTGTAAAACTCATTGAAGAAAAGCAGTTTGGCCGCACCATGGTGCTCAATGGTCTTAATGTGGACAGCGTACCCATTGCAGAGGCCATTGCAGAGCCCCGTACCATCACCAAAGAAAGTCACATTGTTCGCACTGCCAGAGAGTTGGGTATCATCTTCGGCGACCTCACGCCGGAGGAAATGGACCCCAAGCCCTGCAAAGCCACAGCTAAAGGCTGCAAGTCGACAAAAAGCAAGAAATGAATAAAGCGATAAACAGGATTACAGGTATACTGTGCGCGGGTGCAGCAGTGATGCTGAGCGCCTGCAGCCAAGTATTTTCCGCTAAGTCGGCCGCAGAAATGTCGCCGAGCTACATTGTTGTAGAGACCAACAACGAGCGCGTCCTCTTCTCTGAGAACGCCAATGAGCGCCGCCCCATCGGCATGCTCTCCAACATTGCCACCGCCTTGGTGGTGATGGACTGGATGAAAGCCGAGAACCTGAGCATGGACACCATGCTGACGGTGCCGCAAGCAGCCTGCCGTTGGCCGAGCTCCAACCTGCTGCAACTGCGCCCGGGAGACCGCATCAGCCTGAGAGATGCCCTGCACTCCACCCTCATGTGGGATGACAGTGCCGCCGCCACCGCTTTGGCTTGGGCATGCGGCTACAAGCTCAGCCCGCAGGACCCGGAGGGGGCCTTCCTCATCCAAATGAACAAGTTGGCAGAAGCCATCGGCATGAAACAAACCACCTTTAAAGGTGTCAACGGTGCCGTGCGCTCTACCTCTACCGCCAGAGACATGGTGCTGCTGGGCATTTACGCCATAGAGCGCCCGCAGGTGCAAACCATCTGCTCCAAAACCAGCTACACCGCCAATATCATAAACGGCTTGGGCACACGCCCCGTGCAAATCACCAACACCAACCGCTTGCTGGCAAGCCAAGGGGTGGATGGCATTCGCTCCGCGGGCTCCGGCTCCGCCGGGTACTGCCTCATGGCATCCGCCAAACGTGGCAGTGTCAAGGCTTACAACCCCACCCTCGGCAAGCAATCCACCTATGCGCAGCGCCTGCTGGTAGTTGTGCTGGGTATGCCCTCTGCCGCAGCCCGCAACAACAAGGCGGCAGCCCTGTTGCAAGACGGGTGGGAAGCATGGGAAATATGGCAAACCACCAGTGATACCTCTGATCCCTCCAAGTTTATTCGTCTGCCTAAAAACTAACTCTTACAAATCATGAATATCGGAATTCTCAACGCCGGTGGCGACTGCCCCGGTCTTAACGCCGTGATTGAAGGTGCCGTGGGTGCCGCCGCTGCACGCGGTTGGAAAGTCATCGGCTTCTACGACGGTTTCGAGGGCCTGCTCTCCACGCCTGAAAATGAGCGTTGGCGCGAGCTCACCCCCGAGAACTGCCACAACATCCGCTCCATGGGTGGTACCATACTCGGCACTGTCAACAAAGGCAACTTCACCGTGAAAAGCGGTGTGGGCGGCCGCATGCAGATTGCTGATGAGGTGCTGGCTCAGAGCAAGGCTACCGTAGAGCGTTTGGGCCTCAAAGCCCTTATCGTGGTGGGTGGCGACGGCTCCCAAACCATCGGCAACGAGCTGCGTGCCATTGGCCTGCCCATTGTCGGCGTACCCAAAACCATTGATAATGACTTGGGTGCCACGGACTACACCTTCGGTTTCTGGACCGCCGTATCCGTGGTGAGCGACAACCTGGACCGCCTGCGCACCACCGCAGACAGCCACAAGCGCATGATGGTGGTAGAGGTAATGGGCCGCCATGCCGGCTGGATTGCCCTGTACGGCGGTATCGCCGGCGGTGCAGATGTTATCCTTATACCCGAGATTGAGTTCAAACTGGAAGAAATCGTTAAAAAGGTAGAGCTCATGAAGGCTCTCGGCCAGCGAGAAATCATCATCGTGGTATCAGAGGGTGCCAAAATTGGCGGTAAGCTCCTCACGCTGGATGAAGAGACCAAGGGCGAGGTTCGCCTCGGCGGCATTGCCTCCTTCCTCTCCACCAAGCTGGAGACCATCACCGGCATCGAAACCCGCTACTGCGTACTCGGTCACATTCAGCGCGGTGGTTCCCCCATCCCGTTCGACCGCGTACTGGGTGTTCGCTGCGGTGCCAAAGCCATTGAGCTTATTGAGCAAGGCAAGTTCGGCGAAACCGTTGCCCTACACCGTAATGACATGGTATCCATGCCCATTGAAGAGGCCGTGCGCACCCTGCACCTCGTAGACGGCGAAAGCCAGCTCGTGGCAGAAGCCCGCGAAATCGGCATCTCCTTCGGCGATGACGTACCCATGCGCATCTGATTCCACTCCCTCATTTCTTTATTAGCCGTCGGCCATCTTGGTCGGCGGCTTTTTTTGCTGGCATACCTTGATAATAAATGTTGGACTAAAGTCCAACACTCCGATATTCGCCGCTCCCTCAAACACCAATTTGGTAAGCAACTTGCAGCGAAATCTCCCGCCAAAGCATCATTGCTTAAGTTTTTTAATCACCTCAAAATGTCATTTCTCATTTTGAATGAGATGTCAAGCGCTATTTATCAAATAACATCTTAAAAATCAATCATTTAAATTATACACACCTACTAGGAATTGCACTTTTTGCGTTCATTTTATTGCACTCTGCCATCTTTTTATACCCTTAGTTTCAAATTGTACGAAGTATATCTCATTCAAAATGAGATATGCTGAGTCCGCGCTGAAAACAAGAAAAACTTAAAGCGTTCACAATCAATTAAAATCAAAAAGTTATGAAATTACGTTTACCAATAATCCTCCTTACTGCATTGTCAGTAGTTACAGCTCAAGCAGCAGAGTATTATCATGCAAAAATAGTCCATGTCTACGAAGCTGACGAATATGGCACAGTATATGATATTAATACAACATACAATGAAGATTTTGATAATGCAGCACCCAAAGCGTGGGTCAAGGATGGTCAGGGAGAACTGACATTTAAAGTCGGAGAGCCGAGCAAAAAACCCTCCTACTTTGCCCCTACTGCTACAACCCCCATGACTACAGAAAATGTCATCATTGTTCGTGAGGGCACAATGACACTGGACGGCACCCATATAGCAAACCATACCAAACTGAACAGCTATGTATCCAACCTGCTGGTCGGCGGTAAAAATGCGCACCTGAATCTGGATAACGGAGCCTCTTACACACAAAAGATTAGCTACGCAAACAACTCTGCATCAGCCATTGCCATAGGCAGCGGCGACGGCAAGGGCAAAGTAACGCTGAGCAATGGCTCCCTATTGCATACAGATCACTTTGTTTTCGCAGGTTACGAAAAACTCACCGGTGGATACGTCGCCCAAACTCTTAACGTCAACAACTATCCACAAGATGTATATGCCAATGGCGAGCACGGACGCTCAGAGATTTACATCAATAGTGGCTCCACACTGAGTGCCGGCACCTCTTTACAATTTGCCAATGTAGATGTTGTTGTAAGCGGTAAAGATGCTGCGGGCAACAGCTCCGTACTGACGGACAACACACTCGGCAAATCCATTGATAGTGTTCGCACAGCAGATCCGGCCTCCTACCTTGGGTACAACGGAGAAACGAAGATTACGGCAGAAGACGGCGGGCGCTTGGAGTTCAATTGGAATCTCTCAACCGGTTTTGTGAGAGATGCAGAAGGAACCAGCTCCACCACCATTAATGTTACAGGCGAAGGTTCTTCCATTGCCGTAGCCGGTGAAGCAGCCTTCGGCAACGGTGAATCTTGGTGGGATGGCGAAGCAGGGTTAACCGAAGAGCAGAAAACAGCCTACGGTTACACAACCACCGCAGCCACCGCAACTTCTACAACCGACGTTTCCCTGAAAGAAGGTGCTGTCGGTGAGTTTAACCAAGTAAAAGTAGGGCAGAGAGTTAATGCAACGATGACAGTAGATGAAGCATCCCGCATCATCGCACATGAAAATGCAACAGAGGCTTTATTGGAAATCTGTGCCAAAGGCACTGTAGATAACGAGGGTGAAATTGCCATCGCAACCAAAGTTTCCGGGGGTGAGCTCACAGCCTATGCAGGCAGTACCATGGCAGAAGTTATGGCGGAATCCGGCACCTTAAATATTGTTGGCGGAGACGATAGCGCAGTAACTATGACCGGCAGCCTGACTTTAGGAGATAACATAACCGTTGCATTCTCTGAAAACGGCTTCATTGATTTGAAAGGTAATGCCTTAACCATAGGGAAAGATACCGTTATTACCGTACAATTGACAGAGGGGCAAAATGCCGATGAGCTGACTCTCTTTAAAAACGCCGCACTTGGCAGCGTAACAGAAGTAAGTGTACAATTTGTAGACGAAAACGGAGCGTTTACCGGTACAGGCACAGCCGGTGTAACCACCATTCCCGAGCCTGCTACAGCAACGCTGAGCCTGTTGGCTTTGGCAGCCTTGGCAGCCCGTCGACGTCGCCGCTAACAAGCAAGGCACGGGCCAAGCCACGACAATTTCCCCGAAGCAATTCGGTAAATGTAATTCAAAGCCGTCATCGAGAAATCGGTGGCGGTTTTTTGCCCTTTAAAGGGGCAGAGGCCCCGCCCTACAATAATAGAGAAAGCACGCGCCCCGCTATAACATTTTAGCAACTTTGAGATAAAAGGACTCTAACGGGGCAGCATCTGCCACCGGGGCGGGAGGAAGCACGGCATGTTGTACAGAATCACTAAGCTCTGCAGATACCTGCTGCACGGCAACTATGCAGTGCGCCAACAGCTCATTACTTAACACTAATTGCCCGGCACGCCAAGCAACCAGCCTTTCAACCTGCGGTAAAATATGCGGCAACACGGCAGAGGCAAGCTCAGCAATAGGGATGGGATACGCCTCCCCATGCTCGGCTACATAACGAGCCGCCATCACATGATGCAAACAGCCCAAAGTCCATTTAACGCGTTTATCCGTTGCATCGGAATCGGCACCATCTATATGAGCCATACGCCGTTGATACGTTTTCACCCCGGACAACAAGGCAGCAACAATCTCGGGCGGGGAGAAAACGGAGGCAGCCAGCCCCCGCAGCTCGGCAACAACATCTGCCCGCTCATACAGCACGGGGGAGTGCAGAATCTCATGCGCATTCCAGCCATTACCCGCACACATAGCCAGAAACTTACCCAACTCATAACCAACAACATCAGCTTCCCTAAGGCGCAGCTCCTGCGGTGCCGGTGTGAGGGTAAAATAGCGGGAGAGCGGGTATGCATACACAAAGCGAACATCATAATCACTATGCGGGGCAGCATAGCCGAAAGCACGGGAGCCGCACAGGCACACCAGCAAGGGAACCGCCCCGTGCTGCTCAGCCACTTGATGTACATTGCTCAGATATTGCTCTACCATTCGGGTCGTTATTCTACCATATACAGGTGAAAAAGCAAACTGATATTTCAAAACTTTGGCACACACGTGCAAAGAAGCAGTAATTTGCCTTTACATCTCCTTAACAATATGCTAAAAATATTCCGTTATGGATTTAGAGCAACGCGAAATCAGTGTTGAAACCATCAGTCCGTACTTCGAGGAATATTTCGGGCAGAAACCCACGGTGGTTGCTGCCTCCCCCGGGCGCGTGAACTTGATTGGCGAACACACCGACTACAACAACGGTTTTGTACTCCCCATGGCACTCAACAATGTCAATGTTGTGGCTGTGGCCCCCTCTCCCACCGGCAAGCACCGCTGGATTGGCTCTTTGGGTGATACAATGATTGAGATTGACCCCGCAGATGCCACCAAACCCGGCGACCCGTTCTGGAGCAACTATGTGCGTGGCGTTATCTGCATGCTGGAGCGCCGCGGTATCACGGTGCCGGCTGTGGATATGCTGATTGACTCCAACGTGCCGCGCGGTGGTGGGCTCTCATCATCCGCCGCGTTTGAGGTAGCCACCTGCACGGCATTGGCCGCCCTTTGCGGGGCAGATGTAACGCCCACGGAGCGCGCCCTCATCGGCCAGGCAACGGAGCACGAGTTCGTGAACGTGCCCTGCGGTATCATGGATCAGTTCATCTCTGCCAACGGCAAGCAGGACCACGCCTTGATGCTGGACTGCAAGGACCTCACCTACAAGCTCATCCCCATGACAGACCCAGCCGTGAGCGTGCTGGTGATTGACTCTGCCGTGAAGCACTCTCTGGCAGATGGCGGCTACGCCGCCCGCCGTAAAAACTGTGAGGATGCCTGTGGCATTTTGGGTGTACCCTCCCTGCGTGAGGCTACGCTTGAGATGCTGGAGGAAAAGAAAGAGGCCTTGGGCGACCTGTGCTACCGCCGCGCCCGCCACGTTATTGGCGAGAACCTGCGCGTAGAGAAGTTTGCGGCAGCCGTTGCCGCCGGTGATTGGGACGCCGCCGGTGTGGCCATGCGTGCCTCTCATGCCTCCCTCAAGAATGACTTTGAAGTATCCTGCGCAGAGGTTGACACCTTGGTGAGCCTGGCAGACAGCATCCCCTCCGCCGCATCCGTATACGGAGCCCGCATGACGGGTGGCGGTTTCGGCGGCTGCATTGTAGCCCTGGTCAAGAGCGCAGATGTTGAAAAAGTTGCAGAAGAAATGCTGGATGCCTACCGCAACGCGCTGGGTATTGAAACCACCTACCTCATCACCCGCCCGGGTGAAGGTGCACGGGTGCTATACAAAGCTTAATCCCCATAAACAAACATGATGAAAAAACTGACAACCATGCTGAGCGCAGCCGCGCTCATGACATTCGGGGCTTGGGCACAAGATGCCGCCCCCGTGGCAGAGCCGGTTACCGCAGATGTGGCTGCCGTTGAAGCCCCTGCCGTGGTAGATACCCCTGCCCCCGAAGCCGCCGCCCCTGCTCCCGCAGTGGCAGAGGCCCCTGCCGCAGCCGTAACAGCCGCCCCTGCAGAGCAAGCTAAGCCCAAGGCTCAAGAGCCCGATGTGCTCCCCGTGTGGGAGATTATCGCCTTCTGCGTAGTTGTGGTAGGTGTTATCGGCTTGGGCATTTGGAAAGCCTCCGACGGCAATGATGCCGCCAAGAGCGAAGATGAAAAAGCAGAGAAAGGTGCTGCAGATTACTTCCTGGCAGGCCGTGGTCTTACTTGGTGGCTGGTAGGTTTCTCCCTGTTGGCAGCCAACATCTCCACAGAACAATTTGTAGGCATGAGCGGACAGGCCGCAGACTGGTTGGGCCTTGCCATTGCCGGCTACGAGTGGCTTGCCGCCATTGTGCTGGTAATTGTGGCATTCACCTTCCTGCCCATGCTGCTCAAGCGCGGTGTGTTCACCATTCCGCAGTTCCTGGAGGAGCGCTACAACGGCATCTCTCGTGTTACGATGGCATTGGTCAACCTGCTTATTTTGGTAGGTGTGCCCACCGCAACGGTTATTTATGCCGGTGCTAATGTTATCTCCGTTTACTTTGACATGGAGCTGTGGGCCAGCTGCCTCATCATTGCAGGTGCCGCTACGGTTTACGTGTACATCGGTGGTCTTAAGGCCTGCGCTTGGACAGACCTCATTTGGGGTGCAGCCCTCATCGTGGGCGGTGGTGTAGTAGCTTACTTTGCCATCATGGCCTTGGGCGGCATGGATACCACCCAACTGCAACCCATTGCAGAAACTGCCACAGTGGCCTCCACCGCCACGGCAGATACTATGACCACCACCGGCAGCCAGTTTATGGATGGCCTCTCTCGCATGGCCGAGCTCAACGCCGGCGAGGCAGACTCCGCCGTCAACGGCATCAGCGGCAAGCTGCACATGATGCGCGATGCCTCAGACCCCGTCATGCCCTGGACGGTATACCTGCTGGGTCTGTGGATTCCGAACTTCTTCTACTGGGGTCTCAACCAGTACATCATGCAGCGCACCCTGGCCTCCAAGAGCTTGGAGGAAGGCCAGCTGGGTATTGTATTTGCAGCATTCCTCAAGTTGCTTATTCCTTTCGTGGTAATTATTCCCGGCATCTTGGCTTACAACCTGTTCCGTGACGACTTGGCCGCCAAGGCAGATGACAACAACGCCAAGGTGGTGCAAGCGGCAGAAGCCTCAGCTAAGGCAGATAACAAGAAGGTGATTTACAACGTTGCCCCCAGCCTGTTGATGCGTGCAGACCAACAGCAAAACGCCATTGCCCGACTGGAGCAAAACATGGCCGCCGTAGGTGCTGCGGATGACAAGAAGGCCGAGCTCAAGAAGCTTGCCACCGAGCTCACCGCCATTGATGCCACCAAGAAGGACAACCGCACCAAGGTTTCTGAGCTGGCTACGGCCATTACCAAGCTGGAGGGCGAGGCCACCAAGGAGGCCCGCGCCAATACAGATGCATACGTGGTATCCACCGGCCTGACCGCCTACCACTACGACTCCGCCTTTGCCACCCTGCTGCGCAAATTGTTGCCGGGTACCGGTTGGGCTTGGTTTGTGCTGGCAGCTCTGTTCGGTGCCGTGGTAAGCTCTTTGGCTTCCATGCTCAACTCTGCCTCCACCCTGTTCACAATGGACCTTTACGGCAAAGCCAAGGAGGTAATGGGCAAGCCTGCCTCCCCGCAGCAGCTGCTCTCCATCGGCAAAATTGGTGTGCTGGGTTGCGCCGTTATCGCAACGGTGATAGCTCCCTTCCTGGATAACCCCGCATTCGGTGGTATCTTCACCTTCATTCAAGAGTTCCAGGGCTTCCTGAGCCCGGGTGTACTGGCCGTGTTCCTGTTCGGTTTCTTCGTGCCCAAGTGCCCGCGCATTTTCGGTTGGCTCGGTATTCTGCTCGGTGCCGTCTTCTATGCCTCCTTCAAGTGGATTGAGTTCCTCGGGGCTACGGACCAGAGCTTCCTCAACCGCATGGGCTTCTCCTTCATCGCAGTGTGCGTGGTGGGTCTTATCCTCACCATCATCAACCATGTGAAGGGTGGTGAAGCCGTGGTGCTTACCGATAAGGGTATTATTGAGATGAAGACCTCCACCCGTGCCAAGGTATTCGGTTGGGCGGTCATTGCTCTCACCGTTGCTCTTTACATCATCTTCTGGTAAAGACGCAACCCCGAACCATATTTGCAGCCGCACGGTTTATATAAACCGTGCGGCTTTTTGGTACGATGTTAATGGAAATATTACCGATGAGGAGACTAGTATAACGTCCGACAAATAAATAGACTGTTTTGTGTCCGTATGCGAGCCAAATTTCAGGGCCTGTGAAGCGGGCGACATTTTTAAATAAAAATCGAACTCAACTGTCACCCGTTTCACGGGTTCGAATTTATTTCTTACCGGTTCGAGTGGTTTCCGTCTTCGGCAAGCCTACGCCGTGACGAGTCGCCGCTGCGCGGCTCCACCACTCGCTCAATAAAATGACGCCCGCTACGCGGGCTTGCAATTTCGGCGGGCGTTCGCCCGCGGGGGAAATCTCACCCTGTGAGGGCATAGAAAGTGAGCCACAGGCGAGACTCAAAGCCCCATACCCGCTCCTGCGGGCAATACGTTGTATTGATTTGCGGCGTAGCCGCTATTATTTTCCCCAGCCCGTGCAAGCGGGCGGCAGTTCAAGTAGCGAGGTGGTGAAGCGAGCCCACGGCGAGCGAAACCACTCGTACCGATAAGTAACAGATGAGAACCCGTGTAACGGGTGACAGTTAAGTTAGGTTTCAATTTGCAGCTATGGCTAAAAAATTACCCATATTTCAAATTCATATTGACTCAATAAAATGACGCCCCGCAAAGCGGGGCTTTTTTCAAATTTGCAGGTCTGTCTAATTACCGAACGTTATACTAGTCTCGTTTCAACTTATTTCAACGGCGCGTCCGTGAGCTGAGGTTTGGTCATATCTTGCTGCGGGATCTGCGCATCGGACTTAATACCACAGAGGGAAATGATGGTGTGATACACGTGGTCGTGAGAGGTGAAGGCGGGTGCATTTTGGCGGAGTGCGGCAATCACCTCGGGGTGTTTTTGCGCGTAGAGGTCGGAGTACCAAATAAAGGCGCAAACATGCCGTTGCTCCAAAGCATAGCGGGGGCCGCCATGGCCCCAACGGTCGTTCTCACCAAAGGATTCCCCGTGGTCGGAGGTAAAGAAGAGGAGGGCCTCTTTATCCCGCATGGTGTCAATAATAGCGCACAGGCGGCGGTCAATATCCAACAGGGTATTATCGTAGCGGTCAAGCTCACAGGCCTCGCCAAAGGGCTTTACGGGGCTCTCCGAATGGTAGGGCTGGTGCCCGGCACCATCTTCAATAAGCATAAAATTATGTTGGTGTTCCCCCTGAAGCGCCTGCATAGCACGTGCATACTCCTGCGGGCCGGCAGGGCGGGAGTGCAGCACCATGCGGTCCTTCAACAAAGGGGCGATATTGGGTGCATTATACCACATGCCCTCCGTATTAGCCCCCACCAACAGGCTGAGCTTGAAGCCGTGTTTTTTGAGAATCCCAATAAAGGAGTTGTGGGTTGCCTCCCGCGTTTCGGAATCAGTAAGAGATAACAGGGAGTATATGGAAGAGATGGTTTGAGTCTCCCCGGAATACACGGCGGGCAAGTTAATGAGATTTTTTTCTTGCACCATACCGGGCATGGTATTGCGGTGATAACCATTAAGGGGGAAATGGTCTGCACGCATAGACTCCCCGATGTAAAGCACCACGGTTTGCGGCAGCTCCGGCCACACCTGTTCGGAGGGCATATCCTCTGCCACGGCAAGGTCGGGCGGATTATAGAAATCAAAAATGGCTTTATAGTAATCTACCACCACATTAATGGGCTGGTAGGCTTTATCAAACACAAAGTGGTCATGGTTATACACGGCCTCATGCAGCACTTGCTCTCTCGTTTGAGGCACGGGCCAAGTGCGGCGAAAAGGCTCAAGCGTATCAACAAAGCCCACGGATTCCGTAGCCCCCCAATGCCAGTAATGTTTAATGAGTTGAGGAAGCGTCAAGAAAACGGCACAGCCCATTAACCCCAAGCCCAGTTGTTTAACACGAGCCCGCCTGCTCATGCTGAAAGCCAGCAACTTGCGCGCCAAAACTGCCACTGTATATACTACCACCAAGCCCAGCACAAACAATAAAACGGATTGCAGGTCAATATACAAAAGCGCCTCGGTACTTGTAGTATTGATAACAGCTATAGCCATTTCCCTGCACTCCACCCCATAGGTCATGCCGGCAAAAATAACGGAGGCCTGCGTTATCACCACCAACGGCATTAAAATGTAAGCCACTATGCGAGACCTGGCACACACCAATAAAAAACTTGCCCAAAAACCAAAGTTGATGATAAAGGCGGGCACAGAATACGGCAGATACACCAACATTTGCTCCGCTGTCATGTTCATCATATTCAAACACACGGAGTTTGCACACGCCATGGTCATGATAATACACAGCAAGACAAAAAAGCGGATTCTTGCCTTTTTGCTTAATCCTTTCGGGGCGGCAGGCTCCATGCTGGAGGGGGGATTCGGCATATTTCGGTGGAGTCTTGGTGGTTTCTTTGCCGATGGTAGCAAGTATCTGCCCAAAAATCAACTACAATCACGTTTTTCTGTTGCTTTTTCAGGCATGTTTGATATAATCACCGAACTGAATAGCTTATGGCGCTCAAATTCAAGAAACCTTTTCGCTCTCGCCTTACCGTTGCCGGAACTGTTGTTAAGCAACAGCAGCGGGAGGGTGTATCCTTTTACATTATCCCCACAGTTGTGGTGCTGGCCGTGCTGATTTTCTGTTACACGGCTAATCCACCGGCCTCTGCCCGCATGGCAGCAGCGGAAAAAACGGCTACTACCGCCGCCCCTGTGGCAGAAACTAAAGCCCCTGCCACTAAGGTTGCAGCTACGCCTAAACTGCCGTCAGAAGCCACCACCACGCCGACTCAACCTGCGGATGACAATGAGGCTTTGGCCGTTGCCGATATACCGGAAGAGGAGGAGGACGACGACATCCTGGCCTTAGCCGGGGAAGACGATGTGGCAGATGACGAAGCCCCCCTTGATGGGGAGGAAGAAGACCTCTCCGATTGGGAGGAAGAGGAGGACGACGATTGGATTGACGGTGGCGATGAGGAAGAGTTCGTAGGCGATGAAGACTTTGAATCCGTAGACGATGGCGAGGATGCCACGGAAACGGAGGAGGAGCCGACTACCACCGATGCGGAGGATACTGCCACAGAGGCCGAAACTGACGATTCTGACGCAACAGAGGAAACCACGGACGAGGAAGAACCGGAGGCCGTGGAGCCCACCCCGACCGATGATACAACCGATACTCAAAAGCCCTCCCCCACCCCGAGTGAGGATAAAAAGAAAACGGACGACGAATTCAAGTCCAGACTCAACAAACTTTTCAGCTAAATAAACGACAAGATAAACGACAAGATGAGCAAAGCAGCCCCCATTACCATGACCCCGCAGGGTCTTAATGTACCGAACTTTCCCATTATTCCCCACATTATCGGCGATGGCTCCGGCCCGGATATTTGGCGCGCCGCCAAACGCGTGATAGATGCAGCCGTATCAGCCGCCTACGGGGATACCTGCGCCATCGAATGGATGGAGGTGTTGGCCGGGCAAAAAGCATTTGACACCGTGGGCACATGGCTGCCCAATGAGACGGTGGAGGCCTTCCGCAAATACCTTATCGGCATCAAAGGCCCGTTGACCACCCCGGTGGGCGGCGGCATTCGCTCCCTCAACGTTGCCCTGCGTCAAGGGCTTGATTTATACTGCTGTGTACGCCCCGTGCGTTACTTTAACGGTATCGAAACCCCGGTTAAAGACCCGTCATTGGTAGACATGGTTATCTTCCGTGAAAACACGGAGGACATTTACGCCGGCATTGAGTTCAAGGAAGGCAGCAAGGATGCCGCCGTGTTCTACGAGTGGTTATCCCAAACCTACCCGGACCGCGCCGGCAAGGTGCGTTTCCCCAACACCTCCGGGTTCGGCATCAAACCGGTATCAAAAGAAGGCACCGAGCGTTTGGTGCGCTCTGCCATTCAGTATGCCATTGAAACCGGGCGCACTAGTGTCACCTTGGTACACAAGGGCAACATCATGAAGTTTACGGAGGGCGGGTTCCGTGATTGGGGCTACGAGCTGGCCAAGCGCGAGTTCGGTGCAGAGCCCATCGGCAAAGGCCCGTGGTGCCGCCTGCCCAATGGCATCGTCATTAAAGATTGCATTTGTGATGCCTTCTTGCAAGAGATTCTCATTCACCCCAAGGACCACTCCGTGGTAGCCACGCTCAACCTCAACGGCGACTACTGCTCCGATGCCTTAGCCGCGCAGGTGGGCGGTATCGGCATTGCCCCCGGTGCCAACATCAACTACAAAACCGGCCATGCCGTGTTTGAGGCCACCCACGGCACCGCCCCCGCCCTTGCAAACTTGGATAAGGCGAACCCCTGCTCCTTCCTGCTCTCTGCAGAAATGATGCTGCGCTACATGGGCTGGGTTGAAGCGGCGGACCGCATTGTAGCTGCCATTGAAGGAGCCATTGCAGATAAGACCGTTACCGCAGACCTGGCAGAGATGATACCCGGCTCCACCGCGGTTTCCACAAGCAAGTTCGGGGATGCGCTTATTGCCCATCTCAAGTAAAGAGGTACCGTTTTATGCCGGATCCCAAGTACGTTCACGCCGCCTTCTCCTCCATAGCCGCCAAATATGTAACGGCCAATCACGTATTGTCATTGGGGGCGGATATTGCGTGGCGTGAGCGTGCCATCAAACTGATAGCTGAGTGGGCACCGCGCAATTTGCTCGATATTGCCACGGGTACGGGCGATTTGGCATTGGCGGTCAAAAAAGCCCTGCCCGAGGTAGCCGTGCAAGGCACGGATTTTTGCCGTCCCATGCTCGACATTGCCATCAAGCGCGGCCTTACCGATGTATTTGAGGCTGATGCCATGAACCTGCCCCTGCCCGATGCCTGCTTTGAGGCTGTAACCGTAGCGTTTGGCCTGCGCAACATGGCAGACTACAGCAAGGCTCTACGTGAGTTCAGGCGCATTTTAAAGCCGGGCGGGCACCTGCTGGTGTTGGATTTCAGCATGCCCGAAGGGCTTTTGGCTGTGCCCTACCGTTTCTATTTACACCATATCCTCCCCCGCATTGCAGGGGTACTCACCGGCAACTCCGGCGCATACGATTATTTGGGGGACAGTATTGAGCAGTTCCCGCGCGGGGAGGCGTTTAAAGACCTGCTCACCCAATGCGGCTACACCATGCCCACCGCGCTGCCCCTGCTCTGTGGCATTGCCTCCATTTACACCGCAGAGGCGTAACTCGATTTCTTTTGTTGACGGCTCGTAAACGGGCACTCACATCTCCGGCAAGGGACGCAATGCCGGGGGCTTGGAGTCTTTGAGCGGCTTGCGCTCCTCCTCCGGGAAGCTGAACGGAGTCAAAATGGTGGGGGTGTAGGTGGAGTTGGTTTCCAAACGGCGCAGGGGGATGGTAATTTCATCCTCCTCAATGTAACGGGCGTGGGGGGAGCTTTCCGTCCACAACAAGGAGCCCAGCCAACTTGTTTGGGTATTAACGGTGGCAGACTCCACGGCATAGCCATCCTTATGCACCACAATGCCCAAATCCTTATCTTGAGCAATCTCTACCTCCAGCGGCGTTTTACCGGCATATTCCTTGCCATTGATGCTAACTGTTGCACCGGGCGGTGTTGTTTTAATGACAAAGGGTTTCTGCCCCTGACAAGCTGCCAGCAACGCACAAGCAGCACCTATGATGAGATGAGGATGACGCATGGGAGCATTCTACGCCCCCGTCTTTACTCTTACAAGCAAAAAATATGGCACAGCACATATTTTTACAGGCTTATTCGTTGAGTTGTCGGCGGGCAAGTTCCTCCTTGGCTTTTATTTCTGCATTATCGCGTATGGCATTGGGGTAACGGGAGGAGGGCTTGATTTGTGCCGCTTTGCGGAAATAGGAATCGGAGGCACTGAAGTGGCGTTCATTACGCTCAATGATACCGAGCAGGTAATAGGCCTCGGGGTCATTGGGGTGCGTTTGCAGAGAAGACTCTGCCAGAGAGCGCCCACTGAGCCAATCCCCATGCTTGCACGCCTGCGCGGCTTGCTCCAATGTTTCGTTACCATCCTGCGGCTTAATGCGTACACTATATGTAACGGTACGCGGCACAAAATCGCGAACAATATCACGAGCCACATCATCATAATCAGCATAATCACTGTATGAGGTATCAGAAAGCGTACGGCGATAAATAATTTGCCCGTTCAGTTCCAGCTGAACGGTAGCGGTAAGGGTGGTTTCCACACTTTCCACACAGTGGCAGTGTTCATCCGGCTTACAAGTGTGGTTGATATAGCGGTCTTGATGCACATGCGCCCGTTCAATGTAGAGGATGGCGGCGCTCCCTCCCAATGAATAAAAATCCGTAGCAGCCAAATGAGCATACAATGCATCCTCCAATCGGGCAGATGCATAATTATTGTAAACGGAGGTAACACGCAGGGAGGAACCGCGACTCAGATTCACCTGCGATGGTTCCAGCGTTTGCAACTGAACCTGCGTGCCACAAGCACACAGGAAAAGAGAAAACGTAAAGAGGAGTATCCGTTGTACAGTTTTCATGGTGATATTATTGCTTGGTTTCCAGATTCCGCTCCGATGAAAAAATGGCGATGACGTATAGCCGGATTGTACGCCTGCGGTCACGAGCTTGCAAGCAAAAAGAACGTAACGCGAATATTTTCAACGCGCAGGTGTTCTTAATTGACGAAGTGCCTTTTTTTCCAGAGCTGCATACTCTATGTTATCGCGCATTGCGGCTGTATACCGAGATTTCGGACTTATGGAGAAAGCTTGGCGAAAACAGGCATCGGAGGCAGAAAAATTGCCGTTATGGCGCTCAATAATACCGAGGAGATAATGAGCCTCGGCGTCCGAAGGGTGCGTTTTCAATGAGCGCTCCACCAAAGAGGCTCCCAATTTCCAATCGCCGCGTTTGCATGCAGCAGCAGCCTGTTGTAATACCGGGTTATCTGCAGACGGATACACGCGAACACTGTGAGTTACCGGATGCGGCATGACGTCCTGATAAAATTTTCGGGCAATTTTGGAGTACAGCGAAGGCTCATTATAGGAGGTATAATGTGCACTGTACGCATTATCCGACAATGTGCATCCATTGAATTGAACTTCAATTTCTGCCCACAATGAATATCCGGTAACCTCTACGCCACTGCATGAACATGCTGCGGAACCATCACATGAAGCATCGTGCCTCGTTGCCCAATCTTCTGTCTGTTTCGCATTTTTTATCAATACAGTGGCGGTATTGTTCTCAACCTCTACCACCGGTCCGTAAAAATGGGGTTCTTCAAGGGGGTGAAAAAATGCAGATTCTTTAATGCCTTTATACATTTCGCAAGCCAGCTCATAGGCATCGTTATTTCCCAGCGGAATAACGAAACGCATGCGAGCCCCCTTGGGTAGCTCAATTTCAGCAGGTTGATATGTATCTACCTGCAATTGTACCCCACATGCACACAGGAGCATGGATACAGCCACACACAGTAATGTTGTAACTTTGTTCATAAATTTATCTGGCGGTTAATTGACTGATAGCGGCCAGCCAGGCACTTTGCGGCATTTGCGCGACCTGATGTGCAGTAAAGGGCATGCGCGGGCACCAGTTGGACCCCCCCACCGTGCCCGGGGTATTAAGACGCACGGGAATATCGAAAAGCTCGGTCCACATCATGGCGGCATAGGCAGAGCGGCACGCAAATAAGGCGCGGAACAGGGCATCTTTTACCCCCTGCCCCCACGGCACCAGAGATTCCTCGCGGCTGAGGCCTGCGTACTCCCCAAGCCAGCAAAGCACACGGGCGCAATCCTCTGCAACACGGCGTTTTTCCCGCAAAGCGGCGGGGCTCAGGGTAACATCCGTCAAGGCATCCTCCCCGGCTTTTACGTGGCTGTACCATTCATCCCAATCCGTACAAATGGGCGGGAAATCATGCGTGGCATAGGTGGCAAATGAGCACGGGTTATAGGACTGCCCCTTGATGATATGCTGTTTTTCATCAATCTCCCAATGCGGTATTTTAAACCCGGCTATGCGCAGGCGAGAGAGGTCCGGGCGCACGTAGTCCGGCACGCAGCCCAGGTCCTCACCGATAACGAGCTGCCCCGGCACAGCCTTGAGCAACTGACGCAGCAGATAATCCCCCTGCATGAGGTTGGCGCGGCGGTCCTCCGCCGTCCAGTCCGGGCGAGGGCGGAACCCGGGGCGGCGGCCCCCGCAACGGGCGGCAGCCTCATCTGCAGAGAGGTTGAGGAACTCCTGATTGCGGTCGGGCATCCACGGGAAGGCATAAATGCGGTAAAAGCCCAACACGTGGTCTATGCGGTACATTTTGAACACCTCTGCCAGCTTGCGGATGCGGCGGGTCCACCAAGCAAAACCGTCTTTCTCCATCACATCCCAACGGTACAGCGGGATACCCCAGTTTTGCCCCCACTTTGCCGTAAACGGGTCCTCGGCAAAATTGCCTTCGGCAGGGGCGCCACCGCTCCAATTCATATCAAACAAATATCGCTCAAAGAAGACATCTGCACTGGCTACAGAGATACCGATGGGAACATCCCCCATCAGCTTCACCCCCAAGGAATCCGCCAGGGCACGCACCCGCGCCCACTGCTGAGCACAAAGCCACTGCAGCCATTGCTGGTAGCGTTTTTGCCGGCGGGAGTCCTCCGTGCTCTCCACAATAAAGCGGGCAACATCCGTATCTTGTACGGGCCACAACCACCACGCATTGGTACCAAAGGCAATAGACAGCACGCGGAAGGCAGCAAAATCTTGCAGCCAGGTGCCCTGCGCCGTTACCCAAGCGTCAAACTCCGCGCGCTGAGCGGCGTATTGCGCCGATTCTTCAAAATGAGCGAAAGCGCGTTTAAGGTGATAGCGTTTATACATGCGCACGCGCGCGTAGTCCACAAAATCTCGCCCACCGGGCATTTGGGTGGGTGGCAAGTCCTCTACATACGGGGGCAAAGGCAGTGACATGCCCGGCACTTGCTCTAAGGTGAGGTAAAGAGGCTCTAATGCCACAGAGCTGATGGCCGAATACGGAGAGGGGCAATCATCCTCCCCCACGGCATTAACCGGCAAGAGCTGCAAAAAGCCGACACGGTGCTCTGCCGCCCAGCGCACCCAATCCTCCAAAGCTGCCAAATCGCCGATACCGGCATCACCCTCTGCCCGCCTCATTGAAAAAAGCGGGATTAACACACCTGACATTCGCTGCATTTGCATACCATGGCAGTTTAACACAACAAGCGGTGTAAAGGCAACCAAAAAAGCCATATTAATACAAGCAAAGAGGCAAGCTTTACGCCATGCTGTCAAAAAAAATGAACCCAGTAATACATATAGACGCAGATTTTTCTTGCTTTATGTATACGCTTGTGATAATAGCATGGGGACAGGCTGATGCGGTTATTGTTATACCGCGCAAAAAGCTTTCAATCGCTCTCATTTTCCGTTACACGATATGGCAACGACAAAGAAAACAACAACAACGACAGCCAAGGCTAAAAAATCCACAGAAACAAAGAAGCCGGCAGCTGAGAAAGCAAAACCCAAGGCAACACCTGCCAGAGAAGTGCTTACCCCCGAAGAAAAAGCACGCAAAGCCAAACTCAAAGAAACTTTGGCACTGCTGAAAGCAGACCCGGAATGGCCGGCCTTTTTGGAGGAACAGAAGAAAGCCCTGCTCGACTTGAGAGACAAGATGCTGCCCAACATGCAAGATGTAACGAGAGACCACCTGCGCAGTGGAGCCTCCAATGTTTCATCCTCCTCCGGGCAGCACATCGGCGATGCCGGCAGTGAAGCTGAGGTGAGAGACCTCACGATTCGACTTCTGGGCAAAGACCGTGAGCAACTTTTTGAAATTGATGAAGCCCTGGAGCGTATTCGCCGCGGGTTTTACGGAATTTGCGAAATTTCTCTTGATCCCATCCCAAAAAAGCGGCTTCAGGCACGCCCGTTCTGCCGTCTTACCGTAAAATGTCAGGAGGAATTCGAGAAAAAATATGGCTCTTATGCCAACTATAAAGCCAAAAATTCGGACCATGTGGGCTTTTCCGGGCTACAAAATGACATGGAAAGCGTATTTTCGCTTGACGAATCCGAAGAATAGTGTAGAATAGGCGCCCGCAAGTCAACAACATCACAATTATGCCTAGAGATATCATCATCCTGGAATGCACCGAGGCTAAGGCAGAGGGTAAGACCCCCTCTCGCTACGTCACCACTCGTAACAAGAAGAGCCAGCGCACCCCCGGCCGTCTGGAGAAGGTTAAGTTTAACCCCTACCTCAAGCGCCGTACGCTGCATCGCGAGATGCGCTAATCCTCTGCAAACCGGAAAAATCTATATACTATGATTACTGAATTCAAGAGCGTTGAGCGTCGTATCCGTTTCCGCACCTGCAACAAGACAATGCCCCGTCGTCGCATTGACATCCCCGCCGGTGCCGTTGATATGTGCAACCCCGAGTTCCTTTCCAAGTTCACGTCTGAGACGGGCAAGATTCTTCCCCGCCGTGTGACGGGTGTATCTGCCAAGATGCACCGCAAGATCACGCGCGAGATTCGCCGCGCCCGTGCCGTGAACCTGCTCCCCTGATCCCACTCAATATGGAGGAGTTCTCGACGGCAGATTGTCGTTGATACTTAGAGGGAGCTTGCACGCGTATGCCTGCAAGCTCCCCTCCGTTTTTCCCCTGATTACAACGGCTCCGCAACATAAGTCTGATAATGAAAGAGTTAAAAGACACCCAAAACGAACGAGACACCCGCCAGATATCGATTGATAGGGTGGGGATTCGTGGGGTACGCTACCCCATCATTGTCAGCGATAAAGAAAACAGGACCCAATCTACCGTAGCAAAATTGGCCCTGATGGTCGATTTGCCGGAGGAATATAAAGGCACCCACATGAGCCGCTTTGTAGAGGCTTTGCATGAGCACCGCCGATACTTAGATGTGCACTCTGCCGTGCGCCTGCCCTCCCGATTACTGAGAAAACTGCCGGCACAACGTGCGCGGGTGGAAATTGATTTTCCCTTCTTCCGGCTCAAAAAAGCCCCTGTTAGCGGAATGGAGGGTATGATGGATTATGATGTGCGCTTTGAGATTGATGCGGAGCGCAACAAGCCCGGCACATTTACCTTAACCATCAAAGTGCCGGTAACAACTTTATGCCCCTGCTCTAAAGCCATGAGCGAGCGTGGCGCCCATAACCAGAGGGGCATTGTCACCTACTCCGTAAGGTTCTCTGATGCGGCGGTGTGGATTGAGGACCTCATTGATTTGGTGGAGGATTGCGCCAGTTGCCAGGTATACAGCTTACTCAAACGGCCCGATGAAAAGTACGTAACGGACAAAGCCTACGAGAACCCCGTTTTTGTGGAAGACTTGGTGCGCAACGTAGCCTTGGCAACGGAGCGTTACAACGCATTCTCATGGTACCGCATTGAGGCAGAGAATTTTGAATCCATCCACAACCACAATGCCTACGCCTGCATTGAACGCACCGTAGAGTAATAAAAAAGCCTATATCATTACACAAGCACGCCGCACATATAACAGGTGCGGCGTTTATAATTTCGGCGAAGCGTGTTTCTGTTTTAGCTCCTTACCTTTCAGGGCGAAGCGTTTTGCGACCGATGGAGTGATACTCAAACCCGGCGTGCAAGGCATTTTCCCCGTGCAAGAGGTTGCGGCCATCGAAAATAATGGGCAGACGCATCAAATCCCTCACCTTGACCAAGTTGGCCATGGCAAACTGTTTCCACTCTGTGGCAACAATGAGAATCTCGGCATCCCGAGTGCACTCGTACATATCTGCAACAATGTTAACATCATACCCGGAGAGGGCGGCAGCCCCTGTTTCTGCTGCTTTGGGGTCGTATGCGGTTACATAAGCACCTTCATCACACAGGCGCTTAATGAGCTTAATGGCAACGGACTCACGAACGTCATCCGTATTCTGCTTAAAGGCAAGCCCCCAAACGGCAATACGTTTTTTACGCAGCACCCACAGTTTTTTACGAATGCGTTTCAGGAAGCGCTCCAGCTGTTGCTCGTTGATATTTTCAACCTCACGTAAAATGGTCATGGGGGCACCCAGCTGATCTGCCACGTTGATGAAGCCCTTAACATCTTTGGGGAAACATGAACCACCATAGCCAAGGCCGGCATTAAGGAAGTGGCGGGAGATGCGTTTATCCATACCAATGCCCTGCGCTACCAGCTCAACATCTGCCCCGGCTTTTTCACACACGGCGGAAACGGCATTGATATAGGAAATTTTAAGAGCCAGGAAGGAATTGGCCGCGTGCTTGATAAGCTCTGCGGAATGCAGATCCACCTCGACAATGGGGGCATTGAAAGGTTGGTATACACGCTTCATGTAATCCATGGCCCGCTGAGAATCGGCACCAATCACCACGCGGTCCGGGTTCATCAGGTCTGCCACGGCACTGCCCTCTCTCAAGAACTCGGGGTTAGATACCACATCGACATCCACATCCCCCTTAGCATAGCGAGCAATGACCTGAAACACCTTACTGCCGGTGCTGACAGGCACGGTGGATTTATCCACAATGATGCGGTAGCCCGTCTCCGGGGTGATAACATCCGCAATTTCATGGGATACGGCTTCTATGTATGAAAGGTCTACGGAGCCGTCCTCATGCGGGGGAGTAGGCACAGCTATAAAGATAATCTCACAAGATTTTACTGCGGCTGCAAGATCTGTGGTAAATGTTAGACGCCCGGCAGATACGTTGGAAAGAATCATCTCCTCCAAATCCGGTTCATAAATCGGCACACGCCCCTCCAACAGCGCATTTACTTTGGCTTGGTTATTATCCACACACACAACATTATGCCCCACCTCTGCAAAGCAAGTGCCAGTTGTCAAGCCCACGTACCCGGTTCCGATGATTGCTAGATTCATATTTAACAAACGGTGCTTAGATAATGCTAACAAATTTTAAATATAAATCAAGGCTTTTTCTTTTCTTACCATGTTTTATCTTGACATGGGGAATAAGAATGGTATTCTGTACATAATATGAGCAAGTACGTAAAAGGAGACATGACACCGGTGGTGCCACGGCGTTTCCGTACCGTGTTTTTCATGCTTGTAGCGTGTTTTGCGCTGTGGGGGTTGCTGAACAACATGACGGATAACTTGGTACCGGCCTTTGAAACCATATTTGGTATAAAGCCCTCAGAGTCTGCCGGCGTGCAGATTTCATTCTACGGAGCTTACGCCGTATTGGCTATTTTTGCCGCCATGATGGTGGAGGAGTTTTCATATAGAACCGGTGTGCTCGCAGGCTTAGGATTCTATATTTTAGGTGCCTTGATTTATATACCGGCCTGTATTGCGCAGAGCTTCGACCTCTACCTGCTGGGCATCTTTATTCTGGCTGGCGGGTTATCGATATTGGAGACAAGCTGTAACCCCTACGTTTTATCCTTGGGGCCGGAGAAAACAGCCGTGCGCCGACTGAACTTTGCACAGGCGTTCAACCCGGTGGGGTCTCTTGCCGGCATTTTCTTAGCTAAATACCTTATTTTGGCTAACTTGGAGGGCAACAGCAAAGCGGTTCAACTTTTCTGGGTATGCGTACCCTATGTAGGTTTGATTGCCGTGGCCGCAGTCATCTGGTTCTTCTTTGTGCGTTACAAAGAACCTGAAAGCGGCTCTGAGCAGTATGAGACCCCGGCTCAGGATGACACCATGAAAACAGGTATCAGCAAGCCGAAACTCATCGGCATGTACGGCCTGTGCATTGCTATTCCTGTAGCCATTCTGGTATGCATTAACACGCTTCACGTTACCCCAAAATTGGAGGAAGCGCAAAAGGCGATTGCAGCGGAATCTGCAGCTACAGCTGCGCTTATCGTAACCACCCCCGGTGAGGACGGCAAAACGGCATGGGATATAGCCACCGCCAAAGGATTTACACAAGCGGCTGATAAGATTAAGGCTCTTGCCGCTCAGGGGGGCGCCCCGGCAGAAGCTACGGAGCTTAGTGAGGAAGTCAAAGGTAAAGCCGCAGCTCTGCAAACGGAGCTGAATAAGAGCAAAGATGACAAAGGCGCAAGCGATGTTGTCAACAAATATACGGACAAGAAGATCTCTGCCAAAGATGTAAGCATTTGGGGCAACATGGTGTTCCAGCTAATCTTTGTAATGATGGGTCCCATCGTATTCACGCTCCTGATTAAGAACTACAGAGATATGCTCATACAGCTGCTGAGACTTCCGCGTTACTGGGTGGGTGTGATAGCTCAGTTCTTCTACGTGGGTGTGCAGATTGCCGCTTGGACCTGGCTGAACAAGTATTGCTGCGCCCAGCTCGGCATAGAGTCCGATGTTGCTGCAACATACTACATCATCTCCCTCATCCTCTTCATTGTATGCCGCTGGGTAGCCACCTATTACATGAAGAAATTCAACCCTGCCGACATGATGGCTCTGTTTGCCGTAGTGGCTGTGGGGTGCTGTTTCGGCACCATGTACCTGCCCACGAAGGTGTTGTTCACCATCGGTGGGCTGCCGTTCTCCCTCAACATCATTTGCCTTATCCTGATGTCCGGAGGCATGAGCCTGATGTTCCCGACCATTTATGGTATTGCCTTGGGCGGCCTTAACAGCCGAATCGTTAAGTTGGGTGCAGCAGGGCTTATCATGGCTATTTTGGGTGGTGCCGTTATCACCCCGTGGATGGGCTCCATTGTGGAAAGCTCCGGCAGCTGCTGGCTTGCCCTTACCCCGGGTGCAGATTCCACATGGGACTACATTTTGAGCACCTCTGACCAATCCGTGCGTGCGGCATTCATTGTACCGGCCATCTGCTTTACGGTTGTGCTGGTATACAGCTTGATGTTCCGTAAGCCCCTTACTTCATCCGATAAATAAAACATTTAACCCTAAAATATAACGTATATGAAATACGACACATTACCGACCATCGGCATTCGCCCCACGATTGACGGCCGCCGCCTCGGCGTTCGTGAATCTCTGGAAGACCAGACCATGAACATGGCCAAGGCTGCAGCAGCCTTGATTGAAGCCAATGTTACCCACGCTAACGGTCAGCCCGTTAAGTGTGTAATTGCCGACACCACCATTGGTGGCCCGGCAGAGGCAGCCGCATGCAACCAAAAGTTTGCAGAGAACAACGTAGGCTGCTCCCTTATCGTGACCCCCTGCTGGTGCTACATTACAGAAACCTTTGAAACAGATGCCACCACCCCCAAAGCCATTTGGGGCTTTAACGGCACGGAGCGCCCCGGTGCCGTGTACCTGGCAGCTGCACTTGCCGGTTATGCGCAGAAGGGCGTACCCGCATTCTCCATCTATGGGCACGATGTGCAGGATGCTGATGACACCAGCATCCCCGAGGACGTGGCAGAGAAGATTCTGCGCTTTGCCCGCGCCGGCCTCACCGTAGCAACACTGCGAGGCAAGGGCTATCTTTCCATCGGTGGTTGCTCCATGGGTATTGCCGGTTCTATTCTCGACCACTCCTTCTGGGAAGCCTACTTGGGCATGCGCGTACAACCGGTTGACATGACCGAGGTACGCCGCCGCATGGAGCTGGGCATCTATGACAAGGCTGAGTTTGACCTTGCCATGGAGTGGGCCAAGAAGTATGTGAAGATTGGCCCGGACCGCAACCGCCCCGACCTTGTACTCTCCCCCGAGGAGAAGGAGCGCACCCTGCGCGAGAGCATCCTGATGACCATCATCTTCCGCGACATGATGCATGGCAACCCCTACCTCAAGACCATCGACCGTGAGGAAGAAGGCTTGGGCTTCAACGCCATTTGCGGTGGGTTCCAAGGGCAGCGTCACTGGACGGACTTCTACCCCAACGGTGATATGGCGGAGTCCCTGCTCAACAGCACCTTCGACTGGAACGGCCCGCGTGAGGCTATCCCCTTTGCAACGGAGAACGATGCCATGAACGGCGTGTGCATGCTCTTGCTGCACCAGCTCACCGGCCGTGCTGCCTGCTTCTCCGACATCCGCACCTACTGGAGCCCTGCTGCCGTGAAACGTGTGACGGGTTACACCATGGAGGGCCTGGCCAAGGACGGCATCATGCACCTCATCAACTCCGGTTCTACGGCTCTGGACGGCAACATGCACGCCACCGCTCCCGATGGCACCCCCATCATGAAGAAGACCGGTGAAACCACACAGGCCGACATTGAGGCCATGATGGGTGCCTCCGAGTGGTGCCCGGCCAACCGCGAGTACTTCCGTGGCGGCGGCTATTCCCTGCACTTCGTATCCAAGGGCAATGTACCCGTAACCATGATTCGTATGAACTTGGTAAAGGGCCAAGGCCCCGTGCTGACCATTGTGGAAGGGTGGACCTGCGACCTGCCACAGGATGTAAACGACAAGCTCGACCAGCGCACTGACCCGGGTTGGCCCACCACTTGGTTTGCCCCGCGCCTTACCGGCAAGGGCGGCTTCAAGGATGTGTACACCGTCATGGCCAACATGGGCGCCAACCACGGTGCTTGGACCTACGGCCACATCGGCGCAGACATCATTACCTTGGCCTCCATGCTCCGCATCCCCGTATATGCACACAACGTGCCCGAGGATAAGGTATACCGCCCCGCCGCTTGGGATCTGTTCGGCACCGCCGACCCCGAGGGTGCAGACTTCCGCGCCTGCGCCAACTTTGGCCCCATTTACGGCAAGTATTAATTAATTCTTCAACTGCCCTGCCGATAAAATGAATCGGCAGGGCAGTTTTGCCTTATACGCCATGAACCCCAAGTATAAAAAAATATATTGCTGCACCCCCGTTGCGTTTCAATCCAACGATGGATTCTGGATTCGTGACACAGGATTGATTTGCACATCATTGCGCAACATGGGTGTTGAAAGCAAATGCATTATGCCATTACCGTTTTATAATGGAGACCAAACGGAACACCTCATCCGCACGGAATACAAAAATCTCAAATCTGTTGCATGGTGGAAAAGTTTGGGCATAGATGCACTTGTGTTGTATTCTTGGGGTGCACCAAAGTATTTACCCATTGCAAGAGCTGTAAAAAAGGCTGGTATCAGGTTGATGATTCATATGGATTGCACCGATGATATTGCCGGGGCTTTTGGTACCAATACTCCATTATACAAGCGAGCTGCAAAGCTTATTCGGTGTACACTTGCAGATATTTTCCGCGTTTGGCATTTAAAACAGGCAGACACCATCACCATGGGCGAAACGGCGGCAGAGCACCTGAGTTCTCACCTATTTTACGGTAAATGGTTGCTCAACAAACTCTTCCCGACTCCGTGCCCGGTTTCTCCCTTATGTAAATATAATGGAGAAGAAAAAAAAGATACCATTCTATGCATTGGCAGATGGGATGACGTTGTACAAAAACGCCCCATCTTTATGATGCAAACATTGGAGCACTACTACAAAACAGGAGGAACAGCCATAACCAAAATATTCGGCACTATTACGGATAAATTAAAAGAATTTCATTCCAAACTACCTTCTCAAATTGCCGAGAAAATACATTTGTGCGGATACATAGCCAATCATCAATTACGCACACAATATAAGGAAGCAAAAATCATCTTATGCCCATCAAGCTTTGAATCCTCACATATTGTATCAGCCGAAGGTCTTTGCTGTGGCTGTTCCGTAGTTGTACCATTTAGACTGAAACCGCTCCGAGATATCTGCTGGTACACCACAAAAAACTCAGGCACAATTTCCCAAAAAGACACACCGGAATCATTAGCCCAAGCCATTCACCGGGAAATCAATGAATGGGCATGCGGAAAGAGGAATCCATATGCCATAGCCGAGGCATGGCAACCATATTTTCATGTAGATAAAGTATTCAATAAAATATTCCAATAAATCACTATGTCATACGTACTCTGTTTAGACTGCGGAGCTACCAACGTACGCTCCATCTTAGTGAATGAGAAAGGTGAGCTGGTAGCAAAAGCCAGCCGCCCCAATTCAACCGATACCGGCAAAGAGAACACACAATACCACGTGTGGAATGCTGACCGTATCCTCAATCAATTGGCAGAATGCACTCATGAAATTTTGCCTAAAGTAGCCCCCTCACAAATTAAAGGCGTAACAATCACTACATTCGGAGTAGACGGAGCTTTAGTAAATGCCCAGGGTGAACTGCTTTATCCCGTTATCTCTTGGAAATGCCCACGCACGGCAGAGGTGATGAAAAATATCAGCAGATACCTGTCTCAGAGCAAGCTAAACGAGATATCCGGCGTGGGAGAGTTTGCCTTCAATACTATCTATAAGTTAATTTGGCTTAAGGAAAATCGACCGGAGCTGTTGAAACAGGCCCACGCTTGGCTCTTCATCTCCAATATTCTGGCTTACCGGCTCACGGGAGTCATGGCAACAGACCGCACCATGGCCGGCACCTCTCAAATGACGGATTTGGCAACAGGAGATTGGAGCGAGGAAATTTTGGGAACCTTGGGTATTAGTAAAGACTTGTTCCCGCCCATGGTCAATGCAGGAGATGTCATTGGGCACCTTACCCCGAGTGCCTGTGAGCTATTGGGGATTCCTAATGCCGTACCGGTAGTATCCACCGGGCATGATACACAATTTGCCCTGTTTGGAAGCGGAGTAAAAGAGAATCAGCCCTTCCTCTCCAGCGGCACGTGGGAGATTTTGATGCTGCGCACCCCCCACGCCAAGTTGGATGCCGAGGATTATGCAGCCGGTGCCACTGTAGAGTTCGACAGCAAACATGGACTACTCAACCCCGGTTTACAGTGGATTGCCAGCGGTATTATTGAATGGGTGAAAGCCACTTGCTACAACGGCGAAAACTATGATACCATGGATGCAGAGGCCGCAGCCATAGCCCCGGGGTGCGATGGGGTAAAGCTTATTCCCAACTTCCTGCCCAGCGATGCTACCCCCGGCAGCATTGAGGGGCTTATTTTGGGGCGCACACGCGGACACATTTACCGCGCAGCCATGGAGGCTCTCACCTTCCGACTCAAGAGCAGACTGGAAAAATTGGAAAAAGTAGGCGGCTTTAAAGCTACCGAGCTTTTGTTAGTAGGTGGAGGAGCCCGCAATAAAATATGGACCCAAATGCGAGCCGATATCCTCGGCCTGCCCATCCTCGTTTCCACCGTATCGGAGAGCACCGTACTGGGCGCAGCCATGTATGCCCTCGCCGGGGCCGGCATCTACCCCACCCCCGAAGCCGCCCGAGATACCATCGGAATCTCCTATGAAACTACGTATCCGGGTGAGCAACAAGGCGTATACTCCATGTTATAAATTTGCCCTTTATAAATCGTGTAGGGGGCTTTTGCCCCCACACAGCACCGTAAGGGGCATTCCGGACATACAGCAGTTTCCTACCAGCGTTTGAGGAGTTTATAAAACGAGATATATTCCGCTGCGAGCAGTCTTGCATTATCCTTGCAGATGTGGGGCACACCAACGGCGTGATGATTCACCTCATCACGCCGTTTGTATGCCGTTATGCTACAAAAAAGAAGCGTTACTTAGGAGCCTTCCAAATGGTATAGCGTTTGCCATCCCACTGCACGGCGCGGATGGAGGTTGTACCATTGGGCACAATGAGGTCCGTGGTGGCATTATCCTCATGGTTAAGGCCACGTAACGCCACACGGCAAAGGCGCTTGCCGCGGTAACATTCAAACGCCACGGCATTTTCCCACTTATCGGCAGGTATGGTTACAATGCCCTTAGATACATCCGGAGTATAGTCGGGAGACTCCTTGACGGGTATGCGGTCTCGGAAGATGTGCATGGTATTGGCACTGATGTAATAAATCACACAAGAATCAGGCTTGGGGTATTGGCGCATGTGGGCAATGGCCTTTTCGCACATCTCACAGGTGATGGTAACATGGTGGCTCTGGTAGTCCTCCACCATGCGGTTCATAGGCGCAAGTATACCGGTCTTGACAAAGAACTCGGATAAATCCAACTGCACGGCATCTGCGGCACGCGTGCAAAAAGCCACACGCAACTGCCCGTGCGGGGTATCTGCTGCGTCTTTTCTGGCTTGCTCATAAATATAGGGGTAGAACCCGTCTTTACCCCGAGCCGCCGCAAAATAGAGCTGCAACTGCCACAGGGGGGAGACACTCACAAAGTGATCCCCCGTGCGTTTACCGGGCACATTATTAATACCATAATCCGGACCGGTCATAAATTGCCAAAGCTGACGTCTCACCAAGGCAGAGTTGATATAACAATCAAATCGACCTCCTCTCATGGGTTTATCGTAACCCATTACTGCAGTAGTTTCGTGCTCCAAACGGCAAAAAGCCGGGTTAATCTTATAGCAGCACCATGCAGAAAAAATGTTGTTTGTTACCTCTTGGGTTCCGGCCCACATCATACCGGGGCGACATTGATTCACATGCCCGAACTCGTGAGCTATAGCCCACACTGTATTTTTGAGGCTATCAACATTTGCTACCTCTCGCATCGCGGTATTAACATATGCCCCCCCCATGCCGTCTGCATGCATAAAGCCCTGCCATTGCACACGTCCATGCATGTGAGTACCGGGGTGGCATTGGTAGCGCTCCCACCCCAAAATATCTTGCTCCATGCGTAATACATCATCATAGATAGCCAACAGCTCCGGGCCTCGGTCCGGACAATACTTCCGCAAACCATCTACATTATACGCCAACTGAACACGCTCTCCCAATATATCCAAAATGTTTCCTTTAGCGTTGGCTAAGAGTTTCTGCCAAGTTTCTGCATCATCGTACTGAGTAAAGACACCGTTGATGGTGCCACCCTCTAGTTTAACCTGCAAAGCAGGTGCTTGTTGAGGGGTAAGAGATCGATAATTAAAATAACCCAAGCCGGAGGTAGAGGTGGTAAAAGTATTTTTACCACTTTTCAGAGGATATTCAGCATGCCCCCCTTCACGGTCAAAATTATGAATAATAAAAGTAAGATCCCTGGGGGTATCCCCCTGCACCTCCACCGTTATCTGCTCACCGGCAGTGTAATAAATGCCCGTAGGGTTTTCGAATGCAGAATAATTATTTGTACGCAGCGTATTACGTACCGCGTCCTGAGGCAAATATGCGCGGAATGTACGTACGCGGTATGCAGATTCAGGATTTGTCGTTTTGTTAATCTGAGAATAATCCGTACCAGCGGGGATTTCTGCATGCAACACCATCGGCGCTATCAACACGCAGCACAACATACTCAAGCATATAAAAAACTTCATATAATGTCCTTTCCGTATTTTACTTTAATAATTCATAAGCTTCTCCATCTGCATACTCAATAGCTGTTTTACCTTGCGCATCTTTTGCCGTACGATTCGCCCCGGCATCCAGCAACATTTTAACCATAAATACACGGTTATGCTTAACGGCTTGATGCAGCAAAGGACTATCGGCAAATCGTTTATCGTTTACATCTATGCCGGCGTTGATGAACATTTGCAGAAAATCAGCCCTATTCCATGTAATCGCCATAGCCACCGGATACCCGTTACGCTTACCATCCGGGCTGAAATTATCTGCCTTGTATGCCGGTATCAATGCCTCTACCGCAGCCGCATTACGACCCCACACAGCATCATGCAGAGGAGTTGCACCATTATTACCCGGATGATACGGATCTGCTTCGGCTGCCAGCAGAGCTTTAACTACCGCTCCACTTGCAGAGGCTGCCGCCAAATGCAATACGCTTTTTTGAGCAGCATTAACATAATTTGCATCTGCCCCGGCCTGCAACAATGCAGTCACAGCCTCTGCATTATTTGCCAGAATGGCAACACTTAACATGGTGCCACACCTATCCTCGCTAAGTGCATTTGCATTTACTCCGGCATTAAGTGCTGCGTTTACAGCATCTATATTACCGGCCTTAATATCCCGACTCAGTTGCAATTCCTTTTCCCGAGCCCTACCGGCAGATTCCAATAATTTAACGGTGCCTTTTCCCTGCGCTATTTCTATGGGTAATTTTCCTGCTGCATCACGCGCAGCAGCGTCTGCCCCGGCGGTCAACAATATTTTCACCGCCCCCGCCTTACCATTAGCAGCTGCAATATGCAAAGCTGTTCGCCCCAATTCATCTGTCGCATTTACTTGCGCGGGCTCTGCGGCAACGGCCTCTTGCAGTTGTTTTTCCGTGCCGTACTCTGCTGCCTCCAAGGGGCTGTATACGGCATTGCTGCGGCGCAGCCATTTTAACAGCTCAGCATCTGCTTCTGCCGCCATAACCGGCAACACCAAGCTACCTACCAATATCCTCAAAATGGGTGTAACAGTCTTCATCTTGCTACTCTATTTCCTATTTTTACTAACTTTTTTTACCTAACTGCCTCCGCCATCATAACACATATACCCTATTTTGGCAAGCAAAAGATACTTTTTGTTTCAAAAACAGAAGGGTTAAATTTTACAAACTTTTCTCTTAACCGTAATTATTTGTTCTGCTATGATTCGGGGCGTTATGAAGCGCACCTTCTTTTACCTCGCCTTGTTGTCCGGCATTTTTGCCGGGGTAATGGTACCTACCGCCCTTGCAGATGAATCCCCTGCCCCCAAGACAGAAAAGAAAGTCAAGAAGGGCGACAAACCTGCCGTCAGAGCCGCAATTGAGGATATCGAGTTCCTGACGGATGATAAACCCTCCAAAAAAGCAAAATACTACATCTACCTGCACTCTGCATCTTGGTGCGGTCCCTGTAAGGCTTTGATGCCCGAGATTGTAAAAGAATACAAGAAAATGAAGAAAAAGAAGGTAGAGATTATCCTCATCGGGCACGATAAAACCCCGGACGCCGCCGTTGCCTACTTAGAGCACTACGAGGCCGGGTTCCCCGGTGTGCTCGCCACCTCTCCCGATGCCAAGAAACTGCCGGGCATTACTGCACCCAATGGCATCCCCGCTGCCACCATTGTGAATGCGGACGGTAAAGTTCTTTACAGCGGCCACGGCAAAGGGGCTCTCGATTGGAAAAAGATTTGCAAGCCTGAAAAGAAGAAGAAATAATCCTCCAACCACGGCAGGCTCAGGCCTGTTATTCCTCTCATTTTTCATTTTGAACATTCGGCAGGCTTATCAGCCTGCCGTTTTTTTGTGAGAGCAACATACCAGAATTAGATTGACATAAGGCCTCACAAAATGATATAAAAACCTAGTACACTAAGTATACAATAAAAGGAGACATAAGCGCGTCTCATTAGAATCTAAAAAAGGCACGGGTTATTATGCAATTACTTTCAAAGCTACAGAAAGAGATATCCGATTATCTCATGATGGACACTTGCTTTAATAATGAGCATAAAGCTGAGGCAGAAGCCATTGCCTCTCATCTCTTACAAAACCTGACAGGCGATATTCCTTTACTAAACAAGAAAACACATATAAAATTATTACACATTTTAAGCCAAAAATCATCTAAAGAACATGGAATATACGCATGTGAAGACACTGAAGAATTACAAAGCATAGAACTACCTGATTTATTTAACGATCTTCCATATCCCCCTCCAAAATTTTGGGATTTTACTTTTATTGATTTATTTGCTGGTATTGGTGGTTTTCGCCAAGCTTTTCAAGCAGTGGGAGGAAAATGCGTATTCAGTTCCGAATGGAACAAATACGCGAAAAAAACATATGCGGCTAATTACGGAGAGATGCCATACGGAGACATCAGATCCATTCCTAAAGAACAAATTCCTAAACATGATGTTCTTTGTGCTGGTTTTCCATGCCAGCCTTTTTCTCTTGCCGGAGTATCCAAAAAAAATTCGTTAGGCCGAAAACATGGCTTTGAAGATGAAACTCAAGGCACCCTCTTCTTTGAGATAAAGGAAATATTACGAATCAAACGACCTAAAGCATTTATGCTAGAAAATGTGAAAAACTTATTATCTCATGATAAAGGTCGAACGTTTGAAGTAATTCGCAAATCTCTTGTAGATGAGTTAGGATATGTAATTGGATACAAGGTTGTCAACGGGGCAGCGTGGGTTCCTCAGCATCGTGAACGAATATACATATTGGGGTTTGATCCACAACAAATAGATATATCGTCCAATGATATTATTATACCTGACAAACCGGAACAGAATTATAAATATCCAAAACTCGCCAGCATCATCAAACCTCACGTTGAAGGACATACTCTTGGTCCCGGAACATGGGCTACTTTAGAGAGACATAAAGCGCATCATGAAAAGGCTGGTAACGGATTCGGCTATGGTTTATTAACTTGGCCATTGAATGATGATGCTGTAACTCGAACAATCTCGGCTCGTTATCATAAGGATGGTGCAGAGATTCTTGTACAACAAGAAGGGACTCGGCCTAGAAAACTTACTATAGAGGAAGCGATGCAGCTACAAGGATATGACCCTCGCAAATTTTTATTTCCGGTTTCAGCAACACAAGCATATACTCAAATTGGAAATAGCGTAGTAGTTCCAGCCGTAGAAGCCTCTGCAAGAGTAATAGCTAATCAACTAAAAGAAAAATCCCTATGAATTGGAGTAGCGGTCATCTATCGTCTTTCTTTAAAGGAATCTGTGTAAAAAGGCTTTCTGCTACTGAAAGTGACCCCAATACATCTCATGGTCACGAGTTTCAGGGAGTAAAAGCATTTGTTGATTTATTTGGCAAACCCGAGGGTGGAGAAAAAATAACGATTCCTACCAAATTCATCTATTTAGATGATGAAATTCAACAATCCGCTCACGGAGAGCTCACATTTTACGACAGCCGTTGGAATAAACCTCACCGTTCGGCAGAATACAGGCTATACTACACCACAAATGTAGTTACAGAATCCATGTACACAGATGATTGCTTGATAATTGCTAAAGACTTAAAAGATGAAGCCGTTGTTATTGTTTCAAAGGCTGAAAGTGATGTACTTTCTGATATTTTATGGCTTTTCGGGCTTAGTCAAGATATAAAAGTGGGTAAGTTCATACATGTATCAACAAAAGAACTGGATGAAAGACCCATCCCATCATGTGCTTCATGGATTCTCGATATTCTCGGTATAACCAGATTAACAAGTAAAGATTATTTAGCCGAAATGCAAGAACGATTTGGCGAAGCATTCCCTGACACCTTGACATTTTCTGCGTTTGCAAGAAGTAAAAGCAATTATGTCAACGCATTAAATGCATCCGCCGATGATGTTCTATTTGATTGGTATAATACAGAGGACTATCTATTCAAAATTTTTGAGGAATCCTTACTCGCGCAAAGAATAGAAAAAGGATTTACACCGGATAGTTTTGTTAAATACGCACTTTCTGTCTTAAATCGACGCAAATCCAGAGCTGGACAAAGTTTAGAAAATCATCTTGCTCAAATTTTTAACGACCATCATATAGCATATTCTCGAACTCCTGTTACTGAATCAAAATCTAAACCGGATTTTCTTTTTCCCGGAATCGATTTCTATAAAAATGAATCATTTCCCTCTCAATTACTTCACATGCTAGGGGTCAAAACAACCTGTAAGGACAGGTGGAGACAAGTATTGGTCGAAGCCAACCGAATTTCACATAAACATTTATTAACCATGCAAGGAGCCATTTCCGTCAATCAGACAAATGAAATGCAGTTACATAGGCTCCAATTAGTTGTTCCCAGAATGATACATAACACGTATACTAAACACCAACAAGAATGGTTAATGTCTATCGATGACTTTTTGTTATTACTAAAAGATAGCCAATCAAAAATAACTAACTTAAGATAAGCTCTCCTACTCCCGAAAGAGAGCTTGGAGAAAGTTTTGAAGGGCGAGACAGGAAACGAGGGCATCCGGGAGTGTGGATAAAAGGCTGACGTGACGGAGTAAGAGCGTTTGTTTAAGAGGGGAGGAAAAAGAAGCATCGGCCAATGAGCAGCGAGCGCGAGATATATTACCGGCGTGCACCATGATAAAATCCTGCACTGCATCGATAAAACGGTTTATTTTGATGAAAAGATCACGTCGGTGAATAGCATTCGACACTAAGGGCGTAATAAGAATCTTGAGTTTGTAGGCATAATGCTCTGCACGCTCTCTCCAAGCGCGCAGGCAATTGCGACGATGTGATAAAGAACCGGACATAGCATAAGCATCCATTAAGCGGGTATTTGCAATAGCATATTCAAACGATGAGTGGATATCAGATTTGACAACTCTGAGAAGATGTGTTGCTGCGTTATTTTAAAGAACTCATTATGGACGGTTTGCGGGTTCCACCATTCTTCAAAAAGTCTGCGGTGGGCAGTACAAAGCTCCGCATTGATAAGGGATGAAACACGGTGGCGAGTTTGGCGAGGTATGGCGCACATCTCTAAGCAAGAATGCGCAAACACGCAATATTGATGCAGCCGAGTGTAGATTTCGCAACATTTGAGGTCACAATTTAATTGAGGGTGAGTATACATATTGCATGGCAGTATACGCCCTACCACGCAATTAAGCGAGATAAATTAGATAATTGATAGAGCTCCTGTCAATGGAGCGCAGTTGTAGATTGGGGCTGATTCCAAATCGAGTTTCAACAAATAGACAAACAAATAATCCGCAGCCGCAAAAGCCTTCTGAAGAGCAAGTAAACTTCCCTCAATGATTTGAAAAAATTTAAATCAAGAAAAAAGCCTCGGCACCACATGCACCGAGGCTTCTGAAGTTATTTGCTATCAATGCCGGAAAGATTGAAGCTCCGCCGGCAAAGCAGCAATGGCATACAAGGGGATATCCACAATAGTAAAAGAATGCTCGGGGTCCCCCCCCTTACCGGCCGGCAAGGTGACAGAGCTGACGCCATACTCTGCCATAGAAGTGCGCACAGCTAATTTACTGTTGTATCGTTTACAGAAACTCCGCAGACTCTTAGCTTGCAGGTTACGCTCCGCTTTAACCTCAATCGGGGTAATACTGTAATCCTCATCTATCACGAAATCAACCTCAGCCTGCGCACGCTCCGCTGCCCAATAAAAAGGGGTAATACCACACTCTGCTCGCAATTGTTGCTGCACAAATTGCTCTGTAAGAGCTCCTTTAAATTGACCGAATACACTGTTGTGCTCCAAAATCACAGACGGAGGCAGCTTGCAGGCGGCACCCAGCAAACCGACATCTACAAAGAACAGTTTGAACGCTCCATCCTTGTATGCAGACAACGGTATTTCCGGTCTACGCACTCGGTATACCGGTTGCACTAAGGCAGCATCATCCAGCCAGCGTATTGGCCCCCTCAGCATAGGAGCCTTTACACGCTCGCCAACATCAGCATGCACAAAACGTTTATCCTCCCTGGCCAGCTGCTCGGGGATAGAATCCCATATCTGTGCAATATAATGAGTCTCCGCAGCCGTGGCATGCTTGCTGAAATCGCTGCGATAATCTGCAAGCAAGCCTTCCTGAATGCGGCGAACCGTATGCAAATTGCGACGATCACGATATGACTGCACAGCTTCCGGCATACCACCAACATAATAATATTGGCGCAGTAACTCTTCTAACTTGTCATGAAACGTATTTATCATACGCCAATCCCTCCGGCGAATAAGCTCTGCATACTGACCACAATCCAAGGCCTCCAAAAATTCAGAAAAACTCATGGGGTACATGTATACACGATTTACCTTCCCGACCGGGAAACCGGTTCCCGTATGCACAGAAAGCCCAAGTAATGAACCGGCTGCTATGATATGATGCTCCGGCACGTCCTCACAAAAATATTTCAAAGAGGTCAAGGCACAGGGGCAATCCTGTATTTCATCCAAGATAATAAGCGTCTCCCCGGGTACAATTTGAACTCTGCTGTGTACCTGCAAAGTATCCATCAACCGGGGAATGTTGTAATCCTTCTCAAATGACTGACGCACAAAATCATCCCTGTCGAAACGAACATACACTATGTTCTTGTAATATTTTCGACCAAACTCACGCGCCACCCACGTCTTGCCTACCTGACGCGCACCAAGCAACAGTAAAGGCTTACGCCGTGAACTGTTTTTCCATGCGATTAACTCTGATATGCAATGACGATCCATATTTTTTTATTGTTGTTACAAGCAAATAATAACACATTAAAAAAACATGTCAAGATTTTTACTAAAATTTCCCCATCAATTTTTGCATTTTTCTATCTTTACCATTAATACACTTTCTTTCAATGTATTATATTTTTTCAAAAGCACTTTTACAAAGGACTTTTAGCTTATCCTTGGCACTTTTACAAAGGACTTTTGGCCTATCTTTGGCACTTTTGCAAAGGACTTTTAGCCTATCTTTGGCACTTTTACAAAGGACTTTTGCCCCATCTTTGGCACTTTTACAAAGGACTTTTGGCTTATCCTTGGCACTTTTACAAAGGACTTTTAGCCTATCCTTGGCACTTTTACAAAGGACTTTTAGCTTATCCTTGGCACTTTTACAAAGGACTTTTGGCCTATCTTTGGCACTTTTACAAAGGACTTTTAACCCATCTTTAGCACTTTTACAAAGGACTTTTGACCTATCCTTGGCACTTTTACAAAGGACTTTTGGCTTATCCTTGGCACTTTTGCAAAGGACTTTTGGCCTATCTTTGGCACTTTTACAAAGGACTGTTAGTCTATTTTTAGCACTTTCACAAAGGAGTTTTAGCCTATCTTTGGCACTTTTACAAAGGGCTTTTGGCCTATCTTTGGCACTTTTACAAAGGACTTTTGACCTATCTTTGGCACTTTTACAAAGGACTTTTGGCCTATCTTTGGCACTTTTGCAAAGGACTTTTGGCTTATCCTTGGCACTTTTACAAAGGACTTTTGGCCTATCTTTGGCACTTTTACAAAGGACTTTTGACCTATCTTTGGCACTTTTACAAAGGCTTTTGGCCTATCTTTGGCACTTTTACAAAGGACTTTTGACCTATCTTCGGCACTTTTACAAAGGACTTTCGGCCTTTCTTTGGCACTTTTACAAAGGACTTTTGGCCCATCTTTGGCACTTTTACAAAGGACTTTTAGTCTATCCTTGGCACTTTTACAAAGGACTTTTAGTCTATCCTTGGTACTTTTACAAAGGACTTTTGACCTATCTTTGGCACTTTTACAAAGGACTTTTAGTCTATCCTTGGCACTTTTACAAAGGACTTTTGACCCATCTTTAGCACTTTTACAAAGGACTTTTGGCCTATCTTTGGCACTTTTACAAAGGACTTTTGGCCTATCTTTGGCACTTTTACAAAGGACTTTTAACTTATCCTTGGCACTTTTACAAAGGACTTTTAACTTATCCTTGGCACTTTTACAAAGGACTTTTGGCCTATCTTTGGCACTTTTACAAAGGACTTTTGACTATCCTTTGGCACTTTTACAAAGGACTTTTGGCCCTTCTTTGGCACTTTTGCAAAGGACTTTTGGTCTATCCTTAGCACTTTTACAAAGGACTTTTGGCCTATCTTTGGCACTTTTACAAAGGACTTTTGGCCTATCTTTGGCACTTTTACAAAGGACTTTTGGCCTATCTTTGGCACTTTTACAAAGGACTTTTGACTATCCTTTGGCACTTTTACAAAGGACTTTTGACCTGCCTTTGGCACTTTTACAAAGGACTTTTGGTCTATCTTTGGCACTTTTACAAAGGACTTTTGGTCTATCTTTGGCACTTTTACAAAGGACTTTTGGTCTATCTTTGGCACTTTTACAAAGGACTTTTGGTCTATCTTTGGCACTTTTACAAAGGACTTTTGGTCTATCTTTGGCACTTTTACAAAGGACTTTTGG